>NZ_WPCA01000051.1 GCF_009741825.1 Halapricum sp. CBA1109
TCGGCCGACTCGCCGTCGCCCATCAGGTCCGCCGCCGGGATGTCCGAGGACTGGTCCGGCGGCGAGTGGGGATCCGACGGGTCGGAGTCGGACGCTGCCGACTGCTCGGACGCTCGGTCGGTGTCCGGCGACGGGGCGGCATCCGCGGACGGATCGGGGTCCGGGGACGGCGCGGGTCGATCAGTCGGTTCCGCCGCGTTCCCGGTCGTCTCCGTCGCGCCGGTCGGCGGACTGTCCGGCGCGACCTCGCCGGCGACCTTGTCGAGGACGTGCTCGCGGTTGGCCTCGATCTGTTCGACCAGCGACTCGAACAGCGTCCGCTCCTCGGCGGTCAGGCCGTCCTCCTCGGTCGGCATCCCCGCGGCCGCCAGCGAGGCCTTCTTCACTATCTTGCCCGTCCGGCGGTCGTAGATGGCCTCGACGGTCTGTTCGGCCGTGTCTATCTCGTCGCTGAGCTGTGACACCTCCGGGCTGTTCCACGGATCGTCGGCCCGTTCGGCGGCGTCGTCGCGCGCCTCGCGCAGCTGCTGGATGTACTCGCTTGCCTCCTGATAGAAGCTCTCGCGCAGCTGCTGGAGGCTATCGGTCTGGCGCTCGCGGCTCTGTACCGACTGGAGTTCGTCGACGTCCATACTATTCTGGTGCTTTCTCGGCGCGCCCACGCGTCATCAGGAACACGCCGAGGTACTCCGGTACAGTGTGCACTCCGTCCTCCAAATTAAAGCTGTCGCCGTCGAGTTCGACCGTCCCGCCCTCCGTCACCTCGACGGCGATGTCGTACCCCCGGAACGTCTCCGGGACGGCGTCGACCAACGGGTCGAACGCCTCGATGTCCCCGCGGTCGAGGCGGCGCACGGCCAGTCCGCTCCCGCCGTGGAGACTGCCGGGAAGCCGGATGAGGCGGTTCGTGTCCGTCGTCACTGGTTCGTCGATGGGCGCGTTGTCCTCGGCGACGGCCTCGGCGACCAGGACGTTCGCCACTTGGACGAACGCCGGGTGGACGTCGATGTTGCCCCGCCGGATCTGGTCGGTGTTGGTCCCCATTGCGTTCAGCGCCGCCGAGGCCTTCCCCTCGCCGATGCCGTCGAACGCTTGGAGTCGCTCGCGGGCGTCGGCCTCGTCCATCGCCAGCAACTCCTCGACGAAGGCGACGATGTGGCGGTGGGCGCGCCGCCCCCACCCGCCGGTCGTCGAGAGCGTCCGCTTCTGGGCGGGGCTCTTCCGGCCCGCGGTCCCGCCGACGGCCTCCTCGCTGACCAGCGCATCGAAGTCCAGCCCGATGCCGCGGACGTAGTCGACTATCTCCCGGCGCGCCTCGCTCTCTAAGGTTTGAATCCCCGCGTCCCGGACGTGGACGTGGTAGCCACGGCCGCCCGAGAACACCACCGTCAGGTCCTCGAAGCCGAAGTCGTCTTCTAGGAAGTCGAGCAGGCGCAGGAGGGCATCCTTACACTTCGCCAGCATCTCGGCATAGCTGTCCTCGCCGAGCGTCACCGACGGGAGGTGGTCGGCGTCGAGGTCGAAGACCAAGTCCGAGGAGCGCCATCCCTTCTCGCCCATCGTGTTCGCGCCGGGGTCGTCGTACCGGCCCGCCGAGAAGTAGACGTGGCGGGGCCGTTTGCGGCCCAGAAACTCCTCCAGCGCCCCCAGATCCAGCAGCGAGCGGTGCCGAACCATCGTCGTGCCCGGCCCCTCCGTCCAGGGGATGAACCCCCACTCGCGCTCGTTGGCGTCCGGCGGCGGGGTCAGTTCGCTCCGCCGGTAGAAATCGCCAAAGCGCCCACGAAG
Source organism: Halapricum sp. CBA1109 (assembly GCF_009741825.1). Taxonomy (GTDB): domain Archaea; phylum Halobacteriota; class Halobacteria; order Halobacteriales; family Haloarculaceae; genus Halapricum. The sequence goes on from NZ_WPCA01000051.1 coordinate 1,789, forward strand.
ATACTCTCGCGTCCGTTCGTCCATCTACCCGCGGTTACACGAGAACCGATAAAGTGCTTTCTGTCGAGCCATCCCGATGTGGTGTGTGAAATAGTGCCAACGGTAGCCGACCGGGCGGCTGCGAACGGCTTCCCTGAGATACGTTCGGCAAAATCCGCGTCATAGTCAGCGTAAACAGCAGTCCGGTGGTGGAGTACGACGAGATGGATCGACAGAGACTGACATTGATGGTAGTACTGCTCGTCGTCGCCAGCGCGGTCCCGCTGGCGCGCCCGTCGCCGCGGCGGACGGCGGCGGTGGTGACGCGACGACACCAACCGCGGACGACCGGCCGACGGCATCCGACAACCGGACCGGAACGGCGGCGTCCGGACAGGAGAACACGACGCTGACGATACTCTCGTACAACGACGTCCAGACCGCCGCCTCCGACCCGACGACGATGGGACGGCTCGCCGGAACCATCGGCGAGCGACGGGCGGCCCACGACAACCCGACAGTGCTGATCGGCGGCGGTGACCAACTGTCGCCGAGTTCGCTCTCGCCGGTGAGCAACTGGACGGTGCCCGTCGAGGCGCTGAACAGGATCGGTCCCGCCGCCGAGGTCGTCGGCAACCACGACCTCGACTTCGGTTTCGACCCGGTCGAAAACTACAGCGCGGCCAGCGAGTTCCCGTGGCTGTTGGCGAACGTCGTCACCGACGACGGTGAGACGGTGCCCGGCACGCAGAACTACACCGTCGTCGAACGGGACGGTGTCCGGGTCGGCGTCGTCGGCCTCGTCGACGACGCGATCAAGACGAAGACGGCAGTCGACTTCGAGGCGGCCGGCTACGATGTCGCCGACTTCTCGACGGTCGGCCAGCGCATTGCGGCCGACCTCAAGGCCGACCACGACGTGGACGTCGTCGTCGCGGCGGCCCACGTCGGCGTCCCCGAGTCGAAGGAACTCGCGAGCGAGACCGACGCTATCGACGTGATCGTGACCGGCGACGACGAGGTCGAGTACCCGCCGCAGGTGACCGACGGCGCGGTCATCACCGAAGCCGCCGGCAACGCCGCGTTCGTCGGCGAACTCAACCTCACCGTCGGCGAGGACGGCGTCGCGTTCGACGACGGCCGTCTCCTCGGCGTCGGCGAGGACTCGCCGGTCGACGAGGGCGTCCGGTCGTACGTCAACGACTCCCGGGGCCGGTTCCTCTCGACGGTGGCCGGCGAAACGACCGTCGCGCTGAACTCGACGTTCGGGAACTACAACGAAGAGACCCGCTGGGGGAACCTCGTCACCGACGCGTTCCGCGCGAAAAGCGGTGCCGACGTGGCGCTGACCAACGCCGGCGGCATCCGCGGCGGCTTCGTGTTCGGCCCCGGAGAGGTGACCTACGACGACATCTACACCTCGCTGCCGTTCGGGAACACTCTCGTCACGAAGGAACTGGACGGCGCCGAACTCCGTCAGTTGCTGGCGAGTCAGGTGACCACCTTGGAGAGCGACGACGGCCAGCGGTACGGCGCTCAGGCCGCCCTGCAGGTCTCCGGCGTCACCTACGAGTACGTCCCCCACGAGAACGCCACCCGGCAGGTGCGGGATGTCCACGTGAACGGCGACCCTGTCGGCGACAACGAGACCTACGACGTGACGCTCAACTCATATATGTCCGGTTGGAGCGTCTTCGACTACAACTGGACGATGACCGAACAGCCAACCGTGAGCGAGGACCTCACGCTGTACGGGACGGCGGCCGTCGAGTACGTCGAGAACAACACGCCCGTCAGCCCCGAGCGTGACGGCCACATCCAGCGCGTCGACGCGACGGGCGAGGCCAGCACCGCCGTCTACGGCGAGACGCTGACCGTCGACGTTACCGCGCCCGACGGCTTCGACGGTCTGAACGGCTCCGTCTGGCTCCGCGCGCCCGGCGGGGACCGCATCGCGCCCGTCGATGCCCGCTATGAGGGCGGCGACACCGTCACCGTCGAGTTCGACCGCGCGGACGCGGCGGCGCTGGTCGACACTACGAACGCGACGGCACTCGAGCTGTACGCCGAGTACGACTCGACGCGGTACGAGCTGGTGTATCACGATCACGCGCGGCTGAACGCCGATGTATCGGTCGCCGCGCTGAACGGCCAGCCCTCGCTGCCGGGGACCGGGAACCACGCCGTCGACACCGACGGCGACGGCCGCTTCGAGGACATCGACGGCGACGGGGCGACGGACCTCTTCGACGCGCTGACGTACTTCCAGTACGGCGACAGCGACGCGGTGCAGGACAACGTCGCAGCGTTCGACTTCGACGGCGACGGCGACGCCGGCGACCTCTTCGACGCGCTGGCGCTGTTCGAGGAGATCAGCGGCTGAGGAACGCGAACACTTCCCACAGAGGGGGCGAGCCGACGCCTCATATTCACCCGCGGAAACTGCCACGTAGTGACTCCCGTCGACCCCTTCGCGGTGATGAACGCCGTCGGCCTCGTCGCGTTCGCGCTGGTCGGCGCGAGCAAGGGAATCCACGAGCGGTTCGACGTCTTCGGCGTCACCGTCGTCGGCCTGACGACGGCGTTCGCCGGCGGCGCGACGCGGGACCTGCTGGTCGACCGGACGCCGCTGGTCCTCCAGTCGCCGCTGGAGGTCGGTCTCGGGATGGTCGGCGTCGGCTTGGCCATCGCGCTGAGCGTCGCGCTTGACTCCCCCGAGGACCACCCCGGGACGCTGTACGCCGACGCCATCGGACTGGCGGCCTTTACCGTCGCAGGGTCCATCGTCGCCACCGGTGCGGGGCTGTCAGGATTCGGCGTCGTCGCCGTCGCGGTCATCAACGCTGTCGGCGGCGGCGCGCTGGCGGACCTGTTGCTGGGTCGCTCGCCGTTTATCCTCTTCGAGGACTTCTACGCCAGTTGCGCGGTGTTGGGCGCCAGTGCCTACTGGGCGGCGAGCGTCCTCGGGTGGTCCGGGACGGCCGCCGCAGCGCTGTGTGCCGGACTGGTCGTCTCGACCCGAATCGTCGCCATCAGCTACGACTGGGGGCTCCCGACGGCCCACGGCCTCGTCGCCGGCGAGTCCGTCGACCGCTGACGACCGGTGGCACTGGTCGACCGGAGCGTGAGCGGCTGATGTGTCCCACGGCGACGCGGACGACACCGAGTCGACAGCCCCGACCCGGTCGCGTTCGTCCCCGGGCGCCGTCACGTCTTCCCACGGAGTGACGAGACGAAGGCTGGACACAGGTCACGGGTGGCAGATATGAACTCGCCGGCGAAGACGGGGGTGGAGACGGGTACTTTTTAACAGATACCGGTCGTAGGGGTCGCTATGACCAGTGTCGACGCGGAGACGGAGCTGCTCGGCCACGTACTCCTGCCGGTCGCCAACGAGGAGGACGCGCTGGCGACGGCACACGCGCTCGAACCGTACGGCCCCGACCACGTGACGGCGCTCCACGTCGTCGAGAAGGGTGAGGGTTCCCCGGACAAGACGCCCGTCGAGCAGTCCGAAGATATCGCCGAAGAAACGTACGCGGCCGTGAGGACCGTCTTCCCCGACGCCGACGACCACACGGCCTACGCCCGGGACGTCGTCGAAGCCATCTTCGACGCCGCCGAGGAGGTCGACGCCACCGCCGTCGCCTACCGTTCGCGGGGCGGAAACCGTCTCGTGCAGTTCCTCTCGGGCGATTACTCGCTGAAGCTCGCCACGGAGGCGGACCGGCCGGTGATCGCGCTGCCGAGACAAGACACCGCCGATGGGTGACGAGGAACTCGCGAAGGACCTCGGCCTCGTCTCGGCGATGACCATCGGCATCGGGACGATGATCGGTGCCGGCATCTTCGTGTTGCCTGGCGTCGCCGCCAACGAGGCCGGCCCCATCGTCGTCGTCTCGTTCGTCGTCGGCGGGATCATCGCGATGGTCAACGCCTTCTCCGTCTCCGAGTTGGGGACGGCGATGCCCAAGGCCGGCGGCGGCTACTACTACATCAACAAGTCCCTCGGGCCGATGTTCGGCTCCATCGCCGGGATGGGCGACTGGATGGGACTCGCCTTCGCCTCGGCGTTTTACTGCATCGGTTTCGGCCAATACCTCGTCTCGTTCGTCCCCTTGCCGGAAGTCGCGTTCCTCGACCCGATACAGGTCGGCGCGCTGTTCGCCGGCCTCGCGTTCGTCGGCGTCAACTACATCGGAGCGAAGGAGACCGGCAGCGTCCAGACTGTCATCGTCACCATCCTGCTGTCGATTCTCACCGTCTTCGCCGTCGCCGGCTTCTTCTCGTTCGACTACGGGACACTGACCGGCAACGGCGGCCTCACGCCGTACGGGACCGGTGCGATCCTCCCCGCGACGGCGCTGGTGTTCGTCTCCTTTTTGGGATACGCCAAGATCGCGACCGTCGCCGAGGAACTGAAAAACCCCGGGCGGAACCTCCCCATCGCCATCATCGGGAGCGTCGCCCTCGTCACTGTCATCTACGCCGTCCTCGTGACGACGATGCTGGGCGTGGTGCCGTGGCCCGAACTCAGTCAGGACGCCCCGGTCGCACAGGCCGCCGAGGTCGCGTTCCCCGCCTCGCTCGGACCCATCGGCGGCGTCGCGGCCGCCGCAGGGGCGGTGATGACCGCCGGCGCGTTGCTGGCGACGGCCTCCTCGGCGAACGCCTCGATCCTCGCCTCGGCCCGGATCAACTTCGCGATGGGTCGGGACAAGATCGTCACCAACTGGCTCAACGAGATCCACCCCAACTACGCGACGCCCTACCGGTCGATCCTCGTCACCGGCGCGCTCATCGTCGTGTTCATCGCCGCTCTCGGACGGGACGTCGAGACGCTCGCCAAGGCCGCGAGCGTTCTCCACCTGATCGTCTACGCCCTGTTGAACGTCGGCCTGATCGTCTTCCGGGAGGCCGACGTACCCGAGTACGATCCCGACTTCACCGTCCCGCTGTACCCGATCACGCCGATCCTCGGGGCGGTCCTGTCGCTCGGCCTCGTCGCCTTTATGGACAGTATCGAAATCGCCCTCTCGGGGGCGTTCGTCGTCGCCGCCGTCGTGTGGTACTTCCTCTACGCCCGGGAGAAGACCGACCGCAAGGGCGTCCTCTCGGAGTACATCCAGGACCGCGAAGCGGAGTTGCCCGACCGGGTCGTCGACGCCGCGGACGCCGTCGCGCCGACCGGTACCGAGGGCCCGACGATCATGGTCGCGCTGGCCAACCCCCGGACCGAGGGTGCGCTGATCACGCTCGCCAGCGCCCTCGCCAAACACGAGGGTGGGCGCGTTCTCGCAACCCACATCGTCACCGTCCCGGACCAGACGGCGCTCGACACCGCCGCCGAGAACCGGGCGCGGATCGACGACTCCTCGGAGTCGCTGCTGGAGGCCGCAAAGGAGGACGCCACGGCCTTCGACGTGCCCGTCGAGACGAAGACCATCCTCTCACACCGCGGGTTCGAGGAGGTGTTCGACGCCGCGCGCTCGAACGACGCCGACACGGTCGTGATGGGCTACGGCGGGACGAAACTCGCCGGCGGGCGCGCCGAGTCCACCCTCGACGAACTGACCCACGACCTGCCGTGTGACTTCCTCGTCCTCGACGGCGAGACGGTCGACATCTCGGACGTGTTGGTCCCGACCGCCGGCGGTCGCTCCTCGGACCTCTCGGCCGAAGTCGCCCGTGCGCTCCGGGACACCGCCGACGCCGACATCTCGCTGTTGCACGCCGTCGACGAGGGCGGCGAGGCGGACGGAGAGGCGTTCCTCACAGAATGGGCGGCCGAACGCGACCTCGGCGACGCGACAATCCGCGTCGAGAGCGGCGACATCCAGTCCGTCCTCACGCGAGTCGGCGGGGAGTACAGCCTCGTCGTCCTCGGCGCGACCGAGCGCGGCCTGCTCTCGCGCATCGTCCGCGGGTCGCCGGTGTTCGACACTATCGAGTCCCTAGAAACGCCGGTGTTGCTCGCCGAACGGCCGTCCTCGCGGTCGCTGTGGGAGCGCCTCGTCGGCCGCGGCGAGGAGTGAGAGCGCCCGCGACGCTTTCGGGGAGAGTCGACGACTGGACCCAGAGAGACCGAGAACGACGGTCACTCCTCACGGACCGGGTGCTGCCAGTGAGACGACCAACTGGAGACTGATGTCGGCAAATTCGATTTCGTCTCTCGGCGGCCTGTGCATACGTACGCGGCGGGGTCGGGAGACGCGCCGTCAGGACTCGCGCCACTTGTGGCCACACTCGACGCAGGTAAACAGCCGAACCTCGTAGGAGCCACCCGGCTTCGGCAGCATCTCGTAGTAGGCCCGGTCGCTGTCACAATCTCCGGCCGGACAGGGTTCTTGCATCGTCTCGGTGGCGTCTCGGGTCGCGTCTGCCACGGCGGGCGTCCCGTCGTCCCGTTGGCCGTCCTGGGTGGTCATCGCTGCCTCCGCGTGTGCGTCCCGCTGTGCCTCGTTCTCACAGTCGCGACACACCCACGTGTCGCCCTCCGTGTGCATCATCGACCCACACTCGTCACAGAATTGCATTTGTTGAGCGGGTATATGGTCGTCGGATATATGTGTTAATCTCGGGGCAAGCGTCGATTCCGGACACTCCCTCGTGGCGACTGGACTGCGCTGTCCAAGCGACGACAGGCACCGACTGATGGTCCCTGACATCGCCCGGCCACGGGGTGTCGGAGGTGTGACTCAGAACGTCGAGGCGGCAGTTACCGCCGGCTCGGGGGTCTCAAAATCACAGCGGGGATACTCCGCAGCATACAAGCACGTACGCCCGCGATACAACAAGGTTTCTACTAGTAGCCGGGTGAAATGGAAACTGTATGTCACCGAAACAGTCACCCGCCGAGCACAGATACCAATGACAACCATCAGCTGGGTTTCCGGATCAGAGCGCACCGGACGGTCGAGAGCGTTCGCTCACAGGCAGCAGACAAGGACACAGTGACGTACCTACGATACAAACAGAGACGGAACGGAGAGCTCACGTGACCGTTACTGAATCCCCTCCGCTATCGACGTGTACTGTTCGGATCGAACGACGCGGCGGTCGTGGCGAAGCGGGAGCGCGAGCCCTCGAACGACAGCTTCGTGATACACCCGGCGTCCACGGCGTCGAGGTCTCGTTCCGGACGGGTAGCGCTCGAATCAGCTACGACGAGGGCGTCACTTCGGAGGAACGGCTTCGAGACACGATCCGCGGCCGTAACGTTTCGATTCAGGACGAGCGCGATACTGACACCGACGAGGTGACCACACGCTCGGCGCTCGGACGGGAGGGGTTGTTCGTCGGTCTGACGCTGGTCGGTATGATGACCGGTCTCCTGACGGGGTGGCTCGGCGGCCCTCCGCTCCTCGTGTGGAGCGGCTACGGCGTCGCGTACGTCTTCGGTGGGTGGTACGGACTCAAGGGTGCAATCCAGACGCTCCGTCACCGCGCGGTCGATATCGACCTGTTGATGATCGTCGCCGCACTCGGTGCACTCTCTATCGGGGCCCCGTTCGAAGGTGCGATGCTCCTCTTTCTGTTCTCCCTCTCGAACACGCTCCAACACTACGCTATCGGTCGCTCGCGCCGGGCGATCAAATCACTCGTCGAGATGCGACCGGACAGAGCGCAGGTGCTGCGTGAGGGGGAAGAAGTCACGGTCCCCATCGACGATGTCGCCGTCGGTGACGTGTTCGTCGTCCGCCCCGGTGATCGGATTCCGCTGGACGGCATCGTTACGTCCGGGGAAGGGACGGTCGATCAGGCGTCGCTCACGGGCGAGTCCGTCCCCGTCACGAAGGGACCCGGCGACGAGGTGTTCGGTGGCACGATCAACGAGAGCGGAAGCCTCGAGGTCGAAGTCACACGGCAGGCCCACGAATCGGCGATCAGTCGCCTCATCCATATGGTCGAACGAGCGCAGAGCGAAAAGGCTCCGACACAGCGACTCATCGACCGGCTCGAACAGCCGTACGTCCTCGGCGTGTTCACACTCACAATCACGGCTATCGCACTGCCAGTCGCATTCGGGAGCGAATTCACGGGGACGTTCTACCGCGCGATGACGCTCATGGTCGCCGCGTCGCCGTGTGCAGTCATCATCTCGCGCCCGCGGCAGTCCTCTCGGCGATCGCCTCCGGTGGTAGACAAGGCGTGCTGTTCAAGGGCGGCGAACACGTCGAAACAGCGGCACGCATCGACGCGGTCGCCTTCGACAAGACCGGGACACTCACACAGGGCGACACGCAGTTGACCGACGTGTTCGTCCGTGACGATATGGGCGAGGAGACACTGACCGAGGACGAACTGCTCTCCATCGTGGCCGCGGTGCAGTCCCGCTCGGAGCACCACCTCGCTCGGGCGACCGTGAGGGCGGCAGCGGCCCGATCACTCGATGTCCCTGCCGCGGATCGGTTCCAGTCAGTCGCCGGGAAAGGGGTCAAAGCGGATGTCGACGGGCAAATCACCCACATCGGGAATCGTAGTTACTTCCGGACTGTTCTCGGAGACACAACGGTAGATGGTCTCGAACCGGGCCTCGATGGCCTCGAAACGTTAGAGGAAGACGGGAAAACGAGCGTCCTCGTCGCCCGAGAGCGCCACAACGATGTCAGCGTCCTGGGATGGCTCGCGTTCACCGACACCGTTCGCCCTGACGCGGCCGAGACGATCACCGACCTCCGCTCGCTGGGCGTGGAACACATCGTCATGTTAACCGGAGACAACGAACGCGTCGCACAGCGAATCGCCGATCAAGTCGGCATCGACGAGGTGCAAGCGGAACTGCTGCCCGAGGAGAAGGTAGCGACCATCGAGGAACTGGTCGAGCGACACGAGAACGTGGCGATGGTCGGCGACGGCGTCAACGACGCGCCAGCGCTCGCCACAGCAAGCCTCGGTATCGCGATGGGCGGCGCGGGAACCGACGTCGCCCTCGACACTGCTGACGTGGTCCTGATGGGCGATGACCTCAGCAAGATCCCCTACGTCCTCGGTCTCGGACGCAGAACCCGCCGGACGCTCACGATCAATCTCGCCATCGCGTTCGGCGCGATTGCCCTCATGGTCGGGACGATCCTTCTCCGAGGGATCCCGCTCCCGCTCGCAGTGATCGGTCACGAGGGCTCGACGGTCATCGTCTCGCTGAACGGCCTTCGATTACTCGGCTTTCGTGGGACAGCGACTCACGAGTGACGTGGTCCGTTTCCGTCCGGTCTGCCGACGAAACCTTGCCCGTGTGAGCATCACACTCGACTGGCCCGCGAATACGGTGATAGGAACTCGCTGCGGGAACCCATATCTCAGCGGGAGATGCCAGCGGAGCTGCTATCCTTCGGGGTGGTCACTTGGCATACCCGCGACACTGCCGGGAGAAGATAGACTGATAGCTCGACACACTGGGATTGCGAGATACTCGTTACAGACCGAACGGTACCAGTAGGCCGGTCCACAGGAAAGGGAGGTCAGCGAATTCGAGTTGCCCGATGAACACGAGCGACAGGACGGCCCCCACTGCGAGGGCGGCCACGCCCGAACACCACCAACCCGATGCCCCTACCCAGGAACCGCATCACCGTCCGGCCTTCCGTCGTATCGGAGATAGTGAACGCCGCCGTCTCCCCACCGTCGCCGATGTAATGCTTTTCATCACCCGGACCGTCTCGCTGGGCGGTACGCTTCTGACCGAAGATGTGGACCTGATCGTCAGGTGCCAGTAGACCCTCGTATTTTTCCCCGTCGAGGCGTCCACCGGACCGATATCTATCTCGGAACCGCCCGAGACCTGCTCCGTGTCTAGCGAGATGGTCGCCCCGTCCGGATCGACGGCCACGCTCCCGGTCTCGTCGGTCACGTAGAACGGCTGGGTCTCCGTGCCGCTGTCGACGGTCTGCCACTCGGCCCCACTGTCACCAGGGCGGTTCTCCTCGTGCTCTTTGACCCTGTAGTCGTAGGCCACCGCAGGTGTGTCGGTGTACTTCGTGGTGAGCAACTCGTCTTCGAGTTGCTCGACGGTCCCTTGGACCTCGACGATGCCATCCTCGTACTCGACCTCCCCTGCACCGACCGGATCGCTCTGCCTGATAGTCCAGCCCTTCTGTAGGTTCCCGAGTGCCTCGTAGGCGAGGTACACACCGATGGCAACGAGGGCGAGCGCTGCGACGCCGACGACAGGTTGTGGAATTACAGCCATAGTGATTCCTGTGCTCCGATACGTATCTTCGGCTAACACATCTCTGTCATTTCACTTATACACTTTGGTGGAGGTGATCTTTTGGGTATTTTCGTGCGAGTAGCCGATTTCAGGCGTACAGCGGTACTCGTCGTATCCCCTCAGGGGGGCTGATACGCGTCCGGAAATGTACGCCCGCGACACTACCGGGCGAGTTTCTACTAGTAAGTACGTACTCGGAGTACGGCAGTACATTCATCACGTCAGCACTTCAATATCACAGTATGCCCGTGAGCATCGACGAGTTCGAATCGGGGGACTTGCCAGCAGGGCCGAGCGTGCCCGAACAGGTGATCACGTATCTCCACACGAATCGGGACGCAGCGTTCACCCGATCAGAGATCGCAACCGCTATCGACGAAGACCCGAACACGGTCGGCACTGCGCTCACGCGACTGAAAGAGCGTGACCTCGTCCGTCACCGTGGCCAGTACTGGGCAATCGTAGAAGACGAACAGCGTGTCGCCGCCGCCTACGATCTCCACGACGTGAGCAGCCGGCTCGACGACGCTGACGGTGGCATCGATTCGGAAGACTGGGACGCTGTCGCACCAGATCGACCCCACCCCAGCGAGCAGGATACGAGCGGGGACGGGTAATCGATGGAGTCGGAACGCGGCGATGTCGTTCGGAGTGTAGACCCGTTCAAACTCGGCACCGACCGCCAGCGACCGTGGCTCGTCGTGAACAACAGCACCCACCCGTTCGCCGGCGAGCAACACGTCGCGGTTGCCATCTCCACGAAGGAATACGACGACTCGCTCCCGCTCCGGGACGATATCTGGGAGGTCGGTGGCGTCCCCCGAGAGTCGTTCGTCTCGCCGTGGGCAGTCCACTCTCCACGAAGCGAGGATCTCATCGCGTGGCAGGGACGAGTCACGGAACAGTTCGTGGACAGCGTCGTCGACTCGATAGAGACGTATCTCCGCTAGTTCTGATATGTACGCCCGCGACACTACCGGGCGAGTTTCTACTAGTAGGCTCGGTGGAAGTGAAACAGCAACTCGACAGCTCTTCTCTGGAGGGTTCGGGCTACTCGTCTGCCTCTGAGAGGGCCCGTGAGTATAGCTCGTCGGAGATCCAGAACCCGGCTTCACGGAGGGCGTCAAGTTCGTTCGCAAGTTCTACCTCACCGTTTTTTGCTCCGCGGAGCAACACACCGACGACACCAGTAACGTCCAGGTCGTGTCTCCGGGCGACGCGTCGCCCGTCCCGTTCGTCGAGCAAAACGAGGTCGACGTCGTGTTCGACTGCGTAGCAGATTGCCGCTGTCTCACCCAGGTCCAGATCGTGAGCGACTTCGACGAACAGATCCGAGCGCTCCACTTCGACGATGCGCAAGAAATCGTCGTCGCGCAACTCTCGGAGTGATTCCAGGCCTTCTTCGCCCTCTGTGAGTTCGTTCCAGACCTGGCGAGGGACGACGATTTCGGGAAACTGTGTTTCGAGAAGGTCGAGGCGGTCGATAAGCGCGAGATTCAGAAGCGGAGAGGTGTCCGAGACGACGAGCGCATCACTCGGCATAGTCGAGGTCTTCTTCGAGTTCCTGTTTCCCGTAGTGGCGAGTGATCTCACGCTCGCCGAGGAGTTCGTGGAACTCCCGTTTCGACAGGTCCGCCAACGCGCGTGCCTTTCCGAACGAGAGTACGCCACGGGCGTACAGCGAGACTGCCAGCTCCTGCTTCATCGCCGACGATCTCTCTCCCTCCGGGAGTTGCAGCGCCTCGTAGACGTCGTCGTCGATCTCGATCGTCGCCATACTGGACGTAGGCGCACGCGATTCTTGAGTGTTTGGCTGGACACAGCGGACGCTCTCGGAGCGTGGAATGTACGCCCGCGACACTAACGACCGACATCATCCCAGGCGGCGTGCCGGGTCAGCCGGGAAACCCTCGTGGCGGGCGGACGGCCCTGCGGGCCGTCAGTTGGCGAGGCGGTGAAACCGCCGAGCCGGGTGGCACTCCGTGCCACCAAGTGCGCGACCGGCGCAAGCCGGGAGCGCGGGTCGTCCTACGGACGACCGGATGCACAAGCGGCGTGTGCCGCAAGCGCGGGTATGTCGCGTACCTGGGTTCGCCGCGCTGTCATCGCCCCACTGTGGGGATGCTCGGGCGGGGACTGATGGTACGCATCTCCACCTTGCCGCCCCGGCGGTAAGTGCTTGCGGTCCTCAGAGCGCGTACTCGGACTCGTGTAACTGGACGTAGTCGCCGTCGGCTAACTGCCGGCGAAGCCACTTGTAGCGGAACAAAAGTGAGAGACCATCGAGCCCCGCTATCGCGGCCTGCCGGTAGCGCGACCCCTCGGCATCCAGCATCTCGCGGGTCGTCCGGAAGGTGTCGTCCCAGTCGCTCGGCCCCATATCGCGGGCGAGTTCCGCAAGCGTCACGTTCCGCAGGAGTTCGTCGCCGAGGGCGTCACGCCACTCGTGGTTGTACCGCGAGAGGGCGTCGGTACCGGCGAGGCGGCCGGCTATCTTGCCGGTCCGGACCGCGACGTGGTCCCCGCCCTCGTGGAAGGCGGAGGTGCCACCCATCGCGCCACCGACGACGGCGACGTTCGCGTACGTCGGCGAGTCGATGGGTCGCGTCGAGGAGATTGGGTAGGCCTCGGTGCCGCCGCGCTTGCCGCGGTCCTCGACCAGCGGGAAGTCCTCGAGGTCGTAGTCGGGATACTGCCAGTCGAGCAGGCGTTCGAGGTACACCTTCCCGGGCGGAATCTGGTCGTCCTCGGGGTCGAGCAGGGTGTACTCCTCGCGGTCGTCGACATCGTCGATGTCCATCCCGATGGGCATCGTGAGGCCGACGCGGGCGACGTTGTCGTCGTTCGGGAATATCCACGGATAGGCGGTGTGACCGGGCATCACGCCCCACCAGAACTTGATGAGGTCGGGGTCGAACAACTCCTCGGGGATGCGGCGATGCTCCTGGTAGGCGATGTGGTTTGCCGTATCGGGCGCGATGTACTCCGCGACCGAGCGGTCCGGCGCCATAAACTGGTCGAGGGCGTCGATTGTGACCGTCCGTTGGGGGCCGTCGGCGAGGACGAGCGCGTCGGCTTCCAGTTCCGCGCCGTCGGCCAGCGTGACGCGGTGGACCGGGTCGCCGTTCTCGAAGCGGGTGTCGACCCCGGAGACGCTGGTGCCGATTCGGTAGTTCGCGCCGGCGGCTTCGGCCTCCTCGCGGAGCCAATCGTCGAACCGGGCGCGGTGGAAGGCAAAGCCAAAGCCGTCCCACGAGGAGTCGATACCGGTGTCGCGGATGGTCGCGGATTCGGAGGGGCCGTTGAACTCCGCGCCATCGAGTTCGCTCAGGATGATCTCGTCGGGTATCTCCTCGGGGTCGTAGCCCATCAGGTCGACCCAGTAGTCGAGCATTCCGGCGGCGTCCGTCGAATCGGGACCGAGTCCGTCGCGGTCGGCCCGCGGGACACCCTTCTCGACGACGAGCGCCTCTGCGTCCTGTTCGGCGGCGGTTCTGGCGGCCGAGGACCCGGCCGGCCCGCCGCCGATAATCGCAACGTCGACGCGTTCCATACTCCTACCCCGACCCGTCGGGGCTTAAAATACCTGAACTGGACTCGTCGCTGTACCCACGCCGCCACCCCGGTTCGGCCCGGGCGGAATGTCCCGCCATTGGCCGGTCACCTCCCGCGGCGGACGGATCCGAGAGAACCCACAGAGCCAAGCCGGCGCACCGACAACGGCGTCTATGAGCGACGGCCCGACCATCGCGGTGTTCCGACAGAAACCACACGGACTTCCGGCCGACGAACTCGTCGAGTTGCTCCGCGAGCGACTGCCGACGGCGTCGGTAGTCCGCTGTGCGACCAGCCGCGACGAGCGGACCACCATCGCCGACGCGACGTGGTCGTCGGTCAGTCGATGACCGAGGACCTACTCGCCGAGGCCGAGAACCTCTCGCTTTTCGCCTGCTCGTTCGCCGGCTACGACCACCTGCCGCTGTCGGCGTTCGAGCGCCGCGGCGTCACCGTCACGAACGCCGCGGGCGTCCACGCCTCAAACGCCGCTGAACACGCCATCGGCGGCCTGCTGGCGCTGACACGGGGGCTGTTCGACGCGCGCCGCCGCCAGCGAAACCGGGAGTGGCGCAACGTCCGGACCGACGAACTCGCCGGCGGCGGCGTCACCGTCGTCGGGATGGGCGCCATCGGCGAAGCGATATGTGAACGGCTCGCGCCGTTCGACGTCGACGTCACGGCGGTCCGGCACTCCCCGGAGAAGGGCGGCCCGGCCGACACCGTCGTCGGCTACGACGAGGTGGAGTCGGCGGTCGTCGACGCCTCGGCGGTCGTACTGGCGTGTCCGCTGACCGACACGACGCGACACCTGCTCGACCGGGCGCTGTTGAAGACCCTTCACCCGGACGCGATAGTCGTCAACGTCGCCCGTGGCGGCGTCGTCGACACCGACGCGCTGGTCGCCTCGCTCCGGGCGAACCACGTCGGCGGCGCGGTGCTCGACGTGACCGACCCGGAACCGCTCCCGACGGACCACCCGCTGTGGACCTTCGAGAACGTCCTGATCACGCCCCACAACGCCGGCTACACGCCCGACTACCACGAGCGGTTGGCGAATCTCGTCGCGGAAAACGTCGAGACGGCGATGGCAAGCGGCGAGTGGACCGGACTGGAGAATCAGGTCCTTCCCAAGGTTTAGACGCCCGACTCGCTTCCCGATTCACTCCGCGATTCCCGTTCCTGATTCACGTGCACGAACCGGCGCGCGTCGTCGAGCATCACTGTTTGGAGACGGCGTCGCGGACGACGAGCGCAGCGAGTCGGCTGGGGAGGGTGTGGTGCGGGAGCGGTACGGTCGCGGTAGCGGTGCGGTCGCGGTAGCGGTGCGGTCGCGGAAGCGGTGCGGTCGCGGAAGCGGTGCGGTCGCGGAAGCGGTAGAGCCAGCATACGGCGCGACCATCGGGAGCGCCGTTTCACTCGACCGAGCGCCGTAGGCGCGAGGTCGAGATGTTTTTCCCCAAGTTTTTGGAGTCGGGGGTTCCCGCAGGGCCGAAGGCCCGAGGAAACCCCC
>NZ_WPCA01000160.1 GCF_009741825.1 Halapricum sp. CBA1109
CCGGGCCCGTCGTCGGCGACGGTTATCTCGACCACCGCGTCGTCGGTCGCCCGGACGCCGACCTCGACGGACGGGTCCGAGCGGTCGCTGTGGGTGAAAGCGTTGTCAAGCAGTTCGTCGAGGGCCGCCTCGACGACGGTCCGGTGGGTCGTGACCGACAAGGAGTCGGGGCAGTCGACGGTGACCGACCCCGGACGGTCGCGGTGGTCCGCGACCGCCGAGGCCACCACGTCGGGGAGGGGGACGCGTTCCGGGGCGTCGGCCGCGGCGCGCATCACCTCCTCGGCCGAGCGGGCCGTCTCGCCCAGTTCAAGCAGGTCCGTGACGGTGTCGCGGATAGTCTCGCGCGTCCGGTCGTCCTCGATGCGGTCGGCGTGGGCGAGGACGACGTCCAGTTGGTTGCGGAGGTTGTGCCGGAGGACGCGGTTGAGGACGGTCAGGCGCTGCTCGCGGGTCTGCTGGTCGGTCACGTCCCGGAGAACGAGCGCCCGGGCGACGGGCGGGGGTGTCGCCGTCGGTCGCGGCGTCGTCGACGGCGGAGACGCTGTACCGGAACTGTCGCCGCCCGTGCGTGGTCCGGAGCCGAACCGTCCCCGTCGCTCCCGGGGAGAGGTCGGCGTGGTCGAGGCCATCGAGAAATGACTGAAGCGGGTCGCCGAGGACCGCCCCGCGGTCGCGGCCGAACAGGCGCGTCGCCGTCTCGTTCACGTCGAGGATGTGGTCCTCGTAGTCGAGGACGACGACGGCCTCCTGGAGGGCTTCGACGACGCGCGTTCGGGCGACGTAGTCCGTCCTCGGGAAGCCCGTCAGGAGGGGGTAGCGACGCACCGACCCGAAGAGGACCGCGCCCGAGAGCAGGAATCCGAGGGTCACGCCGTCCAGCGGGTGCGCCCCGAAACCCAGCGTCGGGACGAGATACGGCGCGCTGACCCCGAGGATTATGGCCGTCGCCTGCGTGCCCGAGACGCGGTTCGTCCGGCGGACCAGTCCGTAGAGGAGGTACACCGCGTACGTCCAGATACCGAACAGGTAGAACAACTCGAAGGCGATGAACGGGACGACGATAGGCTCTAGCATCGTCGGCGAGAGGTCGAGGACGAAGAAACCGACGCCGAGGGCGGCGGCGGCGAACAGCGGTGGGAGCCCGATGCCGGCGAGCATCGCTATCCGACGCCGCGTCAGCCCCGTTCCGCGGCCGGCGTAGCCGAGGACGTACACCAGCCAGATCCCCGGGATGAACAGCGCGACAGCGAGTTGAAGCAGTTCTGCGGTACCGGAGACGGGGTCGAGAGACACCAACTCGGCGAGCGTCGTGACGGCGATGAGCAGCGCCGAGGCCGTCAACGCCGCGGCCAGCGCGGCGAACGGTCTCGCGCTCGGTTTCTCCGGCGACCGGGTGACGACCCACGTCACCCACCCGAGGACGGCGACGGCCGCGGCGTCGAACAGGAGGGCGAAGAGGGTGAGTGAGAGGGCCATCGGTCGGACGTTGTCGGTGTGGTAGCGCCGAGAAGTAAAGGCCACGGTGACCGTGTTTCGCGCGGTGAAACGCGGGAGCAGTATATAGGCCCGTCCGGCCCGTCCCCTCGAGTGTAGCGGCGGTCCCCGACAACATCCGCCGACCTGACAACGATGGCAACCGAACACCCCTCCACCGACGAGACGAGCCGTGACCGACAGCCGATAGCGAACAAGTCCAAGGGCGTCGCAATCGTCCTCGGAATCCTGTTGTCCCCGCTGGCGTACTACTACGTCGGCCGGACGAAACTCGCTGTCGTGAACCTCCTGACGCTGAACTACCTGATGGTCGGTATCGTCGCGGTCCCGATCCACGTCTACGCGATTATCTCCGACGCGGAGTCGGCCGTGGACGACACCGGGGCGAGCGCCGACGACCACGGCGGGACGTTCTGACCGGCCGGTCGAGTGTCCGGTCCGCGACCCGAGACGCCGGGAGCGCCAGTCGTGGCTCTCGGGTTCGGAGACACGGCTTGAGAACCGTTTCAAGCCGTGAAACGTGCTTTATGCCCTTTTGTACGACACCGTAGTACTGGACGATATGGCAGCGATAACGGCCGACAGTCTCTCGAAGACGTACGGGACAGTGACGGCGCTCGACCGGGTGGACCTCACGGTCGAGGCGGGCGAGGTGTTCGGCTTCCTCGGCCCCAACGGCGCGGGCAAGTCGACGTTCATCAATATGTTGCTCGACTTCGCAAAGCCGACCGAGGGGTCGGTCGAGATGTTCGGCCACGACTGCCAATCGGAGGGCGTCGCGGCCCGCAGTCGGGTCGGCGTGCTCCCGGAGGGGTACTCCGTCGTCGACCGTCTCACGGGCCTCCAGCACGTCGAGTACGCCATCCGGTCGAAAGACGCCGACGACGACGCCGTCGAGATACTCGACCGCGTCGGCATCAGGGACGTGGCACAGCGACAGGCCAGCGACTACTCAAAGGGGATGAAACAGCGCCTCGTCCTCGGGATGGCGCTGGTCGGCGACCCGGACCTGCTGGTGCTTGACGAACCGACGACCGGACTGGACCCCAACGGGGCCGCCGACATCAGGTCGATCCTGCTTGAGGAACGCGACCGCGGCGCGGCGGTGTTTTTCTCAAGCCACATCCTCGAACAGGTCGAGGCCGTCTGTGACCGCGTCGGCATCCTCCAGCAGGGGGAGTTGGTCGCCGTCGACACCATCGAGGGGTTGCGCGAGTCGCTTGGCGGCGGGACGAAGCTCCTCGTCCAGCTAGACGAACTCCGGTCGGGCATCCCGGAGATGGTCCGGACCGTCCCCGGCGTCGACACGGTGACCGTTCGGGACGGGCAGGTGCTTGCGGTGACCTGTCGGAACGACGCGAAGATGGAGGTGATCGTCGAACTCCACGAGGCCGGTATCGACGTCCTGAACTTCCGGACCGAGGAGGCCTCGCTCGAGGATATGTTCGTCGAGTACACCGGGGGCGGGCGGCGATGAGTTGGCAGGTTGTTGCCAGACAGGACGGCGCGCTGGCAGTCGAGCCGCGGTCGACGAAGCTCCTGCTCGCGCTCCCCGTGGTGGTCCTGCTCGGCGTCGCGTACTTCTACCCGGTATTCGGCGCGGACCCGATAACGACCGCCCGCTTTGCGGGCTACGCGAGCGGGTCACTGACGACTGTCGTCCCGTTGGTCGGCGTCCTGCTGGGGTACAACGCCGTCGTCAGCGAGCGCGAGTCCGGATCGATACGGCTCACGCTGTCGCTGCCGGTGAGCCGCTGGGACGTCGTCGCGGGGACAGTCGCCAGCCGCGTCGGCCTCGTCGGTGGAACGTTGCTCGTCGGCGTCGCCGTCGCGGGCGGACTCGTCGTCTACCCCTACGGCGAACTCGCGGTGGCCGGGCTGGTCGGGTTCGCGGCGGCGACGGTCGGGTTCGGCGCGCTGTGGACCTGTCTCGGCATCGCTGCGTCGCTGTCGGTAGCGACGAAACGCCGCGCGCTCGTCCTCGCGTTCGGGCTGTTCGTGGTGCTGGTCGTCGCGTGGGAGGGCATCACCGGGACGGTGATACTCGCCCTCGACAGCGCCGGCTTCCTCGGCAGCGGGACGCCGGCCCCCCTCGAGTTCGTCGTCGAGAGCGACCCCTCGAGCCTCTACGAGCGGGTCGTGACCGGGTTCGTCGACCCCGGCGCCAGCCTCGACGGGCCGTGGTATCTCGGCAGGTGGGTCAGCCTGCTGGCGTTCGTCGGGTGGCTGCTCGTGCCACTGGGGGTCGCCGCCCGGTCGGTTCTCCCGGAGGGACATCGTATGAGTTGGCGGACTATCGCGCTGGCCGACGTGCGCGACGCCGGCCGGTCCCGGACCGTGTGGCTGCTGTCTGGCCTGCTGTCAGTGCTGTTCGTCGGCTACGCCGTCGGGCACGGCTGGGTCGGGACCGGGAGTTTCCCGGCGTTCGTCGGCGGCCTCGCCGGCATCGTCGGGGCCCTCCTGCCGGTGCTCGCGCTGTTGCTCGGCTACCGGTCGATACACGACGCTCGCGTCGACGGGAGCATCCTGCTGACGCTCGCGCTCCCGCACTCCCGGCGGGACCTGCTGGTCGGGACGCTCGTCGGCCGGGCCGTCGTGTTGCTCGTCCCGACGCTGGTCGCGTTGGCGCTCGCCGGCGTCGTCGGTGCGGTCCAGTACGGCACCGAGAGCGCGGTGTGGTACCTCTGGGTGCTGGCCGCGGCGGCGCTGTACGGGCTGGCGTTTCTCGGCGTCGCCCTCGGCCTCTCCGTGACGGCGACGACGGACCGCCGCGTGACCTACGGCGCGGTGGGGGGTTACCTGCTGTTGGTCGTGTTCTGGCAGAACCTCACGGCCTTCACCGTCTCCGTCCTCCACCGGTTCGACCCGAGTATCGCGACGCCCGACTGGTCGCTGTTCGCGCAGTTGCTCGAACCGCGGGAGTCGTTCCGCCGCCTCGTCGCCGTCGGGTTCGACGCCGGCGGCGCGGCCAAGTACCTCGGGAGCGACGCGCCCCTCTACGTCGACTGGTGGGCGGCACTGCTCGTCCTCGTCGTCTGGTTCGCCGTCCCCGTCGCCCTCGGCTACCACCGGTTCAGAGACAGCGACCTCTGACCGGCCGGTCGGGGCGTCGGCTACCCCCGGGTCACGGCGTGCTGGCGACGAGCACGACGTGGAGGTTCCAGCCGGTGACGACGATACCGACAGTCGCCAGACCGAGCGGGATGCCCGTGCGGTGGGGCGCGGGGACGACCCACCAGACGGCGAAGAAAATCAGGAGGGAGACGGACTTCAGCGCGACCAGCGCACCGAGCACCGAGTGGCCGAGGAAAGCGGCGACGAAGGGGTTTGCCTCGACGACGCCGGGCGTCGTCAGGCCGACGGCCGTCGTCACGAGGTCACCGAGACCGAACGCGAGGACGGCGAGCAGCCACAGCAGTCGGTCGGTGCCGTCGGGAGAGCGGGACACGTCCCGGTCGACGACCGATATGCGGATTGTTACCAGGTGCTTTCCCGGGGTACGGAGCGCCTGCGGTGGCCGTGGCTGGGGGGTCCGACGGCTGTGTGGGGTAGCGCATCAAAAAACGAGGGAAGTCTGACCGGCTTACAGGTCGCGCGGCTGGACCGTCTTTCGGTCGTTGGCCTCGGCACGCCGGGCGGCGTCCTCGAGGATCTCGTCGACTTCCTCGTCGAGGGCGTCGTAGAAGTCCGAGGCGACGTTCATATCATCGAGCGCTTCCTTCACGGCGGCTTTGACGATTAGGTCTGCCATACAGGCTGGTATTCCAGAGGGTGGTTTATAAGATTTCCCAATTCTCCCCGTTCTCCGGGTCGCTCGCGGCCGTTTGCGTGGGCCGAAGCGATGGGTAGGAGTGGCTGGGCGTCCGAGGAGGAGATATGAGGGAACTCCTCGAAGCGGTCGCAGCGGGCGATATGAGCCCCGAAGCGGCCGAATCCGAGTTGCGCGGGTACGCCACCGGCGAGGCCGGGCGGTTCGACGCGGCGCGGGCGGACCGCAGCGGCGTCCCCGAGGCCGTCCTCGCGGCCGGCAAGACGCCCGCGGAAGTCGCGTCGCTTGCGGCCACCGCCTCGAGACGACCGGCCGCGTGATAGCGACGCGCCTCGACGACGAACAGCGACGGACCGTCCACGACCGACTGGCGGAGACAGCCCCGGAAGCGACCGTCGAGGACGACGAACGGGCGCGGACACTGGTCGCGACGGTCCCGTCGTTCGACCCGCCGGAGTTGGACGCCACCGTCGGCGTGGTGACGGGCGGCACC
>NZ_WPCA01000064.1 GCF_009741825.1 Halapricum sp. CBA1109
AAACAGACCGTCGACGAGAGCGTCGGCGAGGCCGTCGAGAAGACTGTCGACGACACTGTCAAGCAAACCGTCGACGAGAGCGTCGGCGAGGCCGTCGAGAAAACCGTCGACGACACCGTCAAACAGACCGTCGACGAGAGCGTCGAGGAGGCCGTCGAGCGGTCGGTCGGCGAGAAGGTCGAACAGACCGTCGAGGAGACGGTCGGCGAGAAAGTCGAGGAGAGCGTCCCCGGGAGCGTCGACGAGACAGTCGAGAAGACGGTCGAGGAGAAAGTCGAAGAAACGGTCAGAGAGACCGTCGAGGAGACCGTCCCCGAGACGGTCGAAGAGACTGTCGAGGAGAAGGTGCCCGAAACCGTCGAGGAGACGGTAGAGGAGACTGTCGAGGAGAAGGTGCCCGAAACCGTCGAGGAGACAGTCGATCAGAAAGTCGACGAGACGGTGGACGAGAAAGTCGACGAGAAGGTCGAAGAGACGGTCGACGAGAAGGTAGAGGAGACGGTCGACGAGAAAGTCGAGGAGACAGTGGACGAGAAGGTAGAGGAGAAAGTCGAGGACACGGACGACGGGAAATCGTAGCCGCCGATAGCCAGTGTATTAACCGCGGCACTCAGAAAAGTCGATATGGTCTCTGTCCTTCTCGTCATCGGCGTCGTAGTGGCGATGTTCGTCGGGTACAACATCGGCGGGTCGACGACCGGCCCCGCGTTCGGGCCGGCCGTCGGCGCACGCGCCATCTCGAAGACGACCGCCGCGGCACTGATGTCGGTGTTTTTCTTCGTCGGCGCGTGGACCATCGGCCGGAACGTCATCGACAAACTCGGCAACGAACTGATCGACGCGAGCGTGTTCACCCTCGAAACCAGCATCGCCGTGCTGTTTTTCATCGGCATCGCGCTGTTCGTCGGCAACGTCTTCGGCGTCCCTGCCTCGACGTCGATGACGGCCGTCGGCGCTATCGCCGGCCTCGGACTGGCCTCCGGGACGTTGAACCTCGCGGTGATGGGCGAGATTGCTATCTGGTGGATCGTCGCCCCCATCATCGGGTTCTGGGTGTCGCTGATCGTCGGCCGGTACTTCTACTCCCGGATCAACGAGCTGATAGCGATGGACCGCAGCGACGACCCGATGATCGAGTGGGACCGCTCGGGGCTGGTCCCGATACCGCGCCCGAGCGAGACGGCCTCCCGGCGTGAACAAGCCGGCATCGTCATCGTCGTCTCCATCGGCTGTCTGATGGCGTTCAGTTCCGGTACCTCGAACATCGCCAACGCCATCGCACCGCTGGTCGGCAGCGGCCAGTTGGATATCGACCTCGCAATCATCCTCGGCGGTATCGCGTCGCAATCGGGACGTTCACCATCGCCCGCCGGACGCTGGACACGATGGGCAGCGACATCACGGAACTCCCGCTGACGGCGGCCATCGTCGTCGCGTCGGTGTCCTCGGGACTGGTCATCTTCCTCTCGGCCATCGGCATCCCCGCGAGTTTCGTCGTCATCGCCACGATGTCCATCATCGGCCTCGGGTGGGGCCGGGCGACGCGACCGGTGACCGTCCCCGAGGCCGTCACGGGCGAGGAGACGCCGGCCGTGACCGTCGACGCCCTCGCGGTCGACGAGGAGGGCGAGGAACTCCCGCCCATCGGCGAGGAGGACCCCGAGGTGCCCAGCGCGGGCGACCTCTTCGACCCCGCGACGACCGCCCGGGTCGTCCTTATGCAGAACGTCGTCCCAGTCATCGCAACCATCGGCGCGTACCTCACGTTCCGGTTTCTCCCGGTCTTCGGCTTCTGATAGTGTTTATTGTAGCTGTGTACGGTGGGACCGCCGGAGTTCATCCTGCGGAGTGACACGACGCAGGGCTCGGGAGGTGAACAGCGTTCACCTCCCGGTGGGCGGTCAATACCGAAAACGACCGATAATAAACAGTATGGGCGGGCGGCTTTTTGTCCCGTCCCGTCGTAGGAGGGGTATGATAGACCGCGTGCTCGTTCCGATCGACGGTTCCGAGATGGCGACGAAGGCCCTCCAGTACGCCGTCGAGGTCCACCCAGACGCCGAGATAACGCTGCTGTACGTCGCCGGCGGCCCCTCGCCGATGATGGGGAGGGCGTTACAGCTCTCTCTTGAAGACAACTTGGAGGAAGAAGCCCGGGAGATGGCCGGGGAGATATTCGCGGACGCCCGCGCCGTGGTCGCGACAGCGACGCCGACATCAAGACGGCCGTCGCCGTCGGGAACCCCTCGAAACAGATCGTCGAGTGCTCCGAGGACTACGACGCGGTCGTCCTCGGGAGCCACAGCAGCGGCCTCGCCTCACGGCTGTACACCGGCAACGTCGCCAAGAAGGTGTCGAGCCGCGCGCCGGTCCCGGTGACCGTCGTCCGCTAGGCCTCGCCGTAGACGGGGACGGCCGCGCCGCTGGTGACGGAGGCAGCGTCGCTACAGAGAAAGCAGACGACCGCTGCGATGTCCGCGGGGTCGACCCACGTCTCGAAGTCGGCGTCGGGCATCATCTCGCGGTTCATCGGCGTGTCGATGACGCTCGGCATCACGGCGTTTGCCCGCATCTCCCCGCGGTTTTCCTCAGCGATTGTATCGGTGAGCAGGCGGACGCCGGCCTTCGATGCGCGGTAGATGCCGTCGCCCTCCCCACCCTCCAAGGAGGACCGCGCGGAGACGCTGACGATAGCGCCCGAGTTGTCCCGGAGGTGTGGGATAGCGTGTTTCGACGCCAGAAACATCGTCTTGAGGTTCACGTCGAAGAGGAACTCGAACGTCTCGGCGTCGGTTTCGTCTATCGGGTCGCCGCCGCGCCACGTCCCCGCGACGTTGGCGAGGTAGTCGATACCGCCGTGGTCGGCGACGATGTCCGCGACGACGGACGCGACCTGACTCTCGACGACGAAATCACCCTGATAGACGTCGACGTTCGGGTCCTCGGGGTCCAGCAGGAAGTCCTCGCTCTCGGGTTCGACGATGTCGACGGCACACACCGTGGCCCCGGCCTCGGCGAACGCCTCGGCGATTGCGCTCCCCAGCGCTCCGCCGGCGCCTGTCACGACCGCCACGTCGCCGCTGAAATCGAACTCGACTGACATACGCTCCCAGTAGGACGCCGGCGGAATAAAGCTACCCTCGCCAGCCGTCGCCACCGCAACGCTTTCCGGGTACCCATCCGTGGCCACCAGTATGCGCTGTATCGCCCACCGCGGCTTCGCTGGGCTGTATCCCGAGAACACGCTGGCGGCGGTCCGTCAGGCCGGCGAACAGGCGGACATGATCGAACTCGACGTCAGGCTGTGCGGGTCGGGCGACCCCGTCGTCATCCACGACGAGACGGTCGACCGCGTCACCGAAGACACGGGCCCGGTGGCCGACATCTCGCTCGGCACCCTCCAGTCGATGAACGTCCTCGACACCGGCGAGGGCGTCCCGTCGCTGGAGGCCGTCCTCCGCACCGTTCCCGACACCGTGGGTCTGAACCTCGAACTCAAAGACTCGGGGCTCCCCAAAGTCGTCGCACCGCTTTTCGCGGACGTCGACAACGACCTGTTGCTGTCCTCGTTCTCCTTCGACGTACTGGAGGAGGCCCGCGAACACCTCCCGGACGTCGACCGGGCGCTGATCGTCGACTCCTCGGCCGAGGCCGGCATCGAACGCGCCGCGAGCCTCGACTGCGCCGCGTTACACCCTCACTGGCGACTGCTCGATTTCGCCCTGCTCGAACGGGCCCATCGCTCCGGCCTCGACGTCAACGTCTGGACGGTAGCCGACCCCGAGAAGAGCCAGGAGTACGGGAAGATGGGCGTCGACGGCGTCATCGTCGACGACCCCGCCGCCTGCCGGTAGCTACCACCGCAACACGGCGTAGACGGCCAGCGTGAGCGCCAGCGGAACGTAGGTCACGCAGACGACGAGTACCCCAACCAGCGAGAGGGGGCTGACCCCGAACAGGAGGAGGCCGAGCGTGGCCAGCCCCGACCACGCGCCGAAGACGTACACGCCCGCGTCGGGCATCGACACGAGATACCCCACCAGAAACAGCGTACACAGGCCGACGACGAGGTTGACCGCGAACGGGAACAGCGGCGTGAACGTGCTGTAGACGAGCGAGGGGTAGATGACGAACGTCGAGACGAGCAACACCATCGACTGCTCGGGGGGAAACAGCTTCGTCGACCGGATGCGCCGCCGCCGAGTGCCGTTTCTGACGGCGTGTCGCCCGTCGACGCCGGCGGCCCACCCGACCGTCTCGCCGACGTTCGACGCCGTCGACCGCCGGCGCTTCTCCTCCTCGCTGAGATCCCCCGACGAGCGCCGATGACCCCCGTCGACGCCGCTGTTGGTCGGACCCGTCCCGCCCGCCGATGCCGTCTCACTCGCGGCCGCTGTCGCCGACCCGCCGACGCCCGCGGAATCACTGTCGGCGTCCGCGTCGGCCGAGTGCCGGCTCGTACCGTTCGAATCAGCGTCCGTGTCTGCCGAACCGGTCCCCGTGTCCGCCCACGTCCCTTCGTGGACGGACTCGGCACCCGACCCCGGGCCCGGTTCCTCGCGTGGCTCGTCGTCCGTCCCCGCGTCCGGCGTCGTCTCCTCGACGTCGACGGCGTCAGCCCAGTCGGCGTCGACGTTGTCACCTACGTAGGCGGCGTGGCCGACGCTGTCGTACTGCTCGCGTTCGTCCGCGTCGGTCAGGACCTCCTTCGCCTCGATGACCTTCCGGACGCGGTCCTGTGCGTCGGCCTCGTCGCTGACGTCCGGATGCGTCTCCTTGATCCGCTCTCGGTAGGCGTGTTCGATCTCCTCGGTCGTCGCGTCGCGCGAGACGCCGAGGACATCGTAGAACGTCTCGGCCATCGGGGGGAATTGACACCACGTTGGATAGCCCGGGGCAAAAAACCTCGCTCGGTCGACGCCACTAAGCCGGCCTGTCGCCTACGAGCGGCTATGACGGACGCCACTCTCGTCGACGTGCCGTCGGCGGAATCGACGACGCGGGCCGTCGGCGACGTGCGCCTCCACGTCGTCGCGGCCGGCGACCCCGAGGACCCCCTGGTCGTCTTGCTCCACGGGTTCCCGGATTTTTGGTACGGCTGGCGCAAGCAGATCGGTCCGCTCGTCGACGCGGGCTACCGGGTCCTCGCGCCCGATATGCGGGGGTACAACCGCAGCGACGCGCCGACCGGCGTCGAATCCTACCGGACGCCGCGACTCGCCTACGACATCAAGCGCCTGATCGCAAGCGAGGGGCGCGACCGGGCCCACGTCGTCGGCCACGACTGGGGCGCGTTCGTCGCGTGGGACCTCGCGCTCCGGTGTCCCGAGGTGGTCGACCACCTCGGCATCGTCAACGTCCCGCACCCGACGGTGTTCCGGCGGACGCTCCGGTCGAACCCCCGACAGATGGCCCGTAGCTGGTACGCGGCCGCGTTTCAGGTCCCGTGGCTCCCCGAGCGGCTACTGGGGAGTCGCGACGGGACCTGCTGGCGTCGATGCTCGAAGACAGTGCCGCACCGGGGACGTTCGCCCACCGAGACCTATCACGGTACCGAGCGTCTTGGCGCGAGGGGTCGCTCACGGCGATGCTCGACTACTATCGGGCGGTCGCTCGCTACCGCGACGACCCGCCGCGGACCGAGGTGGCGGCGCCGACGCTGATCTGCTGGGGCGAACAGGACGTGGCGCTCGTCCCCGAGATGGCAGAGCGGAGCCGCCAACTCTGTGCGGACGGGCGCCTCGAACGGTTCCCCGAGGCGTCTCACTGGGTCCACGTCGAAGAGAGCGACCGCGTCACCGCGGCGCTACGTGCCCACCTGCCCTGATTAGCGCAGGTCGGCGACTCGTCGTTTGACCTCGTCTAAGTACCCCTTGCTGTCGGCTATCGCCAGTCCGACCAGCAGGGCGCCGACGACCAGAAGCGTCAGCGACTGGGCCGACAGCGTGCCGAGGATACCGCGGATCAGTCCCAGCACCGCGTCACCGATAGCGTCCGGTTGGTCCGCCGGCAGCGCGCTCCGTGCCTCCGAGAGGACCGTCCCACGGAGGACGACGGCGATCAGCAGGCCGATGAGCGCCGAGACCACCAGCGAGACGCCGGTGTAGAACGCCGTCGACCGGACCGACCGCGTCAGGACGTAGATGAGGCCGACGAACAGAAGCGACAACAACGGCAGGACGAGCGCCATCGTGTCTATCTGCTGGACCGGTCCCGGCGCGCCCTCGATCTGTTCTTCAGTGTCCGAGCCCATATAGTCCGACAGCGATAGCCGGTCGTTGATCCGGTCGTCTATCTGCTGGACGGCGAGTCGTCCGGCCTCCTCGCCGAGGGCCTGCTCTTGAGTCTCGACGCGGTCGGTGAACTGCTCGTAGGTGACACTCTCGTCAGTCAGGGCGTCGACCATCGCGAACTGCATCTGGGTCGTCGCCTCGGTGACGTTGTCCGAGTACTCGCTCGTCTGCGCTTCCGTGTTGTTCTCGACCTCGTTTTTCGTCTCCTGATTGGCCGCCGACAGCGCCGCGTCGAGTTCCTCGCCGGACGTGCCGGACTGTCGCTGGAAGTCCTCACGGAAGTTCTCGGTCACCTGGTTGTACTGCTGTTCGCTCTCCAGCATCCGCCCGGCGTCGGACCCGCTGATCGGAACCGGCGTGTCACCCATCCCGGCGGACCCGCGGTCGATCAGTTGCTCTGCTTCGACATCGACCGTCTGGTCGGCGATGGCGACGCCGATCTGTTCTTTGACCGGTTCGACGTCGATAGAGAGGTTCAGCGTCTCGCTCTCGCCGTGGAGATACGCGAACACGTCGCGGATATTCTCCTCGAACCGCGTCTGGACGAACTCCTCGGTGACCGCGTCCTCCGCGACGGCCTCGGCGTCTATCTCGCCGACCGTCACCTCCGGCGGCACCTCCTCGCTACGCTCGATCGAAGCGTTTTCGAGATCCTCGACGACCTCTTCGTCCACGCGGTCGGATAGCTCCTCGTAGACGCCCGCCTCGTCCATCTGCGTGATGACGAACTCCTCGTTGAGCGCCGTGCTCTGGGTCGTCGTCGCGACGTTGGCACCGGCCGTCGTCGCGACCAGCAACACCGCGAGAACGACCGCACCGACCCGTGCTCCGGTACTCATAGTCGCTCACGCCTCCCGGTCGCAGGTTCGTCGACCCCGCGACACCCACCAGTTTGCTTCTGACACATTACCTCCAAGATTATCCTTCTGCTAAAAAGGCGTTTCTGTCCGGGCGGGTCACTTCGCTCCCCGCTCTCCGTTCCCAGCGCCCTCGCTACGCTCGGCCGCTGGGTCTACCTATCGACCTCACCCATAATCGTGTCGAGGCTCCCGAGCGTCGCGATCATATCAGGGATATACTCGCCCTCGACCATCTCCGGGAGCGCCTGCAGGTTCGAGAACGAGGGGCCGCGGATCTTGAACCGCGCCGGCGAGTCCGTCCCGTCGCTGCGGATGTAGATGCCCAGTTCCCCCTTGGCTGCCTCGACGGACCGGAACACCTCGCTGTCGTAGTCGGGCCGCAGCGTCCGCGGGACGTTCGCCTGCACCGTCCGCTCCTCCTCGGGCCACTCCTCCAGCAGGTCGACGCACTGGCCGACTATCCGTGCGGACTCCTCCAGTTCCCGCAACCTGACGAGCAGACGCGCGTAGTTGTCACAGCCGTCCTCGGTGACCACGTCCCAGTCCAGTTCGTCGTAGTAGCCGTAAGGGTCGTCCCGCCGAACGTCGTAGTCGATGCCCGACCCGCGGGCGACCGGACCCGTCACGCCGTAGGACTTTGCCGTCGCCGGGTCGAGGTGGCCGACGCCGACGGTCCGCACCTGCAGTATCTCGTTGCCGGTCAGCAGGTCGTGGTACTCCTCCAGTCGCCCGGGCAACTCGTCGAGGAAGTTCCTGACTTGCTCGAAGAACTCGGCCCGCGGTTCCGGAATGTCCCAGCACACCCCGCCGAGCCGAAAGTAGTTGAACATCAGCCGCTGTCCCGTGAGGTCTTCGAGGATGCTCTGGATCACCTCCCGGTCCCTGATGGCGTACATGAACGTCGCCGTGAAGTCCCCGACAACGTCCAGCGCGTAGGCCCCCACCGCGAGGAAGTGGCTCAGCATCCGGGAGAGCTCGGCGGACATCGTCCGCAGAACGCGGGCGTACTCGGGCACCTCGATGTCGGCAAGCGACTCGGCCGCGCGGGCGTAGGCCCACTCGTTGCAGATGCCGGCCCCGCCCCAGTCCCAGCGGTCGGGGTAGGGCATAATCTGGTGTCGGTAGGTGCCCTGCTGGCACATCTGCTCCTCGCAACGGTGGATGTAGCCGATGTCCGGTTCCGCGTCGACGACCGTCTCCCCGTCCAGCGTCACGATGATGTGCATCACGCCGTGGGTCGCGGGGTGGTGTGGCCCGATGTTCAAAAGCAGCGTCTCCGAGTCGGCTTTGCCGTCCGGTTCGAGGGGGTTGGCTTGCTCGCGGAACGGGACGATCTGTGGCTGGTTCTGGTCGTACGAATCCCTGAGCGGGTGACCCTGCCACGTCTCGGGCAGGAGGATCCGCCGCAGGTCGGGGTGGTCCTCGTACTCGACCCCGAGGAGGTCGTAGGCCTCCCGTTCGTGCCAGTCGGCCGTCTCGAACACCGACGCGGCCGACTCGCTGACCGGATTCCCGGTCGGGACGGGGACGACGACGCTCAACTCCCGCGTCGGGTCGTCGTAGTCCCGCAGGTGGTAGATGGTCTCGAAGCGGTCGCTGTACTCTTGGGCCGTCACGCAGGCACAGTGGTCCAGTCCGGCGACCGACCGCACTGTCTCCAGCACCGTCGCCACTGTGTCCGGCCGGATCACGATGGCCGGTGCGTTGCCGTGTGTCTCCCGGCCCGAGACGGACTCGGACACCGCCTCGATTGCCGCCTCGACGGAGTCGCGGTCCGCCGTCCGCTGTCGCTGTCGGGAACGCGTCATAGTTGTGCATAGCCGGACTGGCGCAAGCAAATTCTCACGAATCCACTAGGGAGTTTAAGTACAGCACTGTCCCGTCGCACCCGACGGCCGAGTCGCGTGGGCCGATCGCCCCCACACCCCTCCGGTGTCGGCATCCGGGTCCCACCCCTCGACAACCGGTCCGGTGTCGGTGTCGGATAGCGACGGCGTGTCGAACGACGGGAAGCGGTGGCGCCGCGAGGCGGCGGTCACCGCACACACCGACGCGGCCGGGCGTCCCCCCGAACGCACGGCCTGAGCGCCGGTGGCCCCTCGTCACGACTGCCCACCCCCACGGTGGGCATCGCATTATTTTGACTGTCCGATAAAGATTCTTTCGGAGCGACGAGTGCCGAATTCCGGGTTGCGGTCCGGTCAGTCCTCTTTGGCGCCGGGGTTGGTCACCGCGCCGTTGGTCGCGGAGCCGAAGTCACGCTGGTACTTGGCAAGGACGCCGGTGTCGTAGTTCGGTTCGGGATCGTCGAGCGCGTCCAGCCGTTCCTGCAGTTCCTTGTCGCTGAGGTCCACCGAGAGTTCGAGGTCGTCGACGTCGATGGTGATGGTGTCGCCGTCCTCAAGCGCCGCGATGGGACCGCCGACGTACGCCTCCGGGGCGACGTGACCGATGGAGAGTCCACGAGTCGCACCGGAGAACCGGCCGTCGGTCAACAGTGCCACGTCGTCGGAGTGGCCCTGCCCGTCGCGGGCGGAGGTGACGCCCAGCATCTCGCGCATCCCGGGGCCGCCTTGGGGCCCCTCGTTGCGGATGACGATTGCGTCGCCGGACTCGACGTGACCCTCTTGGACGTACCGCATCGCCTCGGACTCCTCCTCGAAGACGCGGACCGGCCCCTCGTGGTGGACGTGGTCCGCGCCCGTGATCTTGATGACCGCGCCGCCGGGCGCGAGGTTACCGGTCAGGATGCGGATGGCACCGCGTTCGTGGATCGGATCGTCGACCGGATAGAGGTATTCGACATCCAGTTCCTCGATGGTCGGGAGGTCAAGCGAGTCGAGTTCCTCGGCCATCGTGTTGCCCGTCACGGTCAGGGCGTCGCCGTGGAGCAGGTCCGCCTCGTACAGCGCTTTGAGGACGACCGGGACGCCGCCGACCTCGTGGAGGTCGTTCATCACCTTCTCGCCGCCCGGTTGGAGGTCGGCGACCTTCGGCGTCCGGGCGCTGATGCGGTTGAAGTCCTGAATGTCGAGGTCGATGCCCGCCTCGGCGGCCATCGCCAGCAGATGGAGGACGGCGTTGGTCGACCCGCCGACCGCGACCTGCAGGGCGATGGCGTTCTCGAAGCTCTCCTTGCTGAGGAAATCCGAGGGGCGGCGGCGGTCCTCGATGACCTCCAAGACGAGTTCGCCCGTCTCGCGTGCGACCTCGTAGCGGCTCTCGTCCTCGGCGGGCGGGGAGGCGCTCCCCAGCGGCGCGAACCCGAGCGCCTCCGAGATAGAGGCCATCGTGTTCGCGGTGAACATCCCGCCACAGGAGCCAGCGCCGGGACAGGCGTTGCGCTCCATCGTGTCGAGTTCGTCCTCGCTCATCTCGCCTTGGGCCACCGCGCCGACGCCCTCGAAGACGTTCTGGATGGTGACCTCCCGGCCGTCGTGTTGGCCGGGCATAATCGACCCGCCGTAGAGGAAGACGCTCGGCAGGTCCGTCCGGATGGAGGCCATCATCATCCCCGGCATATTCTTGTCGCACCCGCCGATGGTGACGAGGCCGTCCATCCGCTCGCCGAACGCGACCAGTTCCACGGAGTCGGCGATGACTTCCCGCGAGATGAGGCTAGCTTTCATCCCCTCGGTCCCCATCGAGATAGCGTCGGAGATGGTGATGGTCCCGAACTCGATGGGCATCCCGCCGGCGTCGTCGATGCCCTCGTAGGCGGCGTCGGACACGTCGTCTAAGTGGACGTTGCACGGCGTGATGTCGGCGGCGGGGTTGGCGATGCCGACCATCGGCGAGGAGAGGTCCTGGTCGTCGTAGCCCATCGCGCGGAACATCGCCCTGTGGGGAGCCTTCTCGGTCCCTTCCGTGACCTCGTTGCTCGGGAGGTCCGGGTCTTTCTGCGGTGCCTTGTCGCTCATACCGTGAACTGAACAGGTCCCCGGTCTTAAGCCCCGCGAAGGTGTGGAACCACTCGACACACCGCGGACGGACCGCTCCCGACCGCTCCGGAGCGCTCGGTAGCTAACAAAGATTGCTTCCGATAGTAGTAAATGATTCGGCGCGGTTACAGGATGGTATGCACCACCCCGGACCGCCGCGGTTCACCACCGTCGGTGAGGCGGTCGAACTGGCCCCGCGGTCGCCGTCGGCCGACGCCGACTTCGAGTGGCGACTCGCCGACGCGCCCGCGGACAGTGACCTCTCGGTCGGCGACGGCGCGGTGATCCACCCCGAACCGGACGCCCCCGGCGTCTATCGGTTCGAACTGTCCGCGCCCGACGGGACGCACGTCCAGCGTCTCCGGGCGTTCCCCGACCCGCGCCGGACGGCGCGGTTCGCCATCGACCCCGACCGCCTCCCCGACCACGACTTTTCGGACGTGTCGGTCGCCGGCCCGTTCAACGACCACCGGTTCGGCGCCGACCGCCCCGCCCGCGAGGACGGCCAGTACGTCTTCGAGACGGAACTGCCGCCCGGCGACCACGAGGCGATGTTCGTCCCCGGCCTCCGCAGACACGAGGCCGTCGACGCCTACTGCACCGTCGAGGGGCCCGAACGGCCGCGGATCACCCTCGACGCCACCGTCGAGGACGGTACTGTTCGGGTCGAGGCCGACCCGCTGACCGGCCCGACGACCATGGAGGACCTCGGCGTCGAGTTCTACGCCGACGACCGCGACGGCGTCGACGACGCGGCGCTTTCCGTCTCCGGCACCACGGCGACGGTCCCCCTCGACGCTATCGAGGACCGCCTGCGGGTCCACGCCGTCGCCGTCGGCGCGCGCCACTCCGTCCCCGACTGCGTCGATATCGAGGCCGACGGGACGGTCTCGTACCCCAACGACCCGCCGGCGTGGCTCGAATCCGCCACCATCTACTCGGTGTTCACGCGGGCGTCGCGGGCGAAGCCGAGACCACCTTCGCCGAGATAGAGCGCCGCGTCCCCTATCTGGAGTGGCTCGGCGTCGACACGCTGTGGCTGACGCCCGTCCTCGCCTCGCTGAGCGGACAGAAGGGTGAGGACGCCCCCGGCGGCCCCCACGGCTACGACACCATCGAGTACGACCGACTGGCCGAGGACCTCGGCGACCGCGAGGACCTCCGGTCGCTGGTCGACACGCTCCACGACCACGGGATCCGGCTCATGTTCGACCTCGTGCTCAACCACACCTCGCGGAACCACCCGTACTTCCAGATGGCCGACGCGGGCGTCGACCCCTACGTCGACTACTACGAGTTCGTCGACGGCGACGCCCAGTTTTACTTCAACTGGTACAACATCCCGAACCTGAACTACGACGAACCGGCCGTCCGCGAGATGGTGCTGTCGGTCGTCGAGGAGTGGGCCGAGTACGCCGACGGCTTCCGGTGTGACGTGGCGTGGGCGCTAGACCCCGGATTCTGGCAGGAGGCCCGCGAGCGCGCCCGCTCGGTCGACCCCGACATCGCGATGCTGGGCGAGGTCATCCCGCGGGACCCCGAGTACCACCAGACGAACTTCGATTTGCACTACGACACGTCGCTGTACGGGATGCTCCGCGGCGTCGGCGAGGGCCACGAACCGGCCAGTACCGTCCTCGACGCCGTCGAGAGCGACGCCGCCGAGGGGTTCCCACCGCGGGCAACGCAGATGCGCTACGTCGAGAACCACGACGAACCGCGCTACCTCGACAGCTGTGACCGCGCGTCGCTGAAGGCCGCCGTCGGCGCAATCTGTACGCTGCCGGACGTGCCGATGCTCTACGCCGGCCAGGAGATGGGGATGACCGAGCCCCGGGAACCGCTGGAGTGGGGCGGCGACGACGACCTGACGCGCTTCCACCGCCGCCTGCTTCACACGCGCAACGGCTCGCCGGTCCTCACGCACGGCTCGTTCGAACGGATCGACCACGACCCCGATTCGGACCACGGGGTCGCGTTCGCCCGCGACCACGAGGGCGAGCGCCGCGTCGTCGTGCTGAACTTCGGGGCCGACCCGCTGGACGTCTGGGTCGACGCCGCCCTCGAACCGACCGATATGGTGAGCGGCGAATCGGTCCCGGTCGAGCGCCACGCCGACGGCGACGGGACGACGGTGACCGTCGACAGCGTCGCAGTGTTCGAGACGGCCTGATAGTTGGAGGGCGGTCGATACCACTTTGGGCCGGCGGGCCGAACGGCGACGCGATGGGACGCGAGACGCCCGTGATGGCCTTCTTCGCCGGCGTGACGGTGTT
This sequence comes from Halapricum sp. CBA1109, assembly GCF_009741825.1. Classification (GTDB taxonomy): domain Archaea; phylum Halobacteriota; class Halobacteria; order Halobacteriales; family Haloarculaceae; genus Halapricum. The sequence goes on from NZ_WPCA01000064.1 coordinate 13,371, forward strand.
CGTGCTGACGGTGCTTCCCATAGAGGCGCTGCTGGGGCGTGTCGTCGAATCCGGCCTGTTGCTCGCGCTACCGATCGGTATCGGGATGGGGATGGCGGCGATGACCGTCGTCTACGTCGGGATGGGCGACGACCCGTCGAGCCGACACTACCGGGGAGCGTTCGCGCTGGGTGCCCTCGGCGTCACCTTCGTGTTCGTCCTCGGAGCGGGCGTGGTCTCGGGCGGCGGCTTCTACTTCTCGGTCGGGGCCGCACTGGTCGCCGGCGTCATCACCGCCGTCGGCGTGGCCATCGGATTCAGGTAGCCGACCGCAACGGCTTTTGCGGTGTTGACACAATCGGTCTGACAACCTCCGATGCACCGAGCAGTCCCCCTCCTCGCAGTGGTCGTCGTGGCCGCCCTCGCCGGATGCGGTGCGCTGTTCGGCGACGACGGCGACACCAGCGGTCCGGCGGTCGCCGAGAAAGTCGACCGCGAACTGGGCGACGTCGACACCCTGGAGATGACGATGACGTGGCGTATCGAAAGCGGCGACAACGACCCGGTCCGCTACGAGGCCGACGTGGCCTTCCGGAGTCCGAACCGCCTCAATATGACCTACCGCGACCCCGGACGCTACGCCGGGACCCGCCTCGTCGGCAACGGGACGAACCTCACCGTCACCAATCCGAACAACGGGAAGTACGCCTCGCTGCCGGTGGTGAACAACGGGACCGGCATCTCCTCGCTCTTTCTCGGTCTCACCGACGTCGAGAACCCCGAGTTCGTCGGCAACGAGACGGTCGGCGGCGAGGGCGCGGTGAAACTGGAGTACGCCGTCAGCGGCTCCGAGGTGTCGCTGTTTCTGGCCGGCGGCGTCGACACCTCCCGCATCTCCGAGAACGAGGACGAGGCCAACGTCACGGTCTGGGTCGACCGCGAGCAGTGGGTCCCCCGGAAAGCGACGATAAACATGACCGGCTTCGAGACGACGGTCAATATGTCGTTCTCCTACGAGAACGTCGCCGTCGACGAGTCCATCCCCGACAGCCGGTTCGAGACGACGCCCGGCCCGTCCGTCGAGGAGGAGGTCGACACGATGTGGGAGGTGCTCCTCCCGGCGGGAAGCGTCGGGTACGACAGCCACGAGGAGGTAGCCGCCGACCTCGGTCCGGCCGCGCCGCCGGCCGAGTTGCCGGGCGGCTACGCGTTCAACCAAGGGTTCTCACTGGCGCTGTCGGCGGACGGCGAGGAGCGGCGCTACCGGCTGTTCTACAACAACAGCACGCGGCCGCTCGAGGTCCACCACGTCACCGAACCGATCAGCATCCTCGACGGGAGCGAGTCGATGACCGTCGAGGGCCGCCGGGTCAACGTCTCCGTCGCCAGCGGGACGACCATCACCCACTACCAGTGTGAGGAGAGCGCCTACTCCGTGCTCGGGCGAGTCCCGGCCGAGGACCTCCGGCCGGCGATTCGGGCCATCGGCTGTCCGGCGTAGCTCACTCGCCCCGGAGGCGGCCCAGCAGTTCGATGGCGACGCTCTTGTCCAGCGGGTCGTTGGCGTTGCCACAGTGTGGAGACTGGACGCAGGCCGGACAGCCGCTCTCGCAGTCACAGCTACGCAGCATCTCGTGGGTCCGGTCGACGAGCGATTCGACGGTCCCGTAGGCCGCCTCGGTCAGGCCGACGCCGCCGGGGTAGCCGTCGTAGATGAACACCGTCGCCCGGTCGGTGTGGGGGTGGACCGGCGTGGACAGACCGCCGATGTCCCGCCGGTCACAGAGGAACGCGGTCGGGAACATCGATATCATCGCGTGCTCGGCGGCGTGGATACCGCCGGGGAAGTCCCCGGCCTGCTGGAGCGCTGCGCTGGTCTCCGGCGGCAAGGTGTAGTACATCGCCGTCGTCGAAAGCGTCGTCTCGGGGAGGTCGAGCGGTTCGGTCGCCAGCGGTTCACCCGACCGGCTATCGAGTCGGTCGTAGCCCGTGATCTGTTTCCGCATCGTCACGTCGGCGAGGCGGACGGGCACGTCCACGGGCGCGTCGATGTCCCGCTCGCGGCGGTCGTCTCGACGACG
>NZ_WPCA01000021.1 GCF_009741825.1 Halapricum sp. CBA1109
TCCGGGGGTTTCCCGCAGCGGGCGAAGCCGCGAGGAAACCCCCGAACTGTCAAAAAGTGGGTACGTTTAGTCGTCAGACGGGAGCGGTGTGCCCTCGCCGTCGGTCGGCGCGGGCGAGGCGTCCATCGAGTCGTCGCCGTCGGCGTAGGGGTACCACGTCTGCTTGGTGTTGTGCATATACGGGTCGTCGTAGCTGGTCTCCTCGGGGTCGACGAACTCCGAGAGGGTCTCCTCGTCGTGGCGGGCGACGAAGTCACGGAAGGTCTCTCGCTCGACGGCTTCGCCGTCTCGCCCTCGTTGTCCCTCCGGGACAACGCGCTCCTCCCGGTTGTCCTCGAAGTTGGCCAGCAGGTTCTTGATGGCGCCGGGGACCTCGTCGGCGGGGACGCGCATCTCGACCCAGTCGGCGAAGCGCGGTTCGTCACCGAGGCCGCCGCCCAGACCGATGTCCAGCGCCTCGACCGGTTCGCCGTCCTTGCGCGTCTTCATCCCGCGCAGGGAGACGTCGGCGATCTGGGGCTGGGCACAGGATGCCGTACAGCCCGAGAGGTGGATGTGGAACTCGTCGTGGTCCTCCGGGAGGTCGACGTTGTCGCGCAGCCAGCGGGCGTACCGGACCTGTCGGTTCTTCGTCTCGACGATAGAGAGCGAGCAGTACTCGGTGCCCGTACAGGCGATAGAGCCGCGCATAAAGGGGCTCGGGTCCGGCGAGTAGTCTTCGAGCAGGTCCTCCGCGAGGAAGTCCTCAAGGTTCTCCTCAGGGATGTCCGTGACGATGATGTTCTGGCGCTGGGTCAGCCGGACTTCGCCCGAACCGTACTCCTCGGCGAGGTCGGCGAGTTCCAGCACATCGTCGGCACCCTGTCGGCCGACGAGGACGTTCAGGCCGACGTAGTAGTTGCCGTCTTGCTGCTCGTGGACGCCGACGTGGTCGTTGTGGCCGTCCTGCGTGCCGGTGTTGTAGGTGTACTGGTCACGCATATTCTCGCCGGCGGACTGGAGCTCGAAGTCGACGAACTCCTCCTGGAGGACCCGACGCATCTTCTCGGGGCCCCACTCGTCCATCAGGAACTTGATGCGGGCGTTGAACCGGTCCTCGCGGTCGCCGTACTCACGGAACAGCGCGGACATCCCGGCGGCGAGGTCGGCGGTCTTCTCCTCGGGCACCCAGACGTCGATGTCGCGGGCGAAGCGCTCCTCCTTGCGGGAGAGGCCGCCGCCGACGCGGACGTTGAAGCCGACGTCGCCGTCCTTCTCGGCGGGTTCGAACGCGAGGTCGTTGATATCGCCCTGCGCACAGCCCTCGTCACAGCCGGCGACGGCCACCTTCCACTTCCGGGGGAGGTTGGCGTAGTCGTCGTCGCCCTTGAACGTCTCGTGGAGGTTCTCGGCGACGCTCCACGCGTCGACGTGTTCGTGTTTGTCCTTGCCGGCGACCGGACAGCCGACGATGTTCCGCCAGGAGTCACCGCAGGCCTGTTGGGTCGAGAGGCCGACCGACTCCAGTTTCTCGAATATCTCCGGGATGTCCTCTAGCTTGATCCAGTGGAGTTGGACCGACTGGCGGGTCGTCCAGTCACAGTAGGCGTCGCCGAACTCGGGGTTGTCCGCGGGACCGGTGGCGTACTCCTTGGCCACCTCGCCGATGACGCGGAGTTGTCCGGGCTTGATGACGCCGTTCGGTGTCCCGATGCGCATCATGAAGTAGCTCTCTTGGCCCGAACGCTGGTGATACAGGCCCCACCACTTGAACCGCTCGAACCACGCGTCGTGCTCGTCCTCGGGTATCGACTCCCAGCCCTCCTCGGCGAACTCCATCAGGTGGTCACGGATCTCGTTCCCGTAGACCTCGTCTTTCCACTTCTCGACCTTCGTTGGCATTCGTATCTACCATTCACGCGTGCCTCCCATATACGACCCTTCTTGTCGTCAACCTTCCCTCCCTCTCCCTAAAAGAAGAACTTGTTGCCGCTACTCGCTCGTCGCCAGCCGCAGTCGCTTCTGGGGAATATGAGTGCTTTCGAGGGTGACCGAGTAGAATTCGCCAGTTTCGGGGTCGATGACGCGGCCGACGGGGAGCCAGTCGGTGACGCCGCTCTGTCCACAGCCGATACACTGGCCGGCGATGCGCGCCTCGACGTTCGGGTGGTCGACGCCGACTTCGACGAACCCTTCCGCGAGGAAATCGGTCGGTTCACACCCACAGAAGTCGCTTCGAGCCAGTAGCCACAGGTCGCTGACGTTCACCTCCCGGGAGTCGTTGACGCTGATCCACGCCCCGTCGTCTAGCTGGTGGACATCTGTCGTCATTAGATGTCATTACGAGTCCGACACTCCTCAGTCCGTCGCCGTCGCCAAGTTTCGCCGCATCGTCGGCACACCGCTCCCGTACGGCGGTGACTGTCTCACGGTACCACGGGCCGGCATATCGGGTTCGTGTAACAGGTGCCGGCAACAACTGTCGCGAAGGGGAAGTTCGGGACAGGATTACGGGTGAACGCGGCCTTATGATGTGGGCTGTCTAACGATGGGTTGACGACCACACTGGCAGCGGGAGACGACCCGATCGTACCGACCCGTTGCTGTCTGCGGTGGAGGCAATCACAAATGAGTGAATCACAGGCGGAACACGAACGCGAAGAACCGGTCGACGAGCACCTCGAAGACGTAGACGACGGCTGTGGCTGTACCGAGATCTGGGAGCATCTTTCGGAAGGCCGTGACGACGACGACTGACAGTGTTTCTTGTCGCTGTGTCCCGGTTCGACCGCCCGAAGTTGGGCGGTCGATACCGAAATGACCTACAGGGAACACTATGACGCACACAGGCGCGTCGTTTTTTACTACACGGCTCGTTGCCACAACCGATGACCGCCGAGGAGCCAGAGGGACGACTGCCAGCCGACCGTGAGTCACCCGTCGGTCACCCGGTGGTCCGCGGCGACCCACAGGTCACCGGCCAGCGGCCGGACGAGGCAGTCCAGTTCGACCCCGACGACCCGGAGAGCCTCGCACGCGCCGTGGAGACGGTCCGGGCGTTCGCCGACAACACGGCCGGCAACGAGGACAACGTCTTTATGCTCCGGGGCGCGGCCGCGTGTGCCGCTCTCGTCCGCGGCGAGGGGTCGTACAAGGCCGCTGCGGAGCGAGCGGGCGGTCCCGCGACCGTCGCGTTCATCCGGAAGTGGTCGCGCGTCCACGACCTCCCGCAGTCGATCCGCCGGCACGTCGCCCGCGGCGAGATCGCTCCGACGGCGGCCAAACACATCGCCCGCGTCTCGGGGGAGTCGCGTTTCCTCCTCGCGTGGGCGGTCCTCGACCACGACCTCACCGTCCGGGAGGTCCGGTCGACCGCGAGTCGCGTCAGCGACGGCGAGAGCGTCCCGGACGCCCTCCGAGCGGTCGGGTACAGCCTCGGTTCGGTCGCGCTCTCGCTCCCGCCGAGCACGTACCTGCAACTCCGGCGACAGGCGTCGCTGCACGACCAGGATATCGACGGACTGGTCGCCGACGCCGTCGACACGTACCTCGACGGGGACGGCCGGTAATCGTAAGTACTTAGCCGCTGTCCCCCACAGGTTCGAGCGAGGGCTGGTAGCTCAGTCAGGCAGAGCGTCTGGCTTTTAACCAGACGGTCGGGGGTTCAATTCCCTCCCAGCCCGTTTCTGCGAACAACCCGTGAGCAGTAGCGCTGGTGGAACTGAACCCAGTCAGTCGCGCGCAGCGAAGCGAGCACGTCTGAGTCCGTCTCCTTCGGGAACCGATTGTTTTAGGAGGCTGAGACGAGTCGTGACCGGTATGAACCGTTCCATCTCGGACACGTTCGAACCGCTCGGCATCGCCGTCGGCGGGTTCCTCGTCCTCGTCGCGCTGGGGACGCTCGTGGGGACGCCGTGGCAGACGAACAACGACGCGGTGGTCTCGGCCGTCCAGCTAGTCGGCGTCCTGCTGACGGCCGCCGTCGCGTCGGCCTCGTCTGGCTCGCACGCCAGTCCGAGTGACGGCCGTCTCTCTTCTCGAAACCGGTCGTGTCGACGCGTCGCGGACGGACACGGAAAATCAGCGAGCGAGTGTCGTCAGTCCTTGACCGGGAGGTACGCCGCCGCCAGCAGGATGATCGCCGCGAACCACGAGAGGATGGTGACGCCCCAGAGGCCGGCCATCCGCTCGTTGTACTTCTCGATGGTCTCCTGATCGGACCGGTAGTCCTCCCACGTGCTCGTGGTGTTCTCGCTGAGTTGGACGCTGCTTCCGTTGGTGAAGTGGACGAGATACTCCGTGTCGCCGAGGGTCACCGAGCCCCCTTCCGCGAGGTCGATCATATTCGTCCGGGAGTCGGTCCACGACAGCGGCACGGACGCGGACGTGATGTTTCCGATTTCGGTGTCGTTGCCGGCGTAGAACAGCATCTCGCCCTCCGAGAACTCCTTGAGCTCCGGCTCAGGGAGGTACTCGCTGAGCGGGACGTCGCTCCCGTTGCGGAAGTCGACGCGCTCGACGCCGGTGTTCGTGCTCGTCTCGTTGAACGCGTCGGGGTCCTCACGGAGCAGGCGTGACGTGTTGATCTGCTGGAGGAACGACATCGTCGTCGGGTCCGTCGCGTTCGGGATCAGAACCCGATAGGGATCGGCCTGCACCAGTTCGGCCTCGGTGTCGGTCACCGAGTCCACCGTCGCCCCGAGGACGGGCGCGCCGTCCTGCCGGAAGGTCACGGTTCCGTCGACCGGCACCGACTCGACGGACGCGTTCGCGGTGTCGTTAGTCTGCTCGACCAACTCCAGCGCCGCCGGGTCGGCCGTCGTGTTCAACTGGACGGTGGCGTCGCTCCCGTTGAACCGGACCGTCGACCCGGCGGCGAGGGTCGTCCGGTCGAGCGCCTGTCCGTCCCACTGGACGGTCGGCCACGACGCCGTCGTGTTGTTCGCTATCGACGCGGTGTAGGTGGCGCTCTCGTCGGTCCAGGTCAGGTTGCCGGCGAACGTCGTCTCGCCCGCCTCGTCGGTCGTCTGCCCGATGGCGTTGACCGTGTACGTCGTCCCGTTCTCGGTGATGGTGTCTCCGGTGGCGTACGCCGGTCCTTCGATGGAGACCTGCGGCTCCTCCGCCAGTCCCGTGAAGGCGTACGCCCCGCCACCTATCACGAGCAAGAGCACGAAATAGATCGCCGCAACGCGTCGTTGCATACCCGAACGGTCGGTATCGACTGCCTTTAACGGTTACCCTTCTGGTTGCACACATCTTCCAGCAGTTCTTGAGGAGGAACGCGGGGACTTATACGTCCGAGCCGTAGTGACCACCGTGTCCTCGCCGTACGAGATACTCGGCGTCGACGCCGACGCGGACGACGCCGAGGTGCTCGAAGCCTACCGTGAACGGGTCAAGGAGGCCCACCCGGATCAGGGGGGATCGACCGCCGAGTTCCAGGCCGTCAAGACGGCCTACGAGCGGATCAAGTCGGGATACCAACCGAGCGACGACGCCGACGGAAGCGCGGAGCCGACTCCGTCGCGCAACGGCCACCGGAACCGAGCGGCCGACGCGGGACCGACGTCATCTCCGGATCCCGAACCGGACCCCGAACCGGACGGCCGGGTCGTGGAGTATCTCAACTACGAGGTGATGATGGACCACGGCTGGGAACTCTCAGAGGACGACCTCTTCGAGAAGGCCGCGGCCCTCGATCTAGACGAGGAGGACTACGGGAGACTCGTCGTCGACGACAACGAGACGCTCCTAGAGGCGGCCGAGGAGGCCGGGTACGCGTGGCCGTTCGCCTGCCGTGGCGGCGCCTGCACGAACTGCGCCGTCGCAGTCATCGAGGGCGAGGTGCCGAAGCCGAAAGGCCACATCCTCCCGCCGGACATGATCGAGCGCGGGATCCGACTCTCGTGTCTCGCGGCCCCGACGACCGGCGAGAGCAAGATCGTCTACAACGTCAAGCACCTCCCGGGCGTCGAGGACCTGTTGCTGTCGGCCACCAGATTCGAGAAGAGCCGGTCGGTCGATTGACAGTTCGTCTTCCACGATAAACTGCCTCGAATATCGGTAAATATATTCCCCGGGGTAAGGTACACCCGGCTAGCATGAAGACCCGCACGATAGTTATCGCCTTGGCTCTCGTCGGTGCCCTCGCCTACGGGAGCTATATGACCTTTCAGGTAGATCTCGATAGCGGCGAGTCGAGCAACAACACGACCTACGACGTGACGTCGCTGCCGAACACGACGGGGGTGACCTACGCCAACGAGTCCCGCGTCTTCCAGATGGAGGAAAACGGCTACACGTTCTTCGCACAGCTCGGGGCCGGGCTGTTCGGGACGGACGCCAGTGACCTCAGATATGAAGTCAATCTGACCGAGCCGGTGCCGTACTTCGACGGCGAGACGGACACGTTCATCGTCGAGATGGTCCCGCAGTACGTCGGCGAGGACCCGGGGATGGAGTACACCTTCACCGCTGTCGGGACGGGTGGGAACGCCAACGCCTCCTTCAGCGAACAGATGGTCTACGGGGCGACTCCCTCCGAACGGACCCGAAACGTCACGCGCCTCAGCCAGGAGCTGAACAACCAGACCGGCTTCGAGGAGCGCGTCCCCTACGAGGAGATGATGTTCGCGCTGACGCAGTACCCGTACAACCAGTCGATGCCGGCGCTGAACTTGACGGACTCCTGGGAGCGGACCGTCGGCGACCGGACCATCACCTTCGAGGCTGGCGACACCCGGACCTACGGTGAGAACCCGCTGTACTCCGCGACCAACATCACGATGACGGCCGGTGGAGAACAGCTCGGAACGTTCTCCTACAGCGAACTGAAGAACCTCCCGCGGAAGATAACCTACACCGACGCGGCCGACACGGCGGTCGAAGGGATCTCCTTCGAGCGCGCCACCGGACAGGCCGAATGTAGCGGCGAGGAACCGTCGCCGAACTGCGAGTAACTCACTCGCTCCTCCTCTCGGTCACTGCCCTCACCAGCGGCGCGACCGTCCCGCTTCGGGCGAGAGCTTTTGTCCGTGCCCGGCGGTGACTGAGGTATGGCCATCGGCGACGTCTCACAGCCCGCCGGACTCGCGGGGTATCACTACGTCGACACCGGGATGTACGCGGTCCCCGAGTACGGCTCGGTGTACCTAATCGACGACGACCGGCCGACGCTGGTCGACACGGGTATCGGTGCCGATATCGACCGAATCTTCGGCCTGCTGGACGCCGCCGGCGTCGCGCCCGCGGACCTCTCGTGTATCGCCGTGACACACGTCCATCTGGACCACGCCGGTGGCGTCGGGCGCCTCCTCACGGAGTGTCCGAACGCCGAGGTGTACGTCCACGACATCGGGGTCGACCACCTCGCGGACCCCTCGGCGCTGTGGGCGGGCACGAAGGACGCCGTGGGCGAGCAGATCCAGTTCTACGCCGAGCCGAAACCGGTCCCCGAGGACCGGATTACGGGGATCACCGACGGCGACGAGATAGCCATCGGCGACCGGACGCTGCGCGCTCACCACGCGCCCGGCCACGCGCCACACCAGGTCGTCTTCGAAGTCCCCGAGGACGACGCGGTGTTTACCGCCGACGCGGCCGGCATCTACTCGCCCTCGACCGACTCCGTTCACGTCACCAGCCCGCCCCCGCAGTTCGACCTCGAACAGGCGCTGGCGGACGTTTCGATGCTCCGAGATATCGACCCCGAGTGGCTGCTGTACGCCCACTTCGGCCCGGCTGAAACCGAGGACCGACTGGCGACCTACGCCGACCGACTCGAAGCGTGGGTCGCGGACGTGGCCGAGTGCGCGAGGACGCGAGCGACGACGCGGCGGTGGTCGAGCAGTTCCGCGAGCAGGTCGAGACGCCGGCGACGTGGTCCGAGACGAAGGCTCGGGCGGAGGTCGGGATGAACGTCCGGGGCGTCCTCGCGTATCTCGACCAGCGACACTGATGCCGCTTGACGGCAGTGATTGCGTTTATATGTCGGCCACGCATTCCCCCGGGCATATGGTGGTGTTCTGATGGCCGGGTCGGCGACGCTGACCGCACTGGTCGCGGCTATCTTCGCGCTCGGTGTGCTGGCACAGTTGCTCGCCGCTCGCCTACGGCTCCCGAGCATCATCTTCTACATCGTCGCCGGCCTCGCAATCGGCCCCGTCTCGGGGCTCGTCCTCGAAGAGCGGCTGGTTTCGCCGGAGACGTTCGGCGGGACGGGACCGCTGTCGGCCATCGTCGGGTTGGCGGTGGCGATCATCGTCTTCGAGGGGGCCTTCCACCTCCACCGCGACCGGATCCGCGAGGCCCCGGCGGCGACGTTCCGGCTCGTGACCGTCGGCGCGGCCATCGCGCTGATCGGCACGGCGACGGTCGTCCACTTCGTCATCCCCGACGCCGGGTGGGCCATCTCGTTCCTCATCGGCGCGCTGCTGGTCGCGACCGGACCGACCGTCATCACGCCGATTCTGAAGATCGTTCCGGTCCGGGACCGCGTGGCCGCGGCGCTGGAGACGGAGGGTATCGTCAACGACGTGACGGCGGCTATCATCGCCGTCATCGTCTTCGAGGTGATTCTCATCCGCGGGCAGCCACCGGTGGCACTGGTCAGTGCCTTCGCCACCCGCCTCGGCGAGGGACTGCTGGTCGGGATCATCGTCGCGGGCATCGTCTACTATCTGTTGCGATACGTCGACATCTCGCCGGGCGACGCGCCGCGCAACGCCCGGTTGCTCGTCCTCGCGGGGGCGCTAGTCTCCTACGCGGCCGCGAACGTGCTGGCGACGGAGGCCGGCGTCGCCGCGGCCGCGACGGCCGGCTTCCTGCTGGGCAACCTCGACATCCCCTACAAACAGGAGATTCTCGACTTCAAGGGCGACGTGACGCTGTTGGTGCTGTCGTTCGTCTTCATCGCACTGGCGGCCCTGTTGGACCTCCACGCCCTCGCCGAGGTCGGACCGCTCGGACTGATCGTCGTCGCAGCCGTGGCGCTGGTGATCCGCCCGTTTCTCGTGTTCGTCTCCACGACCGGCGACCGGTTCTCCGTCCAGGAGCGACTGTTCATCAGCTTCGTCGGTCCGCGCGGGATCATCCCGGCGTCCGTCGCGACGCTGTTCGCGGTTCGGCTCCGGGGCGAGGGGATGGTCGCCGAGGCGGACATCCTGCTGGGGACGGTCTTTCTGGTCATCCTGTTGACGGCGCTGTTCGAGGGCGGGTTCGCCCGCAAGATAGCGGAATATCTGGACGTGATACCAATGCGAGTCATCATCGTCGGCGGCGGACGTGTCGGGCGATCACTCGCGACCCGCCTCGAGGACCGGGGCGAGAGTGTCGTGATGATCGAAACGAACGAGGCGGTCGTCGAGACCGCACGCAACGAGGGGTTCACCGTCGAACACGGCGACGGGACCGACACAGAGGCGTTGCGCGCGGCGGGCGTCGAGAACGCGAAGATCGTCGCCGCGGTGACGGGCGACGACGACGCGAACCTGCTGGTCGCCCAGTTGGCCTCCTCGAAGTTCGACGTCGAACGGATCATCGCCCGGGCGAACAACCCCGACAACGTCGAGGCCTTCGAGGATCTGGGCGTCCGGACCATCTCCTCGTCGATGGCGACGGCGTGGGCCATCGACAACCAGATCGAGCGCCCGGCGCTGGCCAACTGGATGACCAACCCCGATCAGGGCGAAGTGCAGGAACTGGAACTCCGAAACGACGGGCTCGCGGGGCGGACGCTGGCCGAGATCGGCCCGGACCTCCCGGAGGGCTGTCTGGTCGCGCTGGTGACCCGCGACGACGAAACGACCGTTCCGACCTCGGAGTTCACCTTCGAGATGGGCGATATGGTGACGCTACTCGGTCAACACGACGCCGTCCACGAGGGGATGGCGATGTTCGACGCGGACTGAACCGAAGGCCGTTTGTCCGCCCGGCCGCCAAAAGCGTGTATGGACGGCGAGATTCACGTCGACGAACTGGTGTCGCTGCTGGAGGACGACGAGGAGACGATCGAGATAGTCGACATCCGCCAGCCGGCGTCGTTCGCCCGCGGCCACATCCCCGACAGCGAGAACGTGCCGCTCCCGGAACTGGTCGACAACGTCGAGGAACTCGACACCGACGCCGACCGCATCGTCACGGTCTGCCCCCACGGCGAGTCCAGCGTGCAGGCCGCGCGCCTCATCGCCTCCTACGAGGGTATCGAGGACACGCCGGTCGAGAGCCTCGCGGAGGGTCTCACTAGCTGGCGCGGCCCGATAGAGACGGCGCCCCAGTCCGCCGACGACAGCCCGTTCTAATCGTCCGACTACCGAGAGTGCGGTGTCGACGTGGTGGCTCGGTCGAGAAACGCCTCGTCACAAGGGGCTCGGCGGGGGTAACGGCTCGTCATCGCCACCGACCGGCGGTAGACCACCCGGCGGGAAAAACTCGTCTATTATGCCTGTGAGCGCTCGTCACCGGAACTGTCGTGACCTCGCCTCTAGAACGCCGAAGTCGTCGTCTTCGGGGAGGTCGTTTCCGCCCGCGAGTCCGTTGAGCGTGGCTGCGGCCGGCGATTCTCTGAGTTCCCGGTCGCCGTAGCCCGCCGTCTCGAAGGCGTCCAGCAGGTCGGGGGCTGCCCGAAGGCTGTGTTTCTGGTGGTAGTCCTCGGCGACGGTGAACCCGGAAAGGTCCTCGACGCGTGTGGCGATGTCGTCGGTGAGTCCACGCGCCTCGAGGACAGCACCGAGCGTCGACCGTTGGTCGTCACCGTCGGCGAACACCACGTTCTGGTACTGGGTCTTCGAGACCTGTCTGGTGGGGTCGTGGCTGTCGAACACCACCTCCATGATGTCCCGGTAGCACAACACTGTGGGGTCGATGTCGACCTGTACCACCTCGGTATGCTCGCCCAGTGCGTGGTAGGTCGGGTCAGGCTTCGTCCCGCCGGCGTACCCGACACGGGTACGGACGACGCCCTCCATCGCACCGAACCGGGCGTCCGGTCCCCAGAAACACCCGAGGCCGAACGTGACTGTCTCCGTCGCCGCGGGGTCGGGAGCGTCGCGGTCGTACTCCCGGAGCATCGTCGGCGTGAGGTGCCCGGTCATCCCTCTGCCTCGAAGGTGAGCGCGACGCCGTTGATGCAGTGGCGCTTGCCGGTCGGTTCGGGCCCGTCGTCGAAGACGTGGCCGAGGTGGCCCCCGCAGTTCGCACAGATCACCTCGGTCCGGCCGCCGAACCCGAGGATACCGCCGTCCCGACGCGTCCCGATGGCGTCCGCCGCGACCGGAGCCCAGAAACTCGGCCACCCCGTCCCGGAGTCGAACTTCTCGTCGGTCCGGTACAGCGCCTGCCCGCACCCGGCACAGCGGAACACGCCCGGGTCCTCGACGTCCAGCAACGCGGAGGTGTACGGCCGTTCGGTCCCGCCTTCCCGGAGGACCCGGTGTTCGTGATGGGAGAGTCGCTCCGCCCACTCGGCGTCGGTCAGGGCCGCCGGGTCGCGTGTCGTCCCGTCGCTCATACCAGTGGCTACGTGCGCGACGGGGAAGACTCTGAGCCTCTCCGGGACTCGCTGCGAGAAACCGTGTACCCCCTCTCACGTGGTGCCTCCGAATCCCCTCGATTGTGACACGGCAGACTCGCCGCCCCTGACGCTACCGCGACAGCGTCTCGCAGTCGGCCGCCGTCGACGACCAGAAACAGACGACCGTGCCGTCGCTCTTCCCCGAAACAGCTTCGACACCTGCGCTCGCCTCGGTAGTGGATTTAGAGCTCATCGTGTTGTCCTCCGTTATCGTGACAGCGTCTCACAATCTGCCGCCGTCGACGACCAGAAGCAGGCGACCGTCCCTTCGGTTTCCTCGGAACTCTCTGAAAGATCGTCTACTTTCGCGCTCACTTCGTCCGCTTGTTTGGAACTCATTGTACTTCCTACTCGGCGATCATCCAGTTTATAGCTTGTCCTGATATGGATATGACTGTCCGAACTGTTGGTATGTGTATAAGGTAAACTGAGGGCGGCGTTCAGTCCTCGCCGAGGATGCCGCGCTCGGTCATCTTCGCGGGGTCGAGCACCTCGTCGACCTCGCTCTCGTCGAGGTAGCCCTCCTCGAGGACGACTTCGCGGATGGTCTTGTCCTCGGCGAGGGCGCGCTTGGCGACTTTGCTGGCCTTGTCGTAGCCGATGGCGGGGTTCAGGGCCGTCGCAAGCGCCATGCTCTGCTCGACGCGTTCCTCGCAGTGTTGGCGGTCGGCTTCGAGTTTGGCGACGAACTTCTCGGCGAAGGCCTCGCTGCCGTTGGCGATCAGGTCGGCGCTCTGGAGGAAGTTGTGCGCCAGCACCGGTTTGTAGAGGTTGAGGTCGATCTGTCCCTCGGCGGCCCCGGCCGAGACGGCGGCGTCGTTACCGAGTACCTGTTTGTGGAGTTGGTTGACCGCCTCGGCGACGACGGGGTTGATCTTGCCGGGCATAATGGAGGATCCGGGCTGGTTTTCGGGTTGCTCTATCTCGCCGAGACCGTTCCGCGGGCCGGAGGCCAGTAGCCGCAGGTCGTTGGCTATCTTGTTGAGGCTGCCGGCGACGGTCCGCAGAGCGCCGTGGGCCTCGCTCATCGCGTCGTGGGCGGCTTGGGCCTCGAAGTGGTCGTCGGCCTCACGGAACGCGATGCCCGTCTCCTCGCCGATGTACTCCGCCGCGAGTTCGGGGAACTCGGGGTGGGTGTTCAGGCCCGTCCCGACGGCCGTCCCGCCCAGCGCGAGTTCCTGCAGGCGCGGCCGGGCGTCCTCGACGCGTTCGATGCCCTTCTGGATCTGGGTTCGGTAGCCGCCGAACTCCTGGCCCAGCGTGACGGGCGTGGCGTCCTGGAGGTGGGTGCGGCCGGTCTTGACTACCGTCTCGAACTCCTCCTCTTTTTGGCCCAGTTCGTCGGCCAGCGTCTCCAGTGCCGGGAGCACCTCCTCGACCAGCGCCGTCGCGCCCGCGACGTGCATCGCCGTCGGGATCACGTCGTTTGAGGACTGGCCGAAGTTGACGTGGTCGTTGGGGTGTATCTCGCGGGTGCCGAGGTCGCCGCCGTAGATTTCGGTCGCGCGGTTGGCGATCACCTCGTTTGCGTTCATGTTGGTCGAGGTGCCGCTGCCGGTCTGGAAGACGTCGACCGGGAACTGGTCGTCGTGGTCACCGGCGATGACCTCGTCTGCGGCCTCGATGATGCAGTCGGCTTTGTCCTCGGGGACGGTCCCGAGGTCGCGGTTGGCCTGTGCGGCGGCCTTCTTCACGACGCCCAGCGCCCGGACGAACTGCCGTCCGAAGCTGATGCCGCTGATGGGGAAGTTCTCGACGGCGCGCTGTGTCTGTGCGCCCCAGTAGGCGTCGGCCGGGACCTGCATCTCGCCGAGGCTGTCCGACTCCGTTCGGTAGTCCTCCGTCATATCCGAGGGGTCGGCCGGCGGCGATAAAATCCCACTGGTAGGGAACGTCCAACACGGTGGTCGGTGACACGTTTATGCCCTCGCCGGGTGAACGCCGACTATGCGATTCGGTGTTCTCAGCACGGCCAAGATCGGACGCGAAGACGTGATTCCCGGGATACAGGCCAGCGACCACGAGGTACTGGCCATCGCTTCGCGGGACGCCGACCGCGCGGCCACCGTCGCCGCCGACCTCGACATCCCCCGCAGTTACGGGAGCTACGAGGCGCTGCTGGCCGACGACGACCTCGACGCAGTGTACATTCCCCTCCCCAACGCCCTCCACGCCGAGTGGACGCGGGCGCCGCCGACGAGGGACTGCACGTCCTCTGTGAGAAGCCGCTGGCGACGGACGCCGAGTCGGCGGCCGCACTCCACGACTACTGCGCCGACCGCGGCGTCACGCTGATGGAGGCGTTCATGTATCGCTTCCACCCGCGGACGGAACGGGCGGCGGAGATAGTCCAGACGGAACTGGACGGCGTCCACGCTGTCGACGCTACGTTCAAGTTCGCCCTGCGGGGTCGCCCGGACGACATCCGGCTGAACCCCGAACTGGCGGGCGGGAGCGTGATGGACGTGGGCTGTTACGCCATCAGCGCCGCGCGGTTGTTCCTCGGCGAACCCGACAGCGTCACCGCCCACACACACGACAGCAGGGACAGCGGCGTCGACACCGATATGGCCGGCCTGCTGTCCTACGACGACGGCTCGCTCGCCCGCGTCGCCTCGGGGTTCGACACGCCGGCGACACAGACCTACCGCGTCGAGGCGGAAAACGGCTGGCTGGCAGTCGAGGAGGCCTTCGACGTCTCCGGGCCGGCGACGCTCACCTACGCCGTCGACGGCCGGGAAGTGACCGAGACGTTCGACCCCGCCGACCACTACCGACTGGAGGTCGAGCACTTCGCCGACTGTGCCGCCGCGGGCCGACAGCTCCGCATCGACGCCGCGGAGACGGCCGCGAACATGGCCGTCATCGACGCCGTCTACGAGAGCGCCGAGACTGGTGACTCAGTTGTGATAGATTGAGTAACACCTAAGAAAAATGTGGTATTACGAGATGTATTTTTTCTTCAAACGTCACTACTCGCTGTCACCGGTAGGCTGCGCTTATCGGACGTTAATCGCTGTATAGTCCCAGAATAGGGGTTTCCTGCTGTGGGGAGGAGTATTTAGTCTGGATATTACATCAGCAATGATCATTATTTATACGAGAAGAACTAAATAGGCTCCCGTCCCACGTTTTCGTAGTCACACGCTGACAAACGGTGACACAACTATGACTGATGATACCAATCGTATTTCACGGCGCACAGTAGTCAAGACGAGTGGGGTCGCCGTTGCGGCGGGGCTCGCGGGGTGTAGCGGCAGTGACGACGGATCCGACGGGATCCAGTTGTTGCACGCGTGGTCCGAGGGCGACGGCAACGCGGCTATCGCGGCGCTCATCGAGGGGTTCCAAGAGGAGCACCCTGACATCGAGTTCAGCGAGGACCCGGTCGACGGGGCGGCCCGGAGCAACCTCGATCAGGTTATCAGCAACCGACTCCAGTCCAACGACCCGCCGAGCACGTTCCAGACGTGGCCGGGCAAGACACTGGAGAAGTTCGGCGACGCCTACGCCGACATCGAGGGCGACGTCTGGAACGACGATCTGAAGAACAACTACCGGTCGGGGCCACAGGAGCAGGCCCAACTCGACGGGACGTACGTCACAGTCCCGATCAACATCCACCGGATCAACAATCTCTTCTACAACACTGCTGTCGTCGAGGAGGCCGGCGTCGACCCGACGTCGTGGAGTTCGCCGAGCGACGTGGTCGACGGCTGTGCACAGATTTCCGAGGAGACCGACGCCGTCCCGTTCGCTCACCAGACAAGCAGCGCGTGGTCGACCAGCCAGCTCTGGGAGACTGTCTTCCTCGCGATGGCCGGCGCCGACGGGTACGACGACTTCCTCAACGGCGAGGGCGACGAGTCGACGGTCGAGGACGCCTTGGCGAACGTCGTCGAACTGGAGGAGTACTTCCCCGGCAACTCCTCGTCCATTGGCTTCACCGAGGCGAACACGATGGTCCAGGAGGGCGAGGCGGCGTTCATCCATCAGGGTGACTGGGCCGCGGGCGCCTACTCCGGCAACGACAGCTTCAATTACGGCGAGGATTGGGACTACGTCCCCTACCCCGGAACGAGCGGGAGTTACCTCCTGAACATGGACTCGTTCCCGTACTTCGACGACAACCCGACCCCCGAGGACACGAAGACGTTCCTCAGTTACTGCGGGACTACCGACGCCCAGATCAGGTTCAACCGCGAGAAGGGGTCCATCCCGCCGCGCGAGGACGCGGACGTCTCACAGTTGAACCAGTTCCAGCAAGACCAGTTCGATCACTTCACCAACGCCGACGCCCAGCCGCCGTCGATAGAGCACGGCCTCGGCGTCGTGCCGCAGGTCAAGACGAACATCAGCGAGGCCTTCAGTGCCTTCATCGAGAGCTACGACGCGGGCGCGACCGCTGGTGACCTCGTCGGCGCGTTCAACTGATCGAAACGCACCTCACCTCGCATTTATGCGCAATCCACTAACGGTACTCAAGCGCCTCGTGTCCGACAGCGGCGACGCCCGCACGGACGGCGGGACGGCCTCGTCGGGGACGTCGCTGTTGAGCCGTGACTCCATCCGTTCGGCCCCCTTCTGGCTCCCGCCGTTCCTGCTGGTCGGGTTGTTCGTCTACGGTGCCATCCTCTGGAACGTCGTCCTGTCGCTGACGGACTTCCAGGGGCTGGGCGACCCGAACTACGGCGACCTCGACTTCGAGAACTACGTCGTCGCCTTCGACGGCGGGACGCCGAGTTGGACGGACTACTCCATCGACCCGATATGGAACGCCACGCAGAACACCGTCGTTTTGATGGTCGCGTTCGCCATCGTCTGTCTGGCGCTGGGCCTGTTGCTCGCCATCCTGGTCGACCAGCAGATCCGATTCGAGAACACGTTCCGGACGATATACCTGCTGCCGATGAGCCTCTCGTTCGTCGTCACGGCCAAGTTCTGGCTGTACATGTACGACTACAACACCGGGCTCGTCAACATCGCGCTCGGAGCGTTCGGTTTCGGGCCGATCGAGATCGTCCAGAACCCCGACCTCAAACTCGCGGCAGTGGCGTTCGCCCTGATATGGCAGTACAGCGGCTACGCGATGGTGGTGTATCTCGCCGGGTTGCGGGCCATCCCGTCGAGCCACTTCGAGGCCGCCCGCGTCGACGGGGCCAGCACCATCCGGATGTACTGGCGGGTCATCATCCCGCAACTCCGGACCGCGACGGTCAGCGCGCTGGTCGTCCTCGTCGTGTTCTCGCTGAAGGCCTTCGACTTCCTGTTCTCGATGTACGGCGGGTACAACCCCGGTCCCTCGGCCGACATCCTCGCGACCCAGATGGTCCGTGAGGCCTACGGGAACCAGAACTGGGCCTACGGCTCGTCCATCGCCGTCGTCCTCTTCCTGATGGCGCTGGCGGTCGTCGCACCGTACATCTACTCCCAGTACAGGCAGGGGCAACTATGAGTCAGGAACAAGAGGGTGGGGTCGGGTTCCGCTCAGGCGTACCGGGCTCTACGTCGTCCTGATCGGGATGATCGTGTTCTACCTCATCCCCATCGAGACGGGGCTGATGACCGCGATAACCGACCCCAGCGCCTACACCGGGAGCGCCCCGTATCTCCCGCCCGCGCCGGGCGACGTGAGCCTCGGGCCGTTCACCAACGCCGTAGACGCGTTGAGTCAGGGGCTGGCAAACAGCTTCATCCTCGTCGTCCCGGCGACCATCCTCTCGGGACTGCTCGGGAGCATGGCGGCCTACGGGCTGACGACCGTCGACTGGAAGGGCCAGATCGGCATCTATATGCTGTTCGTCGCGGGGATATTCATCCCCTACCAGGCCGTGCTCGTTCCGCTGACGCAGTTCTGGTACAACGTCGTCCCGCTGCGGACGACCGTCGAGTCCGTCGCGCCGATGATCCCGCTGTTACAGGAGTTCCACTGGAAACTCATCGCGCTGATCGTCACGCACACGGCGTACGGGATCCCGATCTGTACGCTGTTGTTCCGGGCGCACTACAAGAAACTCTCCGACGAGATGGTCGAGGCCGCGCGCCTCGACGGCGCGTCGATCACCCGGATCTACCGGCGCATCATCCTCCCGCTGTCGGTGCCGATGTTCGCCGTGGTGTTCATCTACCAGTTCACCCAGATCTGGAACGACCTGCTGTTCGCGCTGACGATCATCCAGTTCGGCGACGCCTCGGTCGTCACGCAGGATCTGGTCAGTATCGGCGTCTCACAGGAGGGGACGAACTTCCCGCTCCGGATGGCGGCAGCGCTCGTCGCGGCACTGCCGACGCTGCTGGTCTACATCTTCTTCGGCGACAAGTTCGCCAAAGGGGTGACGGCCTAGCATGACCACTCTCTCACAATCAGGTGATCGCTAATGGCAGAACTCACACTCGACTCGATAACGAAGGTATTCACTGAAGACGACGGCAACGAGATCGTCGCGGTCGACGACGTCGACTTCGAGATAGCCGATGGGGAGTTCCTCGTCCTCGTCGGTCCCTCCGGCTGTGGGAAATCGACCACGCTCCGGATGGTCGCCGGGCTGGAGACGATCACCGAAGGCGAGATCCGACTCGGCGGCAGGCGGATCAACGACAAGCCGCCGGCCGAGCGCAACATCGCGATGGTGTTCCAGTCCTACGCGCTGTACCCCCACATGACCGTCAAGCAGAACATGAGCTTCGGGCTGGAGGAGTCGACGGATATGTCCGACGACGAGATCGACGAGATCGTCACGGACACCGCCGAGATGATGGGGATCGCGAACCTGCTCGACCGGAAACCGGACGACCTCTCCGGCGGCCAGCAACAGCGCGTCGCGCTCGGCCGCGCTATCGTCCGGGACCCCGAGGCGTTCCTGATGGACGAGCCGCTCTCGAACCTCGACGCGAAGCTCCGGGCGACGATGCGGACCGAACTCCAGCGCCTCCAGGAGGACCTGGGCGTGACGACGGTGTACGTCACCCACGACCAGACCGAGGCGATGACGATGGGCGACCGAATCGCCGTCCTCGACGACGGGATCCTCCAGCAGGTCGGGACGCCGCTTGAGTGTTACCACACGCCGAACAACTACTTCGTCGCCGGCTTCATCGGCGAGCCGTCGATGAACTTCTTCGAGTTGGACGTCGAAGGCGACGCCCTCGTCGGCGAGCACTTCGAGTATCCCATCTCGGACCAACTCCGTGGGGCCGTCTCGGGCAGCGACAGCGTCACGCTCGGCATCAGGCCCGAAGACGTCGAGTTCCGGGCGGACGCGATGCCGACCGAACCGACCGACTTTGCGTGTACCGTCGACGTCGTCGAACCGACCGGCGACGCGAACAACGTCTACCTCACCTTCGACGACGACAACAGCGACGAGCCGCGGACGTTCATCGTCACCGTCAGCGGGATGGACCGCGTCGAGAGCGGCGACAAGGTCGTCGCCCGGTTCCCGGAGTCGGCCATCCACCTCTTCGACGAGTTCTCCGGCGAGGCGCTGAAGAACCGCTCGCTGGAGGACGTCGAATCCGTCGACATCAGCATCTGAGGCGAGTGCTCACTCGCTGACGGTCACGCCGTCGGCCGGTTCGACGAGATACGTCGTCGCCTCGCGTTCGGGGAAGGCCGCCTCGTAGTCGTCCGCGACGGCGTCGGCGAACTGCGGCGCTACCTCGGCGTCGAGGGCGACGACGGCCGCGCCGCCCCACCCGGCACCGGTCAGGCGCGCGCCGTAGGCACCGTTCTCGACGGCGTACTCGACGATCCAGTCGAGTTCCGCCGTGCTGGCCTCGAACTCCTCGGCGAGGTCCCCGTGGGCCTCGACCAGCACGTCCCCGAACCGCTCCAGATCACCGTCGTCAAGCGCCGTCGCGGCCTGCCGGACCCGGGCGTTCTCCCGGACGACGTACCCCAGCCGACGGGCCTGTTCCGCGTCGAGACTCCCCAGCGCCGCCAAGTCGACCGACGGGGAGCGCTCGACATCGAGAGCGTCCAGCGCCGCTTGGACCGTCGCCCGGCGCTCGTTGTACGGCGTGTCCGACAGCGACCGCTCGACGCCGGTGTGGACGACCAGAAACTGGAGGTCGGTCGGGACGGGGACGCGGTTGAACGACTCGTTCCCGAGGTCCAGAAACAGCGCCTCGTTCTCGCGGGCGAGCGCGACCGAGAACTGGTCGAGCAGGCCACAGTCGACGCCGACGAAGTCGTTCTCGACGCGCCGGCCCAACCGCGCCAGTTCCGTCCGGGAGAGGTCGATGTCGTAGGCGGCGGCCAAAAGCGCCACCACGCCGACTTCGAGGCTCGCGGAGGAACTCAGTCCGCTCGCCAGCGGGAGGTCCCCGCCGATGGTCGCCTCGATGCCGCCGGGGTCGTACCCCTCCGACTGGAGGACGGCGTAACAGCCCCGGACGTAGTCGGTCCAGTCGCCGACCGGTTCGGGGTCGGCGACGTCGAAGGTCCGCGTCTCGGCCATCGCCTCGGAGGTGACGGTGACGTTCCCGGCCGTCTCGGCCTCGATGGTGGTCGCCAGATCCGTCGCGACGGGCATCGCGTACCCGCCACTGTAGTCTGTGTGTCCGCCGACGAGGTTGACGCGACCGGGCGAGCGCACGTGGTACATACTCCAGTGGCGGGCCGCTGTCGTCGTGAGTGTTGCGGACTCCGCAGGCTTATCGGGGTGGCACGCGACACCCTCGGGTATGGAGCGCGAGACCGTCGAGAACGACCACGGCCGGTACGTCCACCTCTACACGTTCCCGGCGGGGTCGGAGGCGGAGGATGACTGAACGGCGCTGGGACCCGTTCCAGCGCGAGTGGGTCGTCACCGCGACCCACCGGCAGGACCGGACGTTCAAGCCGCCCAAGGACTACTGCCCGTTCTGTCCGGCCGACCCGGACGACGAGGTGCCGACGGCCGTCCCGCGGGAGGAATACGACATCGCCGTCGTCGAGAACGCCTTCCCCTCCCTCCAGCCGGACCCGCCGGAGCCCGCCGTCGATGACGGCGACCTGTTCCGGGCGAAACCGGCGACCGGGGCCTGTGAAGTCGTGTTGTTCACCGACGACCACGACGCCGTCGTCTCGGAACTGCCGACCGAGCAGTTCCAACGGCTCGTCGCCGTCTGGCAGGACCGGTACCGTGACCTCGGGGCCGACCCGGACCACGAGTACGTCTACGTCTTCGAGAACCGCGGCGAGGAGATAGGCGTGACACTTGAGCACCCGCACGGACAGATCTACGCCTACCCGTTCGTCCCGCCCCGAATCCGGCGGGAACTCGACGCCAGCCGCGACCACCGCGAGGAGACCGGCGAGTGCCTGTTCTGTGACGTGCTGGCGGCCGAACGCGACGACGGCGCCCGGATCGTCGCCGAGACCGACCACTTCACCGCCTTCGTCCCGTTTCAGGCCCGGTACGCCTACGAGATGCACGTCTACGCCGACGACCACCTCCCGTCGCTGGACGAGTTCGAGGGGCGCCACGTCGACGACCTCGGTCGGATGTTGAAAGAGGTCCTCCTCCGCTACGACGCGCTGTTCGACTTCGAACTCCCCTACGTGATGGCGCTTCACCAGCGACCGACCGACGGCAGCGGCGACGGCTACGCCCACTTCCATATCGAGTTTTACCCGCCCCACCGGACGGCACAGAAACTCAAACACCTCGCCGGCAGCGAACGCGGCGCCGGCACGTTCGTCAACAACAAACTCGCCGAGGCGGCCGCCGCCGAGTTGCGCGAGTGCCTGTAGTTTAGGCCCACTCTTCAAGCGACGCGATGGCGTCGGATTTCAGCCACTCGTCGTCTCGTTCGCCTTCGAGGACCGCGCTGTCGCCTTCTATCGTGAACTGGGTCTGTGTCATACAACCATCTATGAGGGTGTGTCTTATAGCCTATACACCTAACAGCGTAGGCTCTCACCCAACGAGCACGTACACCCATCCCGCGGCCTGCCCGACGGCGAGGGTCACCATCGCCGCGACGGCCGGGAACGGCGAGCGCTGGCGGGTGTACACCCGGTAGCCGTAGGCCGCGACGACGAACGCGGGGAGACTCGCCGCCGTCACGACCGGCGGGACGACGGACCCGGTCAGCGCCAGCAGGAGGCTGGCAGCGAGGACGGTGAACGCGGCGTAGGCCCGCCGGAGTCGCGGCGGGTCCCACCGGGTCACCAGCGTCCGCTTGCCGACGGCGGCGTCGGCCGCCCTGTCCGGCCAGTGGGTCGCCAGCAGGTTGACCATCACGAGGACGGTGAAGGGGGCCATCGCCACCCCGACGGTCACCGGGAGGCCGCCGGTCTGGGTCGCGCCGCCGTACACCGGGAGCAACAACCCGCCGAGGACGGCGTTGGTCACCTCGCCGACGCCGCGGTAGACCAGTGCCAGCCCGACGGAGTACTGCCAGCCGAGGACGCCGATGACGGCGAGGACGGCGACAGCCGACAGCGGGAGGCCGTGCGTGAGGCATATCCCCGCGGCGGCGAGGCCGACGGCGAGCGCCGGCCAGGCCGCCCGGCGGGCAAAGGAGCGGTCGAGGCCGGTCCGCTGGAGCGCCCCGCTGCCGCCGGAGAAGGGCGTGCGCTCGGTCCGGGCGTCGGTCTCGTAGTCGGCGTACTCGTTGACGTAGTGGACCGAGACAGCCACCGGGAGCAGCGCCAGCAGGCCACCGACCAGCGCCGTCCGGTCGAGCGGCACCTCCCGGAGCGCGATGAGCGCCCCGAGCAGGTAGAGGAAGGCGATGAGCGCTAGCTGGGACGGGCGGGCGAGCGCCCACAGCGCCCACAGCCGTTCGCCCGTCTCGACCTGTGTCACGGGACCGCTTGGGAAGAGAGCGTCAAAAGCCCTCCGCGGCTGTGCCCGTGGTCGGGTTTGATATGATAGCCCGCCGATAGCTCCCCTATGGCGGAGGACAACCCTCTCAGTGTGGCGTTCGAGTTACAGCGGCGGACAATCGAGCAGAGCAACGAGGCCGTCCGACAGAGCATCGACTTCCAGCGACAGGTCAACGAGAGCCTCCTCGGCGGGGCGGAGACGGCCACCGAGCAGAGCGCGGACCTGACGCGGCGGGCCCTCCACTCCTACCTCGATGCCGTCGAGTCGGCGATGCCGGGGTCCGTCTCCGGTATCGAGGAAGTCCGGGAGGCCGTCGACGAGCAGTTCGACGCGGCCGAGGAGGCCGGGACGGAGGCCATCGAGATGGCCGAGGAGGGGCTGGACTCCGGCGAGGAGGCCGCCGAGGCCTACGTCGACGCCTTGGACCAGCAGTTGACCGTCCTGCTTGAGGCCCACGAGGACTTAGAGTCCCAGACCGAGTCGTTCCTCGACCAGACCGAGGCACAACTGGCGGAACTCCAAGAACAGAGTCAGGCCCAACTCGACGAGCAGATCCGGGAACTCCAAGGGCGGATGGACGACATCCGCGCCGAGATGAGCGACTAAGACCAGCGGTCCAGTCCCGTCTGGACGACGGACTGTTCGATGCGGTCGAACCCGCGTGCGACCTCCTCGGCGTCGACCTCCCACGTGTCGACGACGAACTCGCGGGCGGCCGCCACGTCGGGCGCGAGGTCCAAATCGAGGTCGGGCGTCTCGGCGACCGGCGGGTCGCGGAACAGCGCCCTGATGCGGTCGGCGTTCTCGACGTGGACGTCCTCGGCTTCGATCAGCGCCCAGAGGTCGCCGTGTTCCTTGATTGCTTTCACCGATGTCTTCGGGCCGTAGCCGTGGACGCCGTCGTTGAAGTCCGTTCCGCAGAGGATGGCCACGTCGATCAGTTGCTCGTAGGTGATGTCGTGGCGCTGTAGGGTCGCGTCGAGGGCCATCAGTTCGGGGTCGCCCTTGCTCGTCAACTGCCGGAGCGTCCGGGGCGCGCCGAAAAGCAGGGAGTCGTAGTCCTCGGTCCCGGCGAAGTCCACGTCGCCCCGGCGGGCCATCACCGCGGCTTGGGCCTCGCCCTCGGCGGGCGCGTCGACGACTGGTACGTCGAGCAAGCCGAGCAACTCCCGGGTCGTCTCGACGATGGTGTCGGTGAGCCGTTGGGTCCGGGCTTCGAGGCGGGCGGCCGCGAGGTCGTCCCCCCGTTCGCGGGCGGCATCGAGTTTCTCCTCGGCGGCCTCGCGCTTCTCGCGGCGGTCGGACACCTCGGCGTCTTTGAGGTCGGTGACTGCGCCGTCGAAGACGAACACCGGCGTGATGTCGTGCTTGAAGAACTTCGGGAGGCCTTGGACCACGCCGACGAGGTTCGCCACTTCCTCGCCGTCGGCGGTCGTGTAGACGGCGTCGTTCGTCCACTTCACCGTCGTCGTGAGGTAGCGATACAGCCAGTTGTGGGCGTCGACGGCCACGACCGACCCCTCGATATCCCCGAAGTATCTCCTCGATGGCGGCTAGCTCACGGAGTGCTGCGTTACCCATCGGTGGCTCTTGGGCCGAGAGCGCTTTGAAGCTAGCGACCCCGTCCGTTCGACGGTATCGAGTAGTGGAATTTACGTGTGTGTGTCACCAACGTTCGGCAGAGATGGCAGAATCAGAGCCCGCCGACGCGGACGAACCGCTCAACCCCGAGTCGATCCTCGTCGCGGTCGACGCGCTACAACCGGCCGATGACGGCGACCTGTCGCTGACCGACTCGTTCCGGTCGGCGTGGGACGAGGAGATAGCGGACGTGAAAGCGACCGCCGACCGCGAGGACGAGATCAGGGCCGTCATCGGCATCGAGGATTCGGACGTCTCCTTCGAGAGCCACAACGAGGCTTACAAGATTCTCGTCGACGGCAACCTCGTCGGCCTGCTGGAGTCCGAGGCGGCGCTGTACGCCGATCTGGCCGCCGCGCGCCTGCTGATGGACCGCTACGAGGCGTGGGACGACCTCTCGATTGCCGACCGGAGCCGTCTGCTGAAGGGCCTCCGACTGTTCTTAGAGACCTGTCCCGACTGCGGCAACGACGTGACCTTCGACACCGAGGAGGTCGAGTCCTGCTGTGGCTCCTACCCGGTCGCGGCCGTCGACTGCGGGGAGTGTGGCTCGCGGCTGTTCGAGTCCGCGCCGCTTGAGCAGTAGCGCCCACCGATCATTCGCCGTCGTCGTTCCTTTCTCGCCCGATCACACGTCGTCGCTCGTCTGCCGCCCGCTCACGCAGTCACGCTTATTTTCCTCCCGAGCGACGGCCCCGTCTCGCCCTGTTGTCAAACTCACTTGTTCTATCTAAACTGGGCTGGTAAAACTTATGTAGCTCCTGACCCACGGATTCGATTGCCGTTCGACCGCTCGCGCCCTGCGTCTGGGGGCCAAGAAACCGGCGGGTCGCGTAGTCACAACGCCCGACAGCACGGCGTCCGGCATCGGTCGCATCGGTGATCCGGGATCCGTCGCTATCGGCCCGTGCCTGCCGGACAGACGCCACACCAGCGAACATATGAGCACACAGCACACACGGACGCCCGACGTACGGTCGATACTCGACCGCGCACGCACCGGCCACGAAACGACGCTCTCGGCGGACGACTGCGACGAACTCGTCACCGAAGTCGACCGCACCCTCTACGACGGTGCGACCACGGAGGAGGTGTACGAGGCGGTCCTGCAGGCGCTTACCGCCCGAATCGAACGCGACCCCGCGTACAAACGCATCGCCGCGTCGGTCTTCCGACAGCGGTACTACCGCGAGGTGATCGGTTCGGACGAGACGGGGTTCGACTTAGACCGCGAGTACCGCGCCACGTTCGTCACGAACCTCGAACGGGCCGTCGAGGCGGACCTCTTGGAGGAGCGGTTGCTGGACACCTTCGACCTCGAAGCGCTGGCGGAGTACCTCGTCATCGACCGCGACGAGAAACTGGAGTATATGGCGATGGAGACGCTCTACCAGCGGTACTTTCTCACGACCGAGGGCGACCATCTGGAACTGCCCCAAGCCTTCTGGATGCGGGTGGCGATGGGTCTCGCACTCGAGGAGGACGACCCGCAGCGACGGGCCGAGGAGTTCTACGACGTCCTCTCGAAACTGGAGTTTACCCCCTCGACGCCGACGCTGTTCCACAGCGGTTCGACCCACCCGCAACTGTCGTCGTGCTATCTGACGACGGTCCAGGACGACCTCGAACACATCTTCGACTCGTACAAACACCACGCGCTCCTCTCGAAGTGGAGCGGCGGCCTCGGCAACGACTGGACGAACATCCGGGCGGGCGGTGCCCGAATCGAGTCGACGGGCGTCGAGTCCACCGGCGTCGTCCCGTTCCTCCGCATCAGCAACGACGTCACGTCCGCCATCAATCGGTCGGGCAAGCGCCGCGGCGCGGCCTGTGCCTACCTCGCGTGCTGGCACCTCGACTTCCCGGCGTTTCTCGACCTGAAGCGAAACACCGGCGACGAGCGTCGGCGGACCCCCGATATGAACACCGCGGCGTGGGTCCCGGACCTCTTTATGAAGCGCGTCGCGGCCGGCGAGCAGTGGACGCTGTTCAGCCCCGAGGAGGTCCCCGACCTCCACGAGGCGTCGGGGGCGGCGTTCGAGAAGCGGTACCGGGAGTACGAACGACAGGCCGAGGCCGGCGAACTCGCCCAGTACGAACGCGTCGACGCCGAGGACCTCTGGCGGCAGCTGCTCACCCGACTGTTCGAGACGGGCCACCCGTGGATCACGTTCAAAGACCCCTGTAACGTCCGCTCCCCGCAGGACCACGCCGGGACGGTCCACTCCTCGAACCTCTGTACGGAGATCACGCTCAACACGAGCGCCGAGGAACACGCCGTCTGTAACCTCGGGAGCGTGAACTACGCCACCCACGTCAGCGACGGCGAACTCGACCGCGACCACCTCGCCGAGACCATCGAGACGGCGATGCGGATGCTGGACAACGTGGTCGACCTGTGTTTCTACCCGACCGAACAGGCCGAGGCGTCGAACATGCGACACCGACCGGTCGGCCTCGGCACGATGGGGTTCCACGAGGCGCTGATGGAGGTGGGGATTCCGATGAACGCGGACGCCGCGGTCGAGACGGCCAACCGCTGGCAGGAGTTCGTCTCCTACCACGCCATCCTCAACTCCTCTCGGCTGGCGGCCGAGCGGGGGTCCTACCCCTCCTACGAGGGGTCGAAGTGGGACCGCGGGTTGCTCCCACAGGACACCGTCGACCTGCTGGAAGAGAGCCGCGACCGGGAGATTCCGACCGACCGGGCGGAGACCCTCGACTGGTACGTGGTGCGCGAACACGTCGAGGAACACGGGATGCGCAACTCGAACACGATGGCTATCGCACCCACCGCCACCGTCTCGACAATAAACGGTACGACGCCGTCTATCGAACCCCAGTACTCGAACCTCTACGTGAAGTCCAACATGTCCGGGGACTTCACGGTCATCAACGACCACCTCGTCGCGGACCTCCGGGAACGTGACCTGTGGGACGAGGAGATGGTCGAGCGGATCAAATACCACGACGGGACCATCCAAGACATCGACGAGGTACCCGACGACCTCAAGCAACTGTACCGCGGGGCCTTCGAGATAGACCCGCGCCACCAACTCCGACTGACCGCCCACCGTCAGACGTGGATCGACCAGTCGGTCTCGCACAACGTCTTTTTCCCCTCGACGGACGGGTCGCTCCTCGACGACGTCTACACGACGGCGTGGGAACTCGGCCTGAAGACGACCTACTACCTGCGGACGCTCGGGGCCTCCCAGATAGAGAAATCGACCGTCGACATGTCCGAATACGGGAAGACCCAGCACCGCGAGGACGCCGAGACGGACGGCGGCCGAGACACCGAGGACCTCTGTACCGTCGAGGACCCGACCTGCGACGCCTGTCAGTGACACGCAAGACTATGCCTATACTCAACACCGACACCGAACACGACCCGAACAAGATACTACCGATCGAGTACGACTGGGCCCGCGAGTACTACGAGGCGGGCGTCAACAACAACTGGGTTCCCGAGGAGATTCCGATGCAGGACGACATCTCCCAGTGGAACGGCGACGCCCTCTCCCCGGCCGAGCGACAACTGGTCGAGTGGAACCTCGGCTTTTTCTCGACGGCCGAGTCCCTCACCGCGAACAACATCGTCCTCGCCCTCTACGAGTACGTGACCGCCCCCGAGTGCCGCCAGTACCTCCTGCGCCAGGCCTACGAGGAGGCCATCCACACGGACACGTTCATCTACTGCTGTGACTCGCTGGGGTTCGACCCGGAGTACCTCTACGGGATGTACGACCGCGTCCCCTCAATCGAGGAGAAAGACGAGTTCGTCGTGGACCTGACCCGCTCTATCGACCGCCCCGAGTTCACCATCGACACCGACGACGACGTCCGGGAGTTCCTCCGGGACCTCGTCGGCTTCTACGTCGTGATGGAGGGCATCTTCTTCTACGCCGGGTTCGCGATGATGCTCGGACTCAAACGCCAGAACAAGATGGAGGGTATCGGCCAGCAGTTCGAGTACATTATGCGGGACGAGTCTCTCCACGTCGGGTTCGGCGTCGACCTCATCAACCAGATTCGGACGGAGAACCCCGGCGTCTGGACCGACGACTTCGGCGATGAGATTCGGGAGTTGATAACCGACGCCGTCGACTTAGAGCAGATATACGCCTACGAGGCCTGTCCCGAGGACGCCTTCGGGATGAGCGCCGCACAGTTCGCCGAGTACGTCGAACACGTCGCCGACCGGCGACTCGACCAACTCGACCTGCCGACGGCCTACGGCACCGACAACCCGTTCCCGTGGATGTCCGAACAGGTCGATCTGAACAAGGAGAAAAACTTCTTCGAGACGCAGGTGACCGAGTACCAGAGCGGCGCCAGTCTGGACTGGTGACGCCCGGTCACGACGACCCGGCCGCCCCGCAGTGTGGTCCCCGCTGACGCGTCCTCGCCCGCCGGTCTCTCCCTTCCCCGTACCCGGTTCCCGCCGCTCCAGTTTACTACGGCGGGTCGACTGTCGCCGGTGGCTCCGGCGGCCGTTCGGCCAGAAAATGCCGTTCCTCGTCGGTCACGTCCCGCTTTTCGAACAGCGCCAGTCCTGCGTCGTAGTTTTCGGCCCGGTCGGCGGGCCAGATCATACACAGTTCGGCGACGCCCGTCTCCTCGCCCGTGAACCCGTACCCGGCTTTCAGCGCCGCGACGTAGGAGTAGACGTTGTTGACGTTGATGCGAACGCGCTCGAACCCGTTCTCGCGCGCTCGCTCGCGGACGAACGCGAGCAGTCGCGGACCGATGCCCTCGCCGCGGCGGTCCGCGCGGACGGTGACGTATCTGATCACGAGCGTCGACTGGTCGGTGCGGTCGGCGTCGAACGCCGCCGCGGCGAGGACGT
>NZ_WPCA01000145.1 GCF_009741825.1 Halapricum sp. CBA1109
TCGCACGCGAGCCGTCCGGCTCGCGGCGGACCGCTCGGGCGTAAAAACTTGGGGAAAAAGGCCGCTCGCGTCCGGTAGGCGCGAGCGGTTGTCGTCCCTGTCGACCTGCCGCAACCGCACCGCAGCCGCACCGCTTTTCGAACGAGCGACTTTCTTTGGTGGGCGTGATTTTGTCCAAGAGCCGTTGGTCTCTCAGGGTGGGTGAGAGTGCGTCGGTTTCGGTGATGAAACAGAGGGCGGGAAAATAGTCTGGAGTTGCTGACAAATGAGAGTGACATCGGTAATTGAACGCTGAATACAGGGCATACGTTCAGCGCTGCGACCCGCTTTCGTCCGTCTCTCGACAGCCTATCCACTTACCGAACCTGCAATATCGGTCTCCATTCGAACGGTTGGCACCCGGTGGGAATTGTTTACTCACATCCTCACGACAACTCTATGTCTGTGAAGGACTACTAATATATGAAACGAGAGCCAGAACTGGCGTTGTACCGAAGTTGTTCCGTAGTGAGTGAGACGTCCTATACGCGAGAGGGCGGGCGGACACTCACACAAGCACTTGTCGATGCGGTTGCCGAAGCCGAAGGAGTCGCGCCGACCGAACTCCCGTCGCTGTACGGGTCTCTTGACCTCGACGCACTCACCGCACTGCTGACCAACTCAGGTGAGGCTGGGGACGATGAGCTTCTGTTAGCCTTGCGGATGGGCCGCTGGAACGTGTTCGTGAGCTCCGACGGTCGCATCCGCGTCTGTGACGCGACCGATGAGACTCCTAGCCTGGAGCCAATCTTCGACGACGGCACTTCATAGGCAGTTCGCGCCTTGAGACACGGTTCCTGCTGTCTGTGAGACGCTGCGCCTCTATGCTGATCGCTTTACCACAGCTGGTTCTCTGCGACCGCCACGTACGCGCCCGACCCGCTCCCCACGCGAGTCGACGAGGAAGTACTGTCTCGACCGACACCAGCCCTCGAAGGTCGGTGATCGGGCCGCAGACTTTTGTCGCCGTGTTCCCCAGAGATAAGTATGTCACGCTCCCCCAAACCGGCGTGGCTCTCCCAGCGGCCGCCGACGGGCGAGCGCTTCACCGAGATCAAGCGGACGTTGCGCGAGCACGACCTCAACACCGTCTGTGAGGAGGCCAACTGTCCGAATCTTGGCGAGTGCTGGAGCGGTGCGGAGGCGGGCGGGAGCGGTCCCGGCACGGCGACGTTCATGCTCCTCGGTGACCGCTGTTCGCGGGGCTGTAACTTCTGTGACGTGACGACCGGCGGGATGGACCCGCCCGACCCCGAGGAACCCGAACAGGTCGCAAGCGCCGTCGCGGAGATCGGGCTGGACTACGTGGTCCTCACGTCCGTCGACCGGGACGACCTGCCCCGACAGGGCGCGCCCCACTTCGCCGAGACCATCCGGGCGATCAAACGCCGCCAGCCCGAGACGCTGGTCGAGGCGCTGGTGCCGGACTTTCAGGGCGAATCTGCCCTCGTGGGCGAGATCCTGGATGCCGGCCCGGACGTCTTCGCCCACAACGTCGAGACGGTGCCCCGACTCCAGTGGCCCGTGCGGGACCGCCGCGCCGGTTACGAGCGGTCACTGTCGGTCCTCCGGCAGGCCGCCCGCGAGGGCGAGAGCTACGTCAAGACCAGCCTGATGCTCGGCGTCGGCGAGTACGCCCACGAGGTGTACACCACGCTGTCGGACCTCCGGACCGTCGGCGTCGACGTCGTCACCCTCGGACAATACCTCCAGCCCTCCCGGGACCACCTCGAAGTGAGCGAGTACGTCCACCCCGACGTCTTCGAGACGTGGCGAAAAGTCGCCGAGACCGAACTGGAGTTCCTGTACTGCGCCAGCGGACCGCTGGTCCGCTCCTCCTACCGCGCCGGCGAACTGTTCGTCTCCGCCGTCGCCGCCGGCGCCGACCCCGAGACGGCGCGCTCGACCGCCCGCGGTCGGTGAGCGACCGTCACTCCCGTTCCTCTCGTCCGATTTCGAGCGGCAGCGCTCCCGTGAGTGGTGATACCGTCGCTTCGGTGACCCCTGTGACCGCCCCGCACGGAATCCGATAAATATTTATTCATTGTTGAGTAACTATATTCTGTAGACGGAAGGACACGCTCTATGAAGGCACTCGTGACGGCGAACTTCGCGGCAGGGGGAATCGAACGGCTGGAAGCGCTCGGCTTCGACGTCGAGTTCGACCCGATAGCACAGCGGGAGTCCCGGCTCCCGGTGGAGACACTGAAAGAGCGACTCGAAGGTGTGTCGGTGTTCGTCTCCGGGTTCGAGGGCGTCCCGGCCGAGGTGATGGACGCCGCCGAGCAACTGCAACTGATCGTCTGCCCCCGTGGGGGGCCCGAGGCGAGCGTCGACATCGAGGCGGCGACCGAGCGCGACATTCCGGTGCTGTTCGCGCCCGGTCGCAACGCCGAGACGGTCGCCGACCACACGATGGGGTTGCTGTTGGCGGCGACGCGGAACATCGCACTCGCGGACCGACGGCTCCGGGACGGCGAGTACACCGGCGATCCGGTCGCCGACGCCGCCGCGGGCGGCGAACGCGAGGACGTGACGTGGGACATCGGCGCGGACTCGCCGTACACGACGCTACGCGGTCCGACTCTCGGCGGTCGGACGATCGGCATCGTCGGCTTCAGCCGGATCGGCCGCCGGGTCGCAAAGCGCGCGGGGGCCGGCTTCGGTATGGACGTCGTCGCTTACGACCCCTTCGTCGATCAAGTCGAGATGGAGCCGTTCGACGTACAAAAGGTCGGGGACCTCCGGGACCTGTGCCGGCGCAGCGACGTGGTCAGCCTCCACGCGGCGGTCTCACCCTCCTCGCGCGGGATGATCGGTCCCGAGGAGTTCGCGGCGATGCCCGACCACGCCTACCTGATCAACACCGCTCGCGCGGCGCTGATCGAGGAGGGCGCGCTGCTGGGGGCGCTCCGGGACGACGAGATTGCCGCGGCGGGCCTCGACGTCTATCACGAGGAACCACTCGCCGACGACGACCCGCTACTGGAACGGGACGACGTGGTGTTGACGCCACACATCGCCTCGGCCTCCCAGAGCGTCGTCGAGCGACACACGGAAATGGCCGTCTCGGGCGTCGAGGCGGTCGTCGAGGGCGACCGACCGATGCACGTCGCCAACCCCGAGACCCTCGCGGCGTTCACGTTCGACGCAGACAACGACAAACGACGGATCCGACAATGACTGAGTACGACGCAGTGCTGTTCGATATGGACGGTGTGACGGTATCGACCGCGAACGCTTGGCGCACGCTCGAAGCCGAGGAGATTCTCCCGGCCGCGGGCGACGGCATCGACATCGAGGACGTCCGGGCGCTGAGCGTCGAGGACTCCTACGAGCGCCTCGATATGATGGCGTCGGTGACACTCGACGTCGACAGACAGGGGTTTCTGGACCTCTACGACGACTACGCCGAGGAGGTCTACCGGGAACGAGCTGCGCTGATGGACGGCTACGAGGGGTTCGTCGGTCGCCTCGACGACCGAGACCTCGCCATCGGCCTCGTCTCGGCGTCCTGCCGGGAGTGGGTCGAGATGGTCCTCGACCGCTTTGACCTGTGGGACACATACGACGTAATCCTCTCGGCGACCGACGTAGACGGCCCCTCCAAACCCGACCCGACGCCCTATCTGATGGCGGCCGACAGCCTCGGCGTCGACCCAGAGCGCTGTATCGTCGTCGAGGACTCCGCGCACGGCATCGAGTCGGCGACGGCGGCCGGCGCGTACTGCATCGCCCTCCGCGGGGCCGGCAACGAGACGACCGACCTCTCGACCGCGGACGCCATCGCCGACGACCCCGCCGACCTCCGGGAGATGGTCTTCGAACTCCTCGGCGAGACCGACGAAGGTCGGACCGTTCGGAGCACCCAGTCGACGTAACCACCGCGACCGAATCGGCTCCGCTAGTGTCACCCTCCACACTATCGGACGACGAACGCGCGTTCTCGGCCGCTGCTACTTTGATACTGTCGTGCGTTGTCGTGAGACACGTTCACGAAAACCATATTGCGCTCGGGGGAGAATGTAGAACTATGAAGTTTCGGAGGTTTCCTACGTGAGTATTATCCAGCGCGGCCCGGACGAGCAGGTACAGGTGCTGACAGACGAGGGGGAACTCCGGCCGGACGCCGACGCGCCGGAGTTGAGCGACGAGCGGTTGGTCGAGATGTACCGGACGATGAAACTCGCCCGGCACTTCGACGAGCGAGCGGTGAGCCTCCAGCGACAGGGGCGGATGGGAACGTACCCGCCGATGTCGGGCCAGGAGGGCGCACAGGTCGCAAGCGCCTTCGCGTTGGCCGAGCAGGACTGGATCTTCCCGAGTTACCGCGAGCACGCGGCCATCTACACCCGCGGGTGGTCCCTGGACCAGACGCTGCTGTACTGGATGGGACACGAGGGCGGCAACAGTCCGCCGCCGGACACCAACGTCTTCACCGTCACCGTGCCGATAGCGACCCAGATACCCCACGCGACGGGCGCGGCGTGGGCGGCGAAACTCCGTGACACGTCGGAGGTGATGCTGTGTTACTTCGGCGACGGCGCGACCAGCGAGGGCGACTTCCACGAAGGGCTGAACTTCGCCGGCGTCTTCGACGTGCCGGCGGTGTTCTTCTGTAACAACAACCAGTGGGCCATCTCGGTCCCCCGGGAGCGACAGACGGCGGCGTCGACGCTGGCCCAGAAAGCGACCGCCTACGGCTTCGACGGCGTGCAGGTCGACGGGATGGACCCGCTCGCGGTCTACCGGGTGACGAAGGCGGCGATAGAGAAGGCCCGCGACCCCGAGGAGGGCGAGACGCGCCCGACGATGATCGAAGCCGTCCAGTACCGGTTCGGCGCACACACCACCGCCGACGACCCCTCGGTCTACCGCGACGAGGACGAGGTCCAGCGCTGGAAAGAGAAGGATCCCATTCCGCGGCTTGAGACGTACCTCCGCGGGGAGGGCGTCGTAGACGACGACGCCGTCGAGGCCATCGAGGCGGACGTCCGCGAGGAGGTGGCCGACGCCATCGAGACGGCGGAAGGCGTCCAGCGCCCGGCCCCCGAAGAGCTGTTCGCCCACGTCTACGCGGAGATGCCCCAGCGGCTGGAACAGCAACTGGCGTACTTACAACGGCTTCGCGACCGACACGGCGACGACGCGCTACTGGAATCATGAGTACCGACACTGCCAGCCAGCGACTGACGCTCGTCCAGGCCGTCCGGGACGGCCTCTACGGCGAGCTAGAACGGGACGACGACGTCCTCGTGATGGGCGAGGACGTCGCCGAGAACGGCGGCGTCTTCCGGGCGACACAGGGCCTCCACGAGGCGTTCGGCGACGACCGCGTGATCGATACGCCCCTCTCGGAGTCGGGCATCGTCGGGTCGGCCATCGGGATGGCCGCCTACGGCCTCCGGCCAGTCCCCGAGATACAGTTCATGGGCTTCATCCCGCCCGCCTTCGACCAGTTGACCAGCCACGCCGCTCGCCTGCGCAACCGTTCCCGGGGCCGGTACACCTGCCCGATGGTCGTCCGCGCGCCCTACGGCGGCGGCATCCGCGCCCCCGAACTCCACTCCGAATCCAAGGAGATGTGGTTCGTCCACGAACCGGGGCTGAAGGTGGTCGTCCCGAGCACGCCCCACGACGCGAAGGGACTGCTGGCGAGCGCGATACGCGACCCCGACCCCGTGGTCTTTCTCGAACCGAAGCTCATCTACCGGGCGTTCCGCGAGTCCGTCCCCGACGAGCGCTACACCGTCCCGCTTGGCGAAGCCGCGGTCCGCCGGGAGGGGGCGGACGTGACACTGATCACGTGGGGCGCGATGACCCGACCCGCAATCGAGGCCGCCGAGGCCGTCGCCGACGAGGTAGACGTCGAGGTGCTCGACCTCCGGACGCTGTCGCCGCTGGACTTCGAGACGGTCCGGACCTCCTTCGAGAAGACCGGTCGCGCGCTGGTCGTCCAGGAGGCTCCCCGGACCGGCGGCCTCGGCAGCGAGATAGTCGCGACCCTGCAGGAGGAGTCGCTGCTGTATCAGGAGGCACCAATCGAGCAGGTCGCGGGCTTCGACACGCCGTTCCCGCTGTACGCGCTGGAGGACTACTACCTGCCGGAGTCGGATCGGATCGAAGACGGAATACGTGCAGTGGCCACCTACGAGATATGACCGTGGAGTTCCGGCTACCCGACGTGGGCGAGGGCGTCGCCGAGGGTGAGATAGTCCGGTGGCTGGTCGAGACGGGCGACACCGTCACCGAGGACCAACCAGTGGTCGAAGTCGAGACGGACAAGGCCGTCGTGGAGGTGCCCGCGCCGGTGAACGGCACCGTCGCGCAACGCCACGCCGCGGCCGGCGACGTGGTCCCCGTCGGCGACGTGCTCGTCACGTTCGAACCCGACGACGACACGAGCGCGGACGCCGACGACACCGAGACCGCCGAACCGGACGACGGCGGAGCGGACGAGGCATCGGCTGGGACGAACGACGACGGAACCGCGGAAGCCACCGACGGAACACGGGAGCCGACGGCCGGCGTGGTTCGCGGCCGCCGTCGGTCCGGCGACTGGCC
>NZ_WPCA01000070.1 GCF_009741825.1 Halapricum sp. CBA1109
AGAAAGCGCCCGGAGCGGGATTTGAACCCGCGTCACGACCGTGACAGGGTCGTATGATGGGCCACTACACCATCCGGGCCGTCGCATCTCACCGTACCGGAGTGCTGGTATTAAGACTTTCCAAACGAACCCGCAGTGGGGGTTGCTCACGCGCCCCCCGAAACAGTTCTCGACGGTCGCTCACCCCAACTGACCCCAAGACCTATGCCAACAGTCGACGAACACAGGGGTACGAGGGTTCGCCCCCCGCGACAGCCGCTGCCAGCGGGTTTTGACAAGGCCTAAGTAGATCGCGCCTATACGATGCTGTAGTATCTCGAACAGCCTTCTCCAGCCGGTCAGACCACACCACATATGGTAGACGTAAGCCAACACGAACTCGTTCCGGACCACACCGTCCTCGACGACGCGGAGCTTGAGGACGTACTCGAGGAGTATGACATCAAAAAGACCGACTTGCCGAAGATCCAGCGCAGGGACAAGGCCCTGCCGGACGACGCCGAGGTGGGTGACGTCGTCAAGATCGTCCGCGACTCCCGCACGACAGACACGGCCGTCGTGTACCGACTCGTCATCGACTAATCATGGATACAGAACAACGCCGCACTATCTCACGAGAGTACTTTTCGCGGGACAGACTCGCCGAACACCACTTCCGGTCGTTCAACGCCTTCCTCGACCGGGGGATGCAGGAGGTCGTCGACGAAAAGGCGACCATCGAGACCGACATCGGGGACAAGGAGGGCGAGGAACCGGTCTGGGTCGAACTGGGCGACGTGCGCGTCGTCACGCCCCGCGTCCGGGAGGCCGACGGCTCCGAGGAACTGCTCTATCCCCAGGAGGCCCGCCTCCGGAACATCACTTACTCCGCGCCGGTGTTTATGGAGTTGGCCATCGTCAAGGGCGGCGAGGAGGAGGAAGAGCGCGTCGTCGACCAGACCGAGACCAAGATCGGTCGGATGCCGATTATGGTCGGCTCGAACAAGTGTAACATTTCCGGGTTCACCAAGGAGGAACTCATCGACATCGGCGAGGACCCCGCAGACCCCGGTGGCTACTTCTGTGTCAACGGCTCCGAGCGCGTGCTGATGACCAGCGAGGACCTCGCGCCGAACAAGATACTCGCGGAGTACGACACCAAGTACGGCGACGAGGTGCAGGTCGCAAAGACCTTCTCCCAGCGCCGTGGCTATCGCGCCCTCGTGCTCACCGAACGCACCCGGGACGGACTGCTCGAAGTTTCGTTCCCGAGCGTCTCGGGGTCGATCAACTTCGTGACGCTCGTCCGGGCGCTGGGCCTCGAATCCGACGAGGAGATCGTCCACCGCGTCAGCGACGACCCCGAGGTCGTGAAGTTCATGCTGGAAAACCTCGAAGCCGCGGAGGTCCAGACCACCGAGGAGGCCATCGAAACTCTCGGCAAGCGCGTCGCCTCCGGGCAGGGCAAAAACTACCAGCTCAAACGCGCCAACTACGTCATCGACCGCTATCTCCTGCCGCACCTCCACGAGGACGGTATCGACGAGGAGGAGGTCCGGATCAACAAAGCCTTCTACCTCTGCCGGATGGCCGAGGCGTGTTTCGAACTCGCCTTGGACCGCCGCGAGAGCGACGACAAGGACCACTACGCCAACAAGCGCCTGAAGGTTTCGGGCGACCTGATGCGGGACCTGTTCCGGACGGCGCTGAACAAGCTCGCCCGGGACGTGAAATACCAGCTCGAACGGGCGAATATGCGGAACCGGCAACTGTCGGTCTCGACGGTGGTTCGTTCGGACGTGCTGACCGAACGGCTGGAACACCCGCTGGCGACCGGCAACTGGGTCGGTGGCCGCTCGGGCGTGAGCCAACTGGTCGACCGGACGGACTTTATGGGGGTGCTCAGCCACCTCCGACGGCTGCGCTCGCCACTGAGTCGCAGCCAGCCCCACTTCGAGGCGCGTGACCTGCACGCGACCCAGTGGGGTCGGATCTGCCCCTCCGAGACGCCGGAGGGACCGAACTGCGGACTGGTGAAGAACTTCGCGCAGGCGATGGAGCTCTCCCAGAACATCGAAGACGAACAGAACCTCAAACAGTCGCTCGCCGATATGGGAGTCGAGGGCATCCCCGGCATCGAGAGCATCGAAAGCCAGCCCGCGGACGATTAATATGAGTCAGGGACGCGACGCCAAAGTCTACGTCAACGGAAGCCTGGTCGGGACACACCCCGACCCCGAACAGCTCGCAGAACAGATCCGGCAGGCCCGCCGCCGCGGCGAGGTCAGCGAGATGGTCAACGTCTCGATCAAAGACCGCACCGACGAGGTCATCATCAACGCCGACGCCGGCCGGGCGCGCCGCCCGCTAATCGTCGTCGAGGACGGCGAACCCCTGCTCACAGAGCAGGAGATCGAGATGATCGAGGACGACGAGATCGAGTTCGAGGACCTCGTCGACCGCGGCTACGTCGAGTTCATCGACGCCGAGGAGGAAGAGGACATCCTCGTCGCCGTCCAACGCGAGGAGATCACCGAGGACCACACCCACCTCGAAGTCGACCCGCAACTCATCTTCGGGATCGGTGCGGGGATGATTCCCTACCCCGAACACAACGCCAGCCCGCGGATTACGATGGGGTCGGGGATGATCAAGCAGTCGCTGGGGCTGCCTTCGGCCAACTACCGGATCCGGCCGGACACGCGCCAGCACCTCCTGCATTACCCCCAGCTCTCGATGGTCAAGACCCAGACCACCGAACAGATCGGCTACGACGAGCGGCCGGCGGCACAGAACTTCGTCGTCGCGTGATGTCCTACGAGGGGTTCAACATCGAGGACGCGCTGGTGATGAACAAAGGCAGCGTCGACCGCGCGCTCGCGCGCAGCCACTTCTTCCGGACCTACGAGGGCGAGGAGCGGCGTTACCCCGGCGGACAGGAAGATCGCTTCGAGATTCCCGACGAGGAGGTCCGGGGCGCCCGCGGCGAGGACGCTTACACCCACCTCGACGACGACGGACTGGTCAACCCCGAGACCCGCGTCGGCGAGAACGCCGTTCTGCTGGGGAAGACCTCCCCGCCGCGGTTCCTCGAGGAACCGGACGATATGGGCGGGCTCTCCCCGCAGAAGCGCCGCGAGACGTCCGTGACGATGCGCTCCGGTGAGTCCGGGGTCGTCGACACGGTCACGCTGATGGAGGGCGAGGACGGCTCGAAGCTCTCGAAGGTCAAGGTACGGGACGAACGGATCCCGGAACTGGGCGACAAGTTCGCCTCCCGGCACGGTCAGAAGGGTGTTGTGGGCCACATCGCGCCGCAGGAGGACATGCCCTTCACCGAACAGGGCGTCGTCCCGGACCTGATCCTCAATCCCCACGCGCTACCCTCCCGGATGACCGTCGGCCACATCCTCGAGATGATCGGCGGGAAAGTCGGTGCCTTAGAGGGTCGACGTGTCGACGGGACCGCCTTCACCGGCGAGGACGAGGAGGACCTCCGGGACTCACTGGAGGACCACGGCTTCAAGTCCAACGGCAAGGAGACGATGTACTCCGGCGTCACGGGCGAGAAGATCGAGGCCGACATCTTCGTCGGCGACATCTTCTACCAGAAGCTCTACCACATGGTTTCGAACAAGATCCACGCGCGCTCGCGTGGTCCGATCCAGGTGCTGACTCGCCAGCCCACCGAGGGGCGTGCCCGCGAGGGCGGCCTCCGGATCGGGGAGATGGAGCGGGACGTGTTCATCGGCCACGGTGCGGCGATGACGCTGAAAGAGCGACTGCTGGACGAGTCCGACCGCGAACTCATCCACGTCTGTGGCGAGTGTGGGATGGCGGCGGTCGAGAACGTCGAGCAGCGCCGGGTCTACTGTCCCAACTGCGAGGAAGAGACCAACGTTCACGAACTGGAGATGAGCTACGCCTTCAAGCTCCTGCTCGACGAGATGAAGGCGCTCGGAATCGCACCGCGGATCGAACTGGAGGACGCAGTCTAAACAATGTCGACAGGCCACGCACCCAAATCGATAGGGAGTCTCAGCTTCGGGCTGATGGACCCCGAGGAGTACCGGGATATGAGCGCCACGAAGGTCATCACGGCCGACACCTACGACGACGACGGGTTCCCCATCGACATGGGACTGATGGACCCGCGACTCGGCGTGATCGACCCCGGGCTGGAGTGTAAGACCTGCGGCAAACACTCCGGCTCGTGTAACGGTCACTTCGGCCACATCGAACTGGCCGCGCCCGTCATCCACGTCGGGTTCTCGAAGCTCATCCGCCGACTGCTTCGGGGGACCTGCCGGGAGTGTTCGCGGCTCTGTCTCGACGAGCGCGAGCGCGAGGAGTTCCGTAGCCGACTGGACCGCTCGCGGGAGCTTCAGAACGACCTCAACGACGTGACAAAGGCCGCCATCCGGCAGGCCCGCAAGAAAGACTACTGCCCGTTCTGCGGCGAGGTCCAGTACGACATCAACCACGAGAAGCCGACGACCTACTACGAGGTCAAGCAGGTGCTGTCCTCGGAGTACCCCGAGCTCATCGCCGCCGGGATGGAACCCGACGGCGAGGACGGCGAGCGCGTCTCGCCCCACGACCTCGCCGAGGAGACCGACATCGACGCCGGCCGGATTCAAGAGATTCTCTCCGGCGAGTTCCGGCCCCGCGAGGAGGACCGCCGGGCCATCGAGAAGGCGCTCGACATCGACCTCACCGAGGAGGATATGGACAAGCTGATGCCCAGCGACATCCGGGACTGGTTCGAGGATATCCCGGACGAGGACATCGAAGTGCTGGGGATGAAACCCGACCGCTCGCGGCCCGAGTGGATGATCCTCACCGTCCTGCCGGTGCCGCCGGTGACGGCTCGACCGTCGATCACGCTGGACAACGGCCAGCGCTCCGAGGACGACCTCACCCACAAGCTGGTGGACATCATCCGGATCAACCAGCGGTTTATGG
Source organism: Halapricum sp. CBA1109 (assembly GCF_009741825.1). Lineage (GTDB taxonomy): Archaea > Halobacteriota > Halobacteria > Halobacteriales > Haloarculaceae > Halapricum. The sequence continues at coordinate 4,945 of NZ_WPCA01000070.1, forward strand.
AGAACCGCGAGGCCGGCGCGCCCCAGTTGATCATCGAGGACCTCTGGGAGCTGCTGCAGTACCACGTCACCACCTTCATGGACAACGAGATCAGCGGGACGCCGCCGGCCCGACACCGCTCGGGGCGTCCGCTGAAGACCCTCTCCCAGCGCCTGAAAGGCAAAGAGGGGCGCTTCCGTGGCAGTCTCTCCGGGAAGCGCGTGAACTTCTCCGCGCGGACGGTCATCTCGCCGGACCCCACCCTCAGCCTGAACGAGGTCGGGGTGCCCGACCGCGTCGCGACGGAGATGACCCAGACGATGAACGTCACCGAGCGGAACTTAGAGGAGGCCCGCCGGTACGTCGCAAACGGCCCGGAGACACACCCCGGGGCGAACTACGTCAAGCGGCCCGACGGCCGCCGACTGAAGGCGACCGAGAAGAACTGCGAGGAACTGGCCGAGAAGGTCGAACCGGGCTGGGAGGTCTCCCGACACCTGATCGACGGCGACATCATCATCTTCAACCGCCAGCCCAGCCTCCACCGGATGTCCATCATGGCCCACGAGGTGGTCGTGATGCCGTACAAGACCTTCCGGCTCAACACCGTCGTCTGCCCGCCGTACAACGCGGACTTCGACGGCGACGAGATGAACATGCACGCTCTCCAGAACGAGGAGGCCCGTGCGGAGGCCCGCGTCCTGATGCGCGTCCAGGAACAGATGCTCAGCCCCCGCTTCGGGGAGAACATCATCGGCGCTATCCAGGACCACATCTCGGCGACGTACCTCCTGACCCACGACAACCCGCGGTTCAACGAAACGCAGGCGCTTGACTTACTGCGTGCGACCAGCGTCGACACGCTCCCGGACCCCGACGGCGAGGAGGACGGCACGCCCTACTGGACGGGTCGATCCATCTTCTCGGAGTTGTTGCCGGACGGGCTGAACCTGGAGTTCACCTCAAGTGCCGGCGACACGGTCGTCATTGAGGACGGCCAACACCTCGAAGGAACCATCGACGAGGACGCTGTCGGTGCCTTCGGCGGCGAAATCGTCGACACTATCGCAAAGGAACACGACAAGACCCGCGCCCGGATCTTCATCAACGAGATCGGGACGCTGGCCATCCGGACGATTATGCACTTCGGGTTCTCTATCGGGATCGACGACGAGTCGATCCCGCCGGAGGCCCAGGAGCAGGTCGACGAGGCCATCGGCAACGCCTACGACCGCGTTCAGGAACTGATCGACTCATACCGGCAGGGCGACCTCGAGTCGCTGCCCGGCCGGACGGTCGACGAGACTCTCGAGATGAAGATCATGCAGACGCTGGGCAAGGCGCGTGACTCCGCCGGTGACATCGCTGGCGACCACTTCGGGGACGACAACCCCGCGGTCGTCATGGCCGAGTCCGGCGCGCGTGGGTCGATGCTGAACCTGACCCAGATGGCCGGCTGTGTCGGCCAGCAGGCAGTCCGTGGCGAGCGGATCAACCGCGGCTACGAGGACCGCACGCTCAGCCACTACCGACCGAACGACCTGAGCGCCGACGCCCACGGCTTCGTCGAACACTCCTACCGTGAGGGGCTCGGTCCGCGGGAGTTCTTCTTCCACGCGATGGGTGGCCGTGAGGGTCTCGTCGACACGGCGGTCCGGACCTCCAAGTCCGGCTACCTCCAGCGGCGGCTGATCAACGCCCTCTCGGAACTGGAGACGCAGTACGACGGCACCGTCCGGGATACCTCAGACACCATCGTCCAGTTCGAGTTCGGCGAGGACGGCACCTCGCCGGTCGAGGTGAGTTCCGGGCAGGAGGGCCCGGCGGTCGACGTCGACGACATCGCCGAGAAGGTCCTCGATCAGGAGTTCGCCAACGAACAGGAGAAACAGCAGTTCCTCGGCAGCGAACAGCGCCCGACAAACCTCTCAGAGCGTGCCGACGACTGGTGGCTCGCGGAGGGTGACGACTGATGAGCCAGACACAGTACAACCCGACGGAAACGTACGAGTTCGTCGACGAGGACACCGAACTCCTCGTCGAGGACAGCGACCTGCCGCGCCGGCTGAAGAACAACATCTACGGGACCGTCGACGAACGCGGCGGTCTCGGCGCCGAAGACGTCGAGGAACTCATCTCGGCCGTCGAGGCCAAATACACTGACTCCCGCGTCGACCCGCTGGACCCCGTCGGGACCGTCTCGGCCCAGTCCATCGGGGAGCCCGGAACGCAGATGACGATGAACACGTTCCACTACGCGGGGGTCGCAGAGATCGACGTGACACAGGGGCTGCCACGACTGATCGAGTTGGTCGACGCGCGGAAGACCCCGGACACGCCGATGATGACCGTCCACCTCGAAGACGAGTACGCGACCGACCGCGAGCGCGCCCACGAGGTCGTCTGGAAGATCGAGGCGACGAAGATCCTCGCGCTGGGTGACATCTCGACGAACGTCGCGGACATGCTCGTCCAGATCGACCTCAACCCCGACACGCTGGCCGAACGGTGGCCGACCGTCGAGGACACCGGGGCCGTCGCCGAGGAGATCGCGAGCACTATCGAGTCCTCGCTGGGTGTCGACACCCGCCAGTCCGGGACCGTCATCGAGTTCGGCCCCGAGGAGCCGTCCTATCGGGATCTGCTCCAACTCGTCGAGGACCTCCGGGAGATCGTCTTCAAAGGTATCGAGGACGTCTCCCGCGTCGTCATCCGGAAAGAGGAGACCGACAACGGCGAGGAGTTCGTCCTCTACACCGAGGGGTCGGCGCTGGGCGACGTGCTCGACATCGAGGGCGTCGACGCTCCCGGTCGACCTGTAACAACATCCACGAGATCCACCGCCAACTGGGTATCGAGGCCGCCCGCGAGGCGATCATCGAGGAGACGATGAACACCCTCGAAGAGCAGGGGCTGGACGACGTGAATATCCGCCACCTGATGCTGGTCGCGGACATCATGACCAACACCGGCGACATCGAGTCAATCGGTCGGCACGGTATCTCCGGCAACAAGGACAGCGTCCTCGCGCGGGCGGCGTTCGAGGTCACCGTCTCACACCTGCTGGACGCGGCCATCCACGGCGAGGTCGACGCCCTCAACGGCGTCACCGAGAACGTCATCGTCGGCAAGCCGATCAAACTCGGCACCGGCGACGTCGACCTGCGGATGAACCCCAACAAGGCCGACTGATGACCGTCACGCTCACCGACGAGGCGCGCCGGCTCATCCCCCTCATCGAGGAGGCGACCGGCGTGACCGTTCGGGACTGCGTGATCGACGAGGAGTACGACCGTCTGCTGGTCGTCGTCACGGCCGGCGAGATAGCACAGGCCATCGGACCGGGCGGCGAGACGGTCCGGGAACTGGAGGCCGACCTCGACCGCTCGGTCAAACTGGTCGAGGACGCGCCCGACGCCGAGGCGTTCGTCGCCAACGCCCTCGCGCCCGCGGCGGTGTACAACGTCACGATCAGCGAGAACGACGACACCGTCGCCTACGCCGAGGTCGACAGCCACGACACCGGCGTCGCCATCGGGAAAGACGGCGCGAACATCGACGCCGCGCGGACGCTCGCGGCCCGGCACTTCGATATCGACGACGTGGAACTGGCCTGATATCAGTCCGCACAGACCGGCTCACTTTCGTTTTCGACCGTGAACGACCGGTTCGTCGCCGCTAGCGTCCCGTTCTCGCCGTCGACAGTCAGTCGCAACCGGACCGTCGCGCCCGGGTCGAGCGTGCCGTTCAGGCGGCCGGTCTCGAACAACCGGACGGTCGCCCCCTCCTCGGGGCCGAGCGTCCGCGTCCCGTTGGCGAGTTCCGGGCCGTCCTCGACGGCGACGGTCCACGCGACGGTGGCGCTCGCGCCGTCGTCGGTTCGCTCGATAGCGACCGTCCCCGAGAGCGCCCAGTGTTCAGGCGACGGACCAGTGTCCGTACACGTTCGGACGCCCTCGCCGTCGCCCAGCGCTTCCGAGAGCGTCAACTCGTTGGCCTCGATGCGTGGCTCGAAGGCTGACACCGAGACGTTCGGTGGTGTCGACCCGCCGTCCGCTGACAGGACCGCAAGCGTCCCGACGACGCCGGCGCCGACGAGGCCGACGGCGACGACGGCTACCGCGACACGATGTCGCATACGCGGGGGGTTTCACCACGAGTCACATATCTCTTCGGGCGAGGGGTTCGTGAACGGCACACACGACCTGCGGGCCAAAAGAGGACGCTTAAGTGCCTCGGAAGGATACGCAAGCGTACTATGGCGAACGGCAAATACGCCGCACGCAAACTCAAGAAGGACCGCCAGAACCACCGGTGGTCCGACTCTGACTACGCGCGCCGCGAGCGGGGTCTGGGCAAGAAGTCCGACCCCCTCGAGGGCGCTCCTCAGGGCCGAGGGATCGTGCTCGAGAAGGTCGGTATCGAAGCGAAACAGCCCAACTCCGCGATCCGCAAATGTGTGCGGGTCCAGTTGATCAAAAACGGCAAGCAGGTCACCGCGTTCTGCCCGGGCGACGGCGCTATCTCGTTCATCGACGAACACGACGAGGTCACCATCGCCGGTATCGGCGGGGCGAAGGGTCGCGCGATGGGCGACCTCTCCGGTGTCAACTACAAGGTCGAGAAGGTCAACGGCGTCTCGATGATCGAACTCGTCCGCGGAAACGCTGAGAAGCCGGTGCGATAACACATGTCCGAAGCAGACGACTCCTCGGAGACCGAGACCGAGACAGAGACCGGCGCACAGCTGTTCGGCGTCTACAGCGTCGACGATATCGAGTACAACGACCCCTCGACCGAACGGTACATCACGGTCACGCCGATCGCCCACACGATGGGTCGCCACGCCGAAAAGCAGTTCAAGAAGTCCGAAATCTCCATCGTCGAGCGGCTTATCAACCGCCTGATGCAGACCGACGAGAACACGGGCAAGAAACAGCAGGCGACCACCATCGTCCGCGAGGCCTTCGAGATCATCGACGACCGCGCCGAGGACAAGCCCGTGCAGGTCCTCGTCAGCGCCGTCGAGAACAGCGCCCCGCGCGAGGAGACCGTCCGCCTGAAGTACGGTGGCATCTCCGTCCCGAAGGCCGTCGACGTCGCGCCCCAGCGCCGCGTCGACCAGGCCCTGAAGTTCATCGCCGAGGGCGTCTACGGCGGGTCGTTCAAGACGACCACCGACGCCGCCGAGGCCCTGGCCCAGCAGCTGACCGGCGCCGCCAACAACGACGTCCAGACCTACTCCGTCAGCCAGAAAGAGGAGAAAGAACGCGTCGCGGCCGCCGCCCGGTAACGCTCTCTCTATCTTTAGGCCGACCAAAAAACTATTTAGCGGTGCAACGGGTAGCGGCTGCTATGACTTCACTCTCGCGCCGGCGAGCGCTCGCCGCTCTCGCCGCCGGGGCCACCGGGGGCGTCGCTGGCTGTGCCTCCGGCGAGTCCGTGACGACGACCTCGGACGGTGGTCCGACGCCGACTGACGCCGAACCGACGCTGCTCGACCGCTACGACCTCGCTATCGACCACGGCGGCGACGGGGGGTCCACATGGACCGCGCCCGAGACGGCACCGGCCGTCGACAGCCTCGGGACCGAACGACTCGTCGAGAACCTCGAGATACCGTGGGACATCTCCGTCGCCGGCGACGGGACGCTGTTCGTCACCGAACGGGTGGGTCGGCTCCGGTCGGTCGACGGGGACGCGGTCAGCACCGTCGCACGACCGAGCGACGCCATCGACGCCGAATCGCTCGATCCGGGCGCGGACGTCGACCCCCTCGAGAACTGGTTTCTGGAGGGCGGCGAGGGCGGGATGCTCGGCGTCGCGGCCCACCCCTCCTACCCGAACCCGCCGGTCGTCTACGTCTACTACACGGCGACGACCGACGACGGGAAGCGGAACCGCGTGGCGGCTATCGACACCGATGCCGACGACCCCACCGGGACGGTTACGCCCGTCGTCGAGGGCATCCCGGCCGGCGGCGTCCACAACGGCGGCCGGATCACCTTCGGCCCGGAGAACTACCTCTGGGTCTGCTGTGGCGACGCCGGCGAGGCCGAGCGAGCACAGGACCCCGCGACGCTGCACGGCACTGTCCTCCGGGTGACGCCGACGGGCGACCCCGCGCCGGACAACCCCGGACTGGCGGACCCGCGGGTCTACACCTACGGCCACCGCAACCCGCAGGGACTCGTGTTCACGCCGGACGGCGAACCGCTGGCCTCTGAACACGGTCCCAACGGCCGCGACGAGATCAACCACCTCGTCGCCGGTCACAACTACGGCTGGCCCGCGGTTCGCAACCGCGAGGCCTACCCCGCCGAGGGCGTCCACTCGCCGCTGGCCAACAGCGGCGAACTGTCGTGGGCGCGACCGGGTCCGTGTTCTACACCGGCGATGACGTGCCGACGCTCTCGAACCGCCTGCTGGTCGGCGGCCTGTTCAGCCAGCAACTCCTCGTGGCGACGGTGACGCCCGAGGGGGACCCTCTCCCGCCGGCCGACGGCGGCACCCGCTACGACCACGACTGGACCGACGACAGCTACACCGTCACGACCCACACGGCCTTCGAGAACGAACTCGGCCGGATCCGTCACGTCGAACAGGGGCCCAGCGGCGAGGTGTACGTCGTCACGTCCAACCGCGACGGGCGGGCCAAAGAGGGGTTCCCCCGCGAGGTGGACGACGTCCTCGTCCGCCTGACCCAGTCTTAACCGAACAGTTCCTCGAAGACCTTCCGCTCGGCCGTCCGGAGATGCTGGTGGTAGGTCGGCCGGGTGATGTCCATCGAGTCGGCGAGTTCGTCCCCGTCGACTTCCCGGGGCCACTCGAAGAAGCCGCCGAGGTAGGCGCTGCGCAGGGCGGTCGCCTGCCGGTCGGTGAATCGCTCGCGCAGCGCCGCCTGGAACTCCTCGCGGGTCTGGACCGGCCGGTCGTGCTCGTGATAGCCCACGAGGTCCAAGTCGTCGTAGCGTTCGCCCAGCAGGTCGTAGACGTCCCGAGCGTCGGCCTCGTAGGGGAGTTCCAGCGTCACCGTCGTGACGCCGTCCTCGCCGACCATCCCGTTGGTGACCGCGCCGTAGTCGGCCAGCACCTCGACGACCGAACTGTCGACGACCACCTCGAACAACGACCGCCCCTCGTGGGTGACGATGTGGGTACTCTCGGTGACGGTGTCGTCGCCGTCGAGGACCGACTGGACCGCTTCCGGGTCGCCCGTCTCGGCGGCGACGTACACCCGCAGCGACCCGTCGTCCTCGTAGAGGGTGCCTGTCGACTCGACGCGACAGTCCGCCTGTGCCGACAGCCGCGAGAACAGCAACTCTGGGTCGCGGCTGGACAACTCCATCTCGATGACGCGGTCGGTTGAGAGGATGCGGCCGCTCTCGACGGCGTTGATGGCGTCGGCGATGGAGCGCCCGAGCGCGCTCAACAGCACCTGTTCCCGTTCGTCGAAGGCGTCTGGCCGGTCGGCGTACACCGTCAGAACGCCGTAGACGGTGTCGCGGTAGGTCAGCGGGACCGCACACAGCGACCCGAGGCCGGCCGCCGCCGCGTCGGGGGCGCTCGGGTCGTCGGTGTCGGTCAGGTCCGGGACGACCTGTCGCTGGCGCTCTTTCAGCGCCCGGGCGCTGGCGTCCAGTCGCCGCTCGTCGGTCAACTCGCGGTGGTACGAACTGACGTCGAAGGCGTCGATGCCGTCGGCGGCGCTGGCGGTGAGTTCCTCGCCGGTCACGTCGGCGGTGCCGATCCACGCGAAGGCGTAGGGGTCGGCGTCGGTCAACCGCTCGCAGACGCCGGTCTCTATCTCCTCGCGCGTGGTCGCCTGGACGAGCACTTCGAGGGTGTCCTGGACGAGGCCGTTGATCCGGGCCAGCAGGCGCTCGACGCGGTCGCGGGCCTCGCGGGCCTCCTGCTCGCGTTTGGCGCGGCTGAACGCGACGGCGGCGTTGGTCGCCAGAATCTCCGCGACCTGCTGTTCGACGTCGCCGAAGGCCGCCGGTTCGTCGGCCCCGATGGAGATGGTCCCGTGGACGCCGACGGGGAGGTGGATGGCGGAGACGATAGCGCCCCTATCCCGGCCGTCGGCTATCTCGCTCACGTCCTCGTAGCGTCTCGGTTCGCCGCTGGCGAACACCGCCCCCGCCGGTTCCTCCCCGAGGTCGTAGGTCGGCGGGGTACTGATCTCCTCGTCGCGCCGTCGGTCCAGCCGACCGGCTCTAGGGTCCCGCTGTCGGCGTCGTAGAGGCGGACCGTGTTGTACTCGAACCCGAGCGTGTTCTCGGCAGCCGTCGCGACCAGTTCGCCGACCTCCTCGCGGGTCCGGGCCTGCATCAGCGCTCGCGTCGTCTCTAGGACGCCCGACAGCGCGTCCTCCTGTCGCCGCGAGTCGGTCACGTCACGGAAGAAGACGACCAGTCCCGACCCCTCGGGGTAGGCCGACACCTCGAACCACCGGTCCAAGGGCTCGTAGTACGCCTCGAAGGTCGTCGGTTCGCCGGTGGCGACCGCCGCGTGGTACTCGTCGTAGAACGTCGACCCGACGGCGGCCGCGAAGGCGTCCCATATCGACTCGCCGAGCAGCGCCGCCGCGGGCCGTTCGAGCAACCGCTCGGCGCCCTCGTTGAGATACGTGAACGCCCAGTCGTCGTCCAGCGCGAAGACGGCCTCCTCGACGCCGTCCAGCGCCCGCGTGACCTGCCGGCGGCCGCGTCCGCCCGGTCCCGCCTCGGTGACGCTGTCGACGCGTTGGGCCAACACGACGGCGCTGTCCGGGCCGGTCCACTGCACGACCCCGTCGGGCGAGCGCCAGTCGGCTTCGGTCCCGAGTTCGCCGTCGACGTACCACACCAGCGGCGTCTCGGGGTGGGCGCTGGTCAACGCGTCGCTGGTTTCCGCGACCATCGGGACCGCC
>NZ_WPCA01000008.1 GCF_009741825.1 Halapricum sp. CBA1109
ACCCGGCGACGTCGCCGGGTTCGACGAGCCGGCCGGCGCTGTCGTCGCCGCGGCCGACGACCTCCGGAATCGCGCTCGTGTCAGAGGCGACGATAGGCGTTCCGGCGGCCATCGCCTCGAGGAAGACGACGCCGAACCCCTCCCAGCGGGACGGCAACGCGAACACGTCGAAGGCGTGCATCAGTGCCGGAATATCCTCTCTGAACCCGGTGAACGTCACCCGGTCTTCGATACCCAGTCGTCGCGTGAGCGCCCGCAGGTCCGCTTTTTCCTCGCCCCGTCCGACGACCGCGAGTCGGGCGTCGGGGACTGACTCGCTCACTCGCCCGAACGCGCGCACCAACACCGGGAAGTCCTTCTGTTCGGTGAGTCGACCGACAGTGCCGACGAGCGGGCCGTTCCCGCTCAGCTCCGATCTGACCGACGCGACGGTCTCCGGGGGCACCTCGTCGAACGGTGCCGGGTCGAGGCCGTAGTGGATCGTCTCCACGTCGCCCGGGGCCACGCGGGTCGTCTCGAGGAGGTACTGGCGGACGTGCTCCGAGAGGCAGACCACGCGGTCGGCTTGGGTCATCGCCAGATCGTGTATCGTCCGGTAGGGCTGTTCGTCCCAGAACGGGTGGTCGTTGTGCTTCGAGACGACGAACCGCGTGTCGCGTGTCAGGGCCGCGACCGCCGCGCCGTAGACGGTCCCGTGGAACAGGTGCCCGTGGATCACGTCGTACTCCTCGCCGCGGACGTGTCCGAGGAGTCGGGCCAGCCCGAGCGGGTCGGCGTCGGCTCCGATGTCGATGGCGACGACCGTACAGCCGGCCGCCTCGAACGCCTCCCGAAGCTCTCCCTCCCCTTTCAGGTAGGCGACTGTCACGTCGTGGCCGCGCTCGACTAATCCCTCACAGAGTGTGAGCAGGTGGTTCTCGGCGCCGCCGACAGTAATCCCGGTGATGAGCTGTAGTACCCGACGTGCCATCCGGCGTACCTACCGTCGCGGGTTACAAAACGGTTCCCTGATTTCTTGTCCGGGACGGGGCAGACCTCGGTAGAGACGGTTTATTACCTGCTGGACAGAAAGGCCGTCACGATGGGTGCAGGATCGCTCCGTCGACGTATTCGGGTCATCGCGTACAAGGCGTACCTCGCCGGCTGGTATCCGTTCACCTCGCGCGTCCCGATCGGAACGAACGTCTACGAGCGCGAGTGGGACGCGCTGTTGTTACTCGACACCTGCCGAGTCGATGCGCTCCGGGCCGTCGCCGACGAGTACGACTTCCTCGGCGCGGTCGAGTCGATGGTATCGGTCGGTAGCACGTCGTCCGAGTGGATAGCGAACACGTTCCGGGAGCGGTACCGCCCGGAGATAGCCGAGACAGCCTACCTCTCGGCGAACGCCTTTTCGAAGCGTGTCATCGAGGACCGTGATTTCCCCGGGGACCGACTCCCCGTCGCTTGGACGACTGTCGACGCCACGGCGTTCGGTCTGCTCGACAACGCTTGGCGATACCAGCCGGAAACGCCGTACAAGCACATGCTCGCGGAACATCTCACCGACCGAGCCATCGCTGTCGGCCGTGACCGCGATCCGGGCCGTCTCATCGTCCACTACTCACAGCCGCACGCACCGTACATCGCCGCCGCGAGAGCCGCCAACCGTGACCTAGAACCACACGAACGGGACCCCTTCGAAGAACTCAGAGCGGGTCGTGTCGACCGCGAGACCGTCTGGAACGCCTACCTCGACAATCTACGGATGGCTCTCGACAGTGTCGCGGTGTTGCTTCGGAACCTCGACGCCGAGACGGTTGCGATCAGTGCCGACCACGGCGAGGCCTTCGGTTCTTGGGGAGCGTACAACCACCCCGCCGGATCACTCCATCCACACGTCAAACGAGTGCCGTGGGCGACGACGACTGCCACCGACGAGGGTGGGCACGAACCGAAAATCGACCGCCCTGAACCACAGCGCGACGTCGAGAGTCACCTCGACGCACTGGGTTACCGGTAGTCGCGCAACGCTCGCCCCAGTGCCGTTCCGATGTCATCGTCCGCACGGATCGCGTCGAGGCAGACGACCATTCCGTAGCCGGTGTACAGCGTTCCGACGAGCACGAGCAGCGATATCGGCTCCATCAGGAGCCGCGACGAGTAGAAGATGTCTAACGGGAGGATGACGACGACGAAGGCCGTCGCAATGCCCGCACGCTCCGAGTCGAACAGCGACCGAGCGGCCAGTCCCATCGCCGGGACCGTGGCCAGCACGGCCGCCAGCAACGCGAGGTTCGGCCCCGACTGCCCGAACACGAGATAGAACAGCGCCATAACGAGTTCGACGCCCAGATGCTCCAGTTCGCTCACCGCCAGTGACCCCTCCAGTGCGATCCGTTCCACGTCGGCGAGATAGATCGCACTGTCGTCGTGTGACGGCGTGAGCGTCGCATACGGGACGCGGGCGACGACCGCGAGCGCCACGGCCCCGGCGTACGCCGCCACTAGGCGACGCCTGCCTGCGAACCGCTCGCCGGCAGTGACCGCCCCCACGAGGCCGAGTGAGAGGAGCCCAACCCACCAAATCGGGCCGACAGCTATCTGCACGGTAGCCGTTCACGGAGCCGCGAAAATAAGTGTTCCCGACGCGGTGATCAGTTGGATTTTTGTTCGCGGCCCGTCGATCAGGGGTAATGCGGATCCTGTTCGCTCCCGGTATCTTTCCACCAGACGCCGGCGGCCCGGCGACGTTCGTTCCCGACATCTCGACGGAGTTCGACCGACGCGGCCACGAGACACTCGTCGTGACCAACGGTGATCCGGCCCCGTCGGTGGACGAGGAGTTCCCCTTCGATGTCGTCCGCGTCCGCCCGGACCCAGCGCTGACCCGGTATCCGCGGCAGTTGCGAACGGTCGTCGGTACCGCTCGGTCGTTCGACCCCGACGTGATATTCGCCAACGCCTTCGACTGGCCCGCCGTCGTCGCCGGGACGCTCACCCGGACGCCGGTCGTGGTGAAGGTCGTCGGCGATATGGCGTGGGAGCGTGCCAAGGTCCGGTACGATGTGACCGACGACATCGAAGCGTTCGCGCGGCGGCGGTACGGCCCCCGGGTCGAACTCCATCGGGCCGTCCGAACCGCACAGACTCGCGGTGCCGACCACGTCGCCGTGCCCAGCCACTACCTGAAGAACCTCGTCGCCGGTTGGGGCGTCGATGCCGACGACATCACGACGATATACAACGCCATCGACACCGGCGCTATCACGGAGACGGCGACGGGCGAGAGCAGCGACATCGTCACAGTCTGCCGGCAGGTCGAGTGGAAGGGCGTCCGGGGATTGATCGACGCCGTCGCCGCGGTGGCTGACAGCGTACCGGACGCGACGCTGCACGTGATCGGTGACGGGCCACACCAGCAGCGCTTCGAACGCTACGCCGCCCGAACGGTCGATGCCGACCGGGTCGTCTTCCACGGGCGGGTCCCACACGACGACGTCCTCGAACACGTCGCCGACAGTCGGGTGTTCGCCCTCAACTCGACGTACGAGGGGTTGCCCCACGCTGTCCTCGAAGCGATGGCCTGTGGCACGCCTGCAGTCGTCTCCGACGCCGGCGGCAACCCGAGTGGTCGCCGACGGGGAGTCGGGGTTCGTCGTCCCGCAGGGTGACGCCGACGCCTTCGCCGACCGGTTCGAGCAGTTGCTGACCGACGACGGGTTGTGGATACGGTTCCACGAGGCGAGCCAGTCGCGGTTGGCCTCCCACTTCGATCAGGAACGGATGTACGACGAGTACGAGGCCCTGCTCCGGGGCATCATCGACGGCGACGAGACGATGGTCGAGACGTTCGCCGAACGGCAGCACAGCGAGGGCGGCCAGCGATGACCATCCAGTACGTCGCCAACGCACGGATCCCGAGCAGGAAAGCCCATCCTTACCAGATCGTCCAGATGTGTGCGGGCTTCGAGGCGGCGGGCGAAGACGTCGAACTCGTCGTCCCCGACCGCCGTCACGGTCGGAACGCGGTCGACGGCCCGGCCGAATCGTACTTCGATACGCGGATAAGCTTCGACATCACGAAACTTCGCTGTATCGACTTCATATACACCCTCGACCGGTTGCCGTCGGCCTTCGGACTCCCCATCTTCTACCTACAGGCCCTGACGTTCAGTCTGGCTGCCCTGTGGCACGTCCTCCGGGGGGAGCAGGCGGACCTAATCTATACGCGGTCGCTGCTCTTTGCCCTCCTCTGTAGTATCGTCCTGCCAGACCGTACCGTCGTCGAACTCCACCAGTTCCCCTCTAGGCGGTGGGTCGCTCGCCTCCTCGGGCGGCGGTTCGAGCGGCTCCGCGGCGTCGTCACCATCTCCGAAGGGCTCCGCCGGGAGTGGGACCAGGCCACCGACGCCGACATCGTGGTCGAACCGGACGGTGTCCGCCTCGACCGGTTCGACGCCGATGTCGACCGGAGCGCCGTCCGAGGTGAGCTTTCGACGGCCGAGGACCGGTTCGTCGCCTGCTACGCCGGCAGCGTCAAGCCGTGGAAGGGTGTCGACACGCTCGTTCGGGCGGCGGCTACGCTCGAGGATGTCGACGTCTGGGTCGTCGGCGGCACCGACGACCAGTTGGCGTGGCTCCGGGAGACGGTCGGCTCGGTTCCGGGGTCGGTCACGCTCGTCGGCCACGTCCGGCCCGAGGCCGTGCCGCGGTATCTCGCCGCCAGCGACTGCCTCGTCCTCCCGAACACCGCCGACAGCGACATCTCCTCGCGGTACACCTCGCCGCTGAAACTGTTCGAGTATATGGCGGCCGGCCGTCCCATCGTCGCATCCGACCTGCCGTCGATCCGTGAGGTCCTCGACGAGGAGTCGGCGTTCTTCTTCGACCCTGACGACCCCGCGTCCCTCGCGGCGTGTCTCCGCACGGTTCGGGACGGCGACGATGCCGACGACCGCACGGCGGCGGCTCGAAACCGCGTCGAGCGCTACACGTGGACCGCCCGCGCCGAGCGCATCCTCGACCGATACGCGTCGGGGCGGTGAAGCCGCCGCTCAGAGGTAGCCCATATCGGAGAGGTGTTCGCGCATCGCTTCGGAGTAGTCGCCCTCCTCGCCACCGGTCGGTCCCGGTCGTGGTCGTCTAGCCACGCCCGGAGGGTCGCCGCGAGTCGGTCCGTCAGGTCGGGGTCGTCACCGCTCCGGTCCGTCGTCTGGTCGGGCAGTTCGAACAGTTCGGTCCTCCCGTCGCTGTCGTGCAGTCGGTAGTCGGCGGTCCGGAGCGCACTCACGTCCCCGAGGTGGAACGGGGCGATGTCGAAGTCGGGGTTGTGCCTGTGGTACGGTTCGAGGTCGGTCTCGTGGTCCTGACTGACCACGAACTCCCGGGGTGGTGCCGACAGCGGCCGCCCCTCGAACCCGGTGGTGTCACCGCCGACGCGGTCCAGTATCGTCTCCATCACGTCCGCGTGTTGGACGAGGCGGTCGTCGGCCACGTCGTCGAGTCCGCTCGTGACCATCGGGACGCGCGTGAGTTCGTCCTTGAGAACGAACTTGTGCCCCAGCAGTCCGTACTCGCCGAACAGTTCCCCGTGGTCTGCGGTGACGACGACGACCACCTCGCGGTCGTCCATCCCCTCGACGGCCGCCAGCAACCGCCTGACACACTCGTCGGTGTACCGTATCTCGGCGTCGTACATCGCCCGCAACGCGTCCAGTTCGTCCTCGCCGAGGGTGTGGCCCGTCGCGATGAACCGCTCGACGTTCTCGTGGACGTGCATCGAGAACTCACCCGCGTCGGCGGCGGACATCGATAGGTCTCCGGTGTACCGGTCGCGGTAGGACAGCGGCGGATAGTACGGCCTGTGTGGTTCGTTGTAGTGGGCGTAGAGGAAGACCGGATCGTCGCCGTCGCGGAGCCACCGTTTGGCGCTCCCGTTGAGGAGATACGCTGTCGCGTGGCGGTACTTGTCGAACGTGACGCCAGCGGAGTGGCGACGCAGATTCACGAGAAAACCCGCGAGCGCCCGCCACGGTACCGACCGCAACATCGTTGAGGGGTGGATCCACGTGAACTCGTCGAACCCTCTGTCCAGTCCCGTTTCGGGGCTGACGTACCGGTTCGAGGAGAAGCCGCCGGTCCGATAGCCCAGCGCACCGAATCGTTCCGGTACCGACGGGATGTCCTCGGGAAGTGTCCGGTGGTCGTACCCGAGACCGTTCGAGGTGGGGTACGTGCCCGTCAGCATCGACGCCGTCGACGTGAGCGTGTACTTCCCGTGGGCGAAGCAGTTCGGGAGGTACTGCCCGTCGGCCCGGTCGGCCAGTGCGGCGACGTTCGGCGTCGTGTCCCGTCCGTACCCGTCCATCGTCGTGTGGTCGGCCCGCACACTGTCGAGCGTGATCCAGACGACGTGGGGCCGTTCGTCCATACCGTGGCAGTAGTTGGGGAGCGGTACAAATAGCTGTGCGTCGATGGATAAATGACACCGAGTTGTCCGACCGTGGGATACTTTTCATTCGACAGCTTATATGCTGATGGTGCCTCCTGTCGTTCTCCTCTCGGTAGACTCACTGCGATATGATCGACTTTCCGAGGAGTATTTCCCCGAGTGTATGCCGATGTTCGAGACAGACTTTGCCTCTTTCACCAACTGCTACTCCCACGGTGTTGCGACACCCTTCGCGTTCCCCGGGATCATCAGTGGGGCCCTTTCCAGCGACGACTGTACCCTCCCCACTGACCAGCCTACGATTGCAGAACAGATAGCTATTGAGCGAACGATAGCGTTCACCAACAACGGCCATCTTCGTCCGGGTCGTGGATACAATCGTGGTATCGAGACATTCGATTGGGCCAAACCACCGACTGGAGTCCACCCGATTCGCCGGTTGAAAGAGATCGACCTTCTTCGACGAATTCCACTCGTCCCGGCGCTGTACCATCTTCTAGTGGGGGCGTACCGTGACACGTCTAACTACACCGGGTCGAGTGAGTACCCGATTCCCTATGAAACCGCAGACACTGTGACGGATTTTGCCATAGAGAATCTTACCAGTCAGGAGACGTTCCTCTGGCTCACTATATGGACCCCCATACGCCGCATCATCCTGATAGTGCAGTCGATATCCCAGAGATATCACACACCGACGATGAACTCCGAGAGATAAACGACCGATTTACTGACGGGCGTCGTGATGGCCTCAGCGATGCGGAGATGTCGCTCGCCACTACACTGTACGACGCGAACGTCAGATATCTCGACAGAGAACTCGCGCGTCTGCTTCGATGGCTACGACGACAGCCGTGGTACAGTGATGCTCTCATCGCTATTGTCTCCGACCACGGCGAGTTGCTCGGTGAATATGGTCTGACCTTCCATCCGTGGGGGGCTGACCCACACGATGAACTAGTGCGAACTCCTCTCTTGGTCAAATATCCGAACGGCGACCACGCTGGCAGTTCGTACGATCACTTGACTGGCCACCGAAACCTCTACTCGACGCTCACGTCCAACAGCAACTCGCCCTCTAATAGCATTCCTTGCCTCACAGAGGCTACCGATCAACGTATCGTTTCCCTCTCCAACGGAGCAGTTCGGGTCACCGAGAAGACGGGTTATCTCGTTGGGACCCGAGACGGTACTGTCCGAACCGAGGGGACTGTCTCATCTGAGGCACGGGAAGTCGCGAACAAAACGGCGCTCCCGGTATGTCAGAATATGAGTGGTGAGAAACCCGGTGTCGACACACAGCAGATGGAAGACCGTCTCGAAGCACTTGGATACAAGTAACCAATAGCGAGGGGATTCGCCGTCGAGCATCACGCTAAAGATTGTCGGCCACCTCTGGAGTGATATACCGTGCATCGGACACCCTCTGTCATCACTATCGGCCTCGACGGAGCAACGTGGCGGCTCCTCGACCGGTGGGTCGACGACGGGACGCTCCCGAATCTCGCCGCGTTGCTCGACCGGGGCGTCCGTTCCGACCTGCGGAGCTGTCACCCGCCGGTCACTTCCCCGAACTGGAAGTGTCTCTCGACGGGTCGAAATCCCGGTGCCCTCGACGTCTACTGGTGGGAGGTGCTCACCGAGACGGCCGACGGCTACGAGATATCCCGTCCGACCTCGACGTCCTACCGGCAACCCGAACTGTGGGACTACCTCGGGCACAACGACATACTGAGCGCCGTCGTCAATATGCCGACGACGCACCCGCCGACGGACATCTCAGGCGTGATGGTTTCCGGAGGGCCCAACGCCGAGGAACAGGGGTTCACGACGCCGCAGTCGCTCGAATCGACGCTCCGGGAACGCTACGACTACCGGTGTCTGCCACGCCGGTTGTCGCTCCTCGGTGACGGCGACGAGGCGGCCGTCGAGGAGGCTATCGACCTCGTCGGAACTCGCTTCGAGGTGGCCGAACACCTCGGCCGTACCAGAGACGTCGACTATCTCAACGTGACGGTGTATCTCAGTAACGTCTTCCAGCACTTCTTCTGGGACGGGCCGGCGACCGAGGCCCTCTGGCGGCGTATCGACGACGGTATCGGACGGCTGGTCGAGACGTTCGAGGACGCGACCTTCCTCCTCGCCTCCGATCACGGCAGCAACGAGACGGACCTGAAGTTCTACATCAACCTCTGGCTGGCCGAACAGGGGTATCTCGAGACCACCGGGTCGGACGCGACAATCGGACCGATGTTGTACCGACTTGGCTTACACCGGGATCGGCTGTCGGCATTGGCAACGAAAATCGGCGTTAAATCCGCTCTCAAACGGCTACTGAGCCGTGACGTCATCGACAGCGTTCCGACGAAGACGGGGTCGGTCAGGCTGGAAGGAAAAAACGACCGTATCGACTGGGAGGCGTCCGACGCCTTCGCCTTCGGGCAGGGGCCGGTGTACGTCTTCGACGACGACAAGCGCGAGGAAATAAAGGCCGCACTGGCCGACCTGACACACGACGGCAAGCACATCGCCAGTACCGTCCACGACGGGGCGGATGTCTACTCCGGCCCCTACGCCGAGACGGCCCCGGACCTCGTCATCGAACAGAACGAGGGCGTCCACATCTCGAACTCGCTCGGCGACGAGGATATCTTCGTCGACCCGGACCACTGGCGGGCGGAGAACGAGATGACCGGTATCTTCGCCGCCGCCGGCCCGGACATCGACACGGACGTCCCGCTGGACACCGTCTCTATCCTCGATTTCGCCCCGTCCGTGCTGGCGCTTCTCGACACGCCGGTCGCCTCGTCGATGGAGGGGACTGTCCTCCCCGTGGTCGACCGTCCGGACGTCAGTTACGCCTCTTACGACTTCGACGCGCGGTCCGACACCGCGGTAGAGGGGGACCGGACGCGGGAGCGACTGTCGGACCTCGGCTACCTCGAATGACTCCGAAAGCCGCGGTCCGTGACCGATTGATACGGCTCGCTGATCGTCTCGGCGTTGACAGCCTCTACCGCGCGGTGCTGGGGCGACACAGCGGCGCGCTTAACGGTCGGGTGCTGACGTTCCACGAGATAGCGCCCGAGGAGGTCGATGCGTTCGATAGACTGCTCGACCTCCTCGTCTCGGAGTTCGACCCGGTCCCGCTCGGGACACTCGTCGACTCGTTCCGCGGGGACGGCCCGACGACCGGCCCGCGGTCGGTCGCCGTGACGTTCGACGACGGCTTCGATAGCTGGTTGGACACCGTCGTTCCGTCGTTGCGGGCCCACGGCGTCCCCGCGACGTTCTTTCTCACGTCCGGGTTCGTCGACGCGGAGACGACCGCCGAGATGCACGCCTTCGCCCGCGAGAACCTCCGCCTCTCACCGACGACGAGCCTCGACTGGGACGACGTGGCGGCCCTCGCGGCGGACCCGCTGTTCGATATCGGGGGCCACACCCGGACTCATCCTGATCTCGGGGCCGTCTCGCCGGACGCCATCGAAGCGGAGGTCCGCGAGGACCGCGACCGTATCGAGGCGGCAACCGGCGTCGTTCCGCGGTTTTTCGCGTACCCGTTCGGCGCACCGTGGAACGTGCCGGCGGCCGCACGGGCGGCGGTCGCCGCGAGCGGCTACGACGCCGCGTTCACGCTCGAACCGGGCTACGTCACGGCGCGGAGCGACCCCTACCTCCTCCCCCGGGACGGGTCGGAACCGACGTTCTCGCCGGCGCTCCTCCGGGCACGGCTCCGGGGGAGTTACGATCCGATCAAACGCCCGCTGGACCGCATCCGCTCGTACGTCCGCTGACCGCTAGGCCTCCGACTCAGTTCCTGCCGGCCCGGACCCGTTCGAGGTGTCCGACCATCGTGTCGATCAGTGCTGTGGCGCTGTGGTCGGCGACGACTCTCTCCCGGAGCACGTCCCAGCGCGTCGGTGTCAGCGTCCAGAAACGTCCCGAGACGGTCGACCAGTGCGTCCCGGTCGCCGGCCGGGAAGACGAGGTCGAAATCCAAACCCGACAACACCGGCTCGAATGCCTCGTTCGACGTGAGTACCGGTGTCTCGGTCGCCATCGCCTCCAGTACTACCTTGTCGAGGCTCCCGGTGTCGCTGACGTTGACGAGTATGCTCGCCCGGCGGTAGTGTTCCGGCACCTCGTGGTGGGGGACGCTCTCGTGGAAGACGACTGTATCATCTAAGCCCGCCGCCGACACCTGTCGCTGGAGGGTGCGGTAGTATCGGCGTTCTTCGGCGGTTCGCGGTCCGCCGACAAGGTCCAACTGGACGTTCCGGCCCGCCTCGACGAGGCGGCCGGTCGCCTCGACCAACCGCTCGTGGTGTTTGGACTCCGTCATCCGTCCGATGGAGAGAATCCGGTCGCGCCCGTCCGTCTCCGTCCCGTTCGGTGTGAACATCGTCGTGTCGATGCCGTGGCCGACCGGCGTCTTCTTCGCTGAGTCGAGGTCGAAGCTCTCCTCGGAGGCGGTGAAGAGAACGTCCGCCCTGTCGTGGGCGAACCGGATGTGCCGCGATAGCCCGGCGTGTGTCTTCCAGTACGCGAGGACCGTGTCGCCGACAGCGTAGGGGAACGACAGCGTGACGTATATCTCACACATATGTGCGAAGATCACGTCGATATCGTGGCGTCGCTTCAGGCGGAACAGCGTCGACTGCATCCGGAGAAACTTCTCGGCCTTGCCGGCGCGCCCGTCGCCCGAGACGGGGTGGACCGACACCGAGTCGGGCAGGTCGTGTCGTCCCTCACGCAGACAGACCGCGTGGACGTGCTCCACCGACGGATGCGTCCCGAACAGTTCGAGCCAGCGATGAACGAACCCCAGGATGTCGCCGTCCCTGTCGACCTCCTGCGTGATGAATACGATACGCATACGTCGTCGGTTATCCGGTGTAAACCGCCCGGGTCGAAAACCCTGTCGGCGGTCACCGCTCGACGGTCGCCCGGACCGACTCGACGTACGCCACGCGCAATCGCTCGCGGTCGAACCGTTCTTCGAGGGCGTCCCGCGCCGCCGTTCCGAACCGCTCGCGCTCATCGGACCGTTCCAGCAGCCACGTGACCCGGTCGGCTAACCCCGTCACAGAGGACTTCACGAACCCCGTCTCGCCGTCGGCGACGTTGTCGTGCGCCCCGGCGAACGGCGTGGCGACGACGGGCAGTCCGTTCATCCCCGCCTCGACGACGACCCGTGAGGTCCCCTCGTAGTTCGAGGTGATGAGGAACACGTCCGCACAGGCGTAGTACTCGCCGACGGTCTCCGGATCGACCCACCCGGTGAACACGACGTCGTCACCGAGGCCGGCGTCTTCGACCGCCGATTCGACGGCGTCGCGCCGCGGTCCGTCCCCGACCAACACGAACACGGGGTCGCGGTCGCTTCGCTCCCGAACCCTCGCTGCCACGTCGACCCACGTCCCGAGGTCCTTCGCGGCGACGAACCGCCCGACGAACAGCACGACCGGTCGCTCGCCGAGGCCGTACTCCGACCTGACAGTCGAGTCCGCTGTGACGACACTGTCGAAGTCCATCGACACCGGGACGACATCCACCGGTACGTCCGCGGGGACGAACGCTGCCATCTTCCGCCGTTCGTACTCCGTCCCGACCCGCACCGCGTCCGAGCGTGGGACGACGAACCGCCCGAGGCGGTCGAACACTCGATGTTCCAGTGACTCGCCGACCCACGCCGGGTTGTCCAGAAAGTCCGTGTGGACCTGCGTGTGCAGAGCGAGGTCGAACCGTCTACTCAACAGCCACCCGACGAGTCCGACGGCGAAGGGGTCCTGTACGGTCACCACGTCGACGTCTTCGCGCTTGCAGTATCGCGCCCCGAGACGGTAGGCGTCCAGCAGGTAGTGATACCGGGTCCGCGAGGCAGTCGGAGCGACGGTCAACGGCCCGTCGGTGTGTCCGGTGGCCGTATCGGAGTCTGTCTTCGTGACCACGTAGTAACGGTCGAACTCCTCGGCGTACTCCCGTTGGCGCTGCCACGGTTCGCTCCCTCGCTCGGCGATGGCCGCGTCTAGACTCAACGAGAGGACGTGCACACGGACCTTTCGACGGTGCTGTACAAAAATGGCTTCGGGACCCCCCGCTCGGAGACGACGGTCGAATCAGGTTGGCTTCGACCGTATCACCCCTCATTTCGACTGCACGACACTACTTCTCGACGATGATGTCCTCGATGACCAACACGTCCAACCCCATCCCGTAGAAGTCCCGAACTGCTTCCTTCGGCGTCGTCACTATCGGTTCCCCGTGGTCGTTGAACGACGTGTTTAACACAGCGGGCACGCCCGTTATGTTCTCGAACTCGGAGATAAGACCGTGGTACCGCGGGTTCTGTTCCTCGGTGACCGTCTGGGGGCGGGTCGTGGTATCCCCCGGGTGGACGACCGCCGCGAGGTCCTCCCGTCGTTCGGGGACGGTATCGAACGTCTGTATCATATAGGGAGACGCCTCGTCGTCGACGAGGTAGTCCGACGCGGCCTCGGCGAGTATCGACGGCGCAAACGGCCGCCACTCCTCCCGGTTTTTCACGTACCGGTTCACCCGGTCTCTCGACGTTGCCGTGCGCGGGTCCGCGAGGATGCTTCGATTCCCCAGCGCCCGGGGTCCCATCTCTTGGCGGCCCTGCATCCATCCCACCAGATCACCGTCCGCTATCCGCTCGGCAGTGTATCGCTCGACATCTTCCCTTCGCGTGTACGATAGCTTGTTGTTTTCGAGGAGCGTCGTGACGGTCTCTGTGTCGGGTGATTCCCCCCAGTACACGTCTCGCATCGGTTCGACTGACTGCGGATCGGTCTCTAGCCACCCCGCGCCGAGAGCGAGGCCGGCGTCGTGTGCGACCGGTTGGATGAAGAGGTTCTCGACGGGATCCGTCTCTCTCACCCGCTTGTTCATCTTGCAGTTCAGTGCGACCCCACCCGAGAGCGCGACGTCGTGGATGCCCGTCCGGGTGGTGTGGCGTCGAACGAGTCCGCTGACGGTCTCCTCTAGGAGTTTCTGGGCTGTGTGTGCCAGATCCTTCTCGAACTGTTGGAACTCCTCCCCGCGTTGTTTCGCCGGTCGGTCGAACAACTCCTCGAGGGAGGTGACGCCCGCTTCGATGCCGTTCGACGTGAGTGTACGCACGTCGTAGTCGGGACCGAAATCGGCGACGCTCCGGAGACGGGACTCTATCGTGTCGTTTCGCTCCCCGTACGGCGCGAGTCCCATTATCTTCCCTTCACCGTTGAACGACTCGTAGCCAAGGTATTCGGTTACGATCCCGTAGAAGTGCCCCAGACTGTTGGGATGAGCAAAGGTTCGCCGCCGTTCGAGTCCGCTCTCGGACCCGGTCCAGACGACCGTCGAGTCGAACTCGCCCCGCCCGTCCATCGTGATCACGACAGCGGTATCGAACGGACTCGGATGAAACGCGCTCGCCGCGTGACACAGGTGGTGTGATCGATGGTTGATCGGCGGTATCGGGGACCCGATTGCCTCGAGTTCACTCCTCACTTTCTCGTCCGGAAAGAACTGATCGCGCACGACGTCCTTCGCTCGGGAGACGATGTTCCACCCACGTATCCCGAGGTGGGACTGCTCCGACACGGTACTCTTTAGGTCGTGCCGTAACCGTTTGTGGTGCAGTTCCGGATCGTACGGCAGTACGACCTTGTGGACGTCCGGAAGGGAGATGTCCGCATACCGAAGGGCGGCGCGAATCGCGTTCCCCGGAAACGACCCCGGCGCGTGTTTGTCCCTCGTGTATCGCTCCTCTTCGGCCCCAAACAATAGCCGTCCGTCGTCGAACAGCGCGACACTCGGGTCGTGGTAGCCGTACGGGCCGATTGCGGGTTTACACGCGAGCGTATATTTTGACACACTACGAATGAGCGAGATACTTCATATAACTCTGGTGGGCGACCACGGACGTTCACTCGTCGTAGCCGAGGTCCCGTAGCCGCTCTTTGATCACGGAGAAGTCAGTCGCGTCATCGTCCTCGACCGGTGGCTCCGCGACGATCCGCCGGCGGTCGCCGGACTCGTAGACTAGCCACGGCACTTTGACGAGTTCCTCGACGTAGGTGCCGTGGGGATGTCCCCACATTCGGACCGGGATCGGAAAGCTCCGTTCGCCCAGCAGATGCCCGTGGTCGGCGGTGACGACCGTCTTCCCGTCCAGAGCGGTCAGTAACTCCCGGACGTGTGGAATCGCACGACGGAGGTTGTTCTCGTAGGACTGTCTGAGGTCTGCAGCGGTGACGTCTATCTCGTCGCGGACGTACTGCTTGTATGGGTTTCCGTCCCGTTCGAGCGCTTCCGTCGCCGGGTCGATGAACGGGAGGTGGGGCTGTGTGTAATGGATCAGCAGGCGCTTGTTCGGATACGTCGCCGCCGCCTGCAGTGCGTGTTCCGTCGTCGTCTCCGGGAGGATACAGTTCCGGCCGTCCTCGGCGGTCCAGAAGTTGTCGAGGTCCTCCCACAACCGAACCACCTTGTGGAAGTGTATCTCGGACTCGTCGACGACCCGGTGTAACTGCGGTGTCGCGGTCACGTAGATGGTGTCCGTGAGGTCACGACCCGCTATCGCCGACCGAACGAACTCGCTCGTCATCGACCCGAGGGACTGTCGGGACTCCAAGCGGCCCGGCAGGCCATCGACTCGTTCGAGATAATCGTACCGACACGCGTCGAGGAGGACGAGAGTGTCCCAGTCTTCGTCGAAGAAGTTGGTGCCGTCGGGGTTCTGACGGCGTGTATACAGGCGTGTGTGGTAGGCGCGGTTACACCGCTCGATCCACTTCTTGACGGCTGCGGCGAGCGGCCCTTTCTCTATCATCCGGAGATTCGTCTCAACACTGCAGGCAGACGTATTTCACTGTGGCGGTGGCGACTCTCATTCGAGATATCCCAGATCACGGAGGTTTGACCGGGAGCCAGCGTCGAGTTCAACGTTCTCGTCTCCAGTCTTGAAGGTCGGCGACAACGTCTCGAACAGTCGGTCTCGGAGCCGAGAGACGACACTCTCTTCGGGATCTTCGACCCGTTCGTCAGACGGTTGTCTGTACAAGAACTCTTCCCCGGCGGAGGTCACGACGAACCGGTACTGTTCGGTGCGTATCTGTTTCCGTCCGACCCGGAACTGCTCGTACCTTTCCGAGGACATATACTTCGTGTGCCCTCCTTGTTCCTCGTATCGTGAGCCGTATTCGGCGAAGACGGCGTCCCGTTTCCCCGTGTCGAACATCGACTGCCCGTCGGTTGTCCCGGGGGCATCGATCCCCGTGAGATCACACACTGTCTCGAAGAGATCGACCAGCGACACGAGATCGGATCGCCGCTCCCCCTCGGGAACACCCGGACCAGCGATGACCAACGGGACGTGCAGTACCTCGTCGTGGAGCAAGTGGCTGTGGACGATGAGACCGCGTTCTCCGAAGTTCTCACCGTGGTCCGACATAACGACGACAATTGTATTCTGTGTATTGTTCTCGATCCAGTCTAGGAACGTTCCGAGGACGTCGTCGAAGTACTTGATTCCTGCCCGGTACCACCTCCTGAGTATGTCCATCTCGCTGTCGTTGAGGTACGACGGGTCGGCGAGATACTGCGCAATCCCGTCTGTGGTCTGTGCGTCGTACAGCCGATCCGAACGGACGTTCTCGGCGACGACACGCTCGTCGCCGAAGAGATGTTCCAGCACGTACCAACGGGGTCGTCGTAGTTCCGGCGTCGCGGTCTCCTTGTACGGTCGTGGTGGGTTGTACGGCGTGTGTGCGATGGTCGTGTTGAGCAGAGCGAAAAAGGGAGACGTCAGTTCGCGCTCGATTTTCGACTGCAGGATGTCGAACTTCAACTGCGTGAGAGAGTCCGGCCCGCGGAAGGCCGTTCTGAGGAAATCACGCAGCAACGGTCCCCTGAGGGTGGGATCTCTGAACAGCGTCGAGAGATAGGAGGTCGATAGCTTCGGCGGTTTGTCCCCGGTGTACGTCTCGAAATACTCGTCGAAACCGCGGTCGTAGCCGTACGCCGAGCCCATCTTTGCCGGACCGGGGATACCGAACGTATCGTAGCCGGCATCGGCGAACCACTCTCCGAGTACGGGAGTGTCCGCCGGGAGCGCATTGGCTCCGAGGACACCTGATCGAGACGGGTACTGACCGGTGAAGATACCGCCGTGAGATATCGACGTGTTCGGACCGACAGCGTACGCGTTCTCGAACAGCGTTCCTCGTTCCGCGAGTGATTCTATCGCGGGCGTCGCCGTTTCACCACCGTAACAGGAGATGAAATCCGGCCGCACGGCGTCGGCGATCAGTACGACGACGTTCGGAGCGTCCATATGTCTCCGACGGACGGCAGCGAGCAATTTCTTTCTGTCGGCATCACCCACCCACGAACCGCCGAACGAGAGCGATATCCTGCTTCGACACGACCCCCGTCCCGTACAGAGCTCCGAAGTACAGTGTGGCACTCGCCGAGACGACAACCACGACGGAAAGCAGTCCTTGGGCGAACTGCTCTACTGTGAGTACGAACCCTGTCATCGCTACGGCGGGGATACCGAACCTAACTACCCCGCTGGGAGTCGGTAGGTCGCTCGTAACGTATCGTGTCTGGTACCACAGGCCGACGACGAGGATTGTACACTGCTGTACTGCGTATCCCGCCGCGACGAGTGTGATGGATCCGAAGAGCGCTCCGAGAGCGACGGTACCCAACAACAGTCCCGATGCGACGGTGTACGTCAGTGTGTCCAGTAGAGCGTCGTCACGGGCGACGAAGACCGGTGAGGCCGGAACTGCGAGCGTCTGGAGTCCGAACGCGATCAGAAAGGTCGCGGTTGTCAACTCACTCAGACGGTACTGGGGACCGAAGACGGCCCCAACTATCTGTGTCCCGAGGAGACTGCCACCGACGACCATCGGAACCACGAGGACCGTGGCGAATCGGTAGTACCGGGTGAGCAAGTTGTCGATTCCCTCCCCCTCGTCCAACCGCTTGCTCAACTTCGGGAGGAGCATCGTCGAGAACGGGCGACTGAACAGCTGAAACACCGTCGAAAACGTGAACAGCACCGACCACCCGCCGAAGACGGCCGTCCCGAACGCCGAGATGACGACAGCGTCGGGCACTTTCCCCTGTGCCTGCTTGACTACCGTCTGCGGGGCGAGTGGGAGCGAGATAGCCCGTGCCGACGACCACAGGCCACGAAAGTCCGGTCGGGCGAACAGCACCGACGAGAGTCGCCACAGGAGAATCGCTATCGAGAGCCCCCGAGCGACGACGTACAGTCCGAGTGCGACCGGTGCGGTCAACAGACTGGTGAAAAATAGTCCCACTACTGCCAACAAGAAGACAACTTCCGAAACGAGGACGGCCCCGCTGTAGAGATCGAATCGATCCAGTGACTTCGACAGTGTCAGGCCGAACTGGTACAGAGCAGTCGTCGCGACGAACAGACAGACGACGAGGACGTTCGACCGAATGAACTCGAAAATCCCGGGGGCGACCCAATCGAAGACACCCGATACGCTGACGGCGACGACGACGAGTACCGAGAGGCCGACGAAGGCCCCAAGCGTCGCCGCTGCGGCCGCGACTAACGATGCTTGGTCGTCAGCCGTCATCTCCGGGAGTCGCTTCTCGACCAATGTCGAGAGGTTCAGGATACCCCTGATAGTGAGGACGAGCGACGATACGACAAAGACCGATCGGTAGAGTCCGAAACTGGACGGTGTCAGTGCCCGTGTCAGCAACGGCACGGTGACGAACGATGCCCCGCGTGCAACGGTTTCGGCGACTGATACTCGACGGAGGTCCTGAAGCATTGTCTGAGGCTGCCTCTTGGCTTTGCGCGTTAGTCTTGTCGACTACGTATCAACTACACACAATATCGACCGTATCGGCCTATCAAATTCGCTAACACATAAATATAGGTGCGATCAATATCTGGACTGATGATCGGCTCCAAGTTGCGGAGCGCAATCAATCTCTACTCGGAAGGCGGCGTACGTAGGGTCACAGATGGAATTTCTACGGCCGCACGACGCGAGTTCAACGACATTTTTCGCCCGGGAACTCCGATATACGAACTCGACTGGGACCTCATTATCGTCTTGGACGCCTGTCGGGCTGATCTGCTTCAGTCTGTCGCCTCTCAGTACAGCTATCTAAATACTGATACCGTCTACTCGGTCGGGACCAAGACAACCGAGTGGATGGGGAAGAACTTCACCGAACGATTCCGTAACGATATGGAGTCTACTGCGTACGTTTCAGCTAATCCGAACTCGGACAAGTTTGTTTCCAGCGACGATTTCGCTATCTTGGACGAACTGTGGCGATACGCTTGGGACGACGACATCGGCACCGTCCATCCGCGCTCTGTGACGGACAGAGCGATCAATATACATCGGACTCACACACCCGACAAGATGATCGCCCACTATATGCAGCCACACGAGCCGTTTTATCAAAAGATAAACACGGGTCCTGCATACGAAAATACCCACCGTCAGAAGGATCTATCTGGGATAAACTGGACGAAGGCACAGTAGCACACCAAGAAGTCTGGGACTCCTACAGGGAAACCTTGCTGATCGTCTTGGAGTACGTCGACCTCCTCCTCGAAAACGTCGATGCCAACGAGGTTCTGATAACGTCGGACCACGGCAACGCGATGGGTGAATACGGTTACTACGGGCATCCACGCTGGACACCGATCAAGTCCCTCAAAGAGGTACCGGCGGTCCGTACGTCGGCTACCGATTCCGGCGAATACGAACCTTCTACCGAGCGTACAGAGGGCGGCAGTAATCAAGATATAGAGGAACGACTCCGGGACCTTGGATACCTATAATTTCGTTGTAATATGTGTCAAAGTAACCCAATCTCATTTTCACAGAGTCGATTATAATATTGTCGTGGGGTGTGGACGCCACTCCTCTCGACGGATATTCTGATCGGATGTAAGAACGACTTCACCTCCAATATTCGTCTATACTATTGTGCTAAATGTGTGTATGGACATCGATCCTCTATGAATTAACAAATAATATACTTATCAATGTAAGATACACTTCTTCGTGTCGTCCGAGATCTGTTTTGCTGCCGACATCCCAGATCACTATTGCCCGAGTATTTATGCTCAACCAGCCGCTCATACCAGTTGTGGTTGACAAGCCGTCTCTCACGTTCGTCTTCGGGACACGACCCGAGATTATCAAGCTTTCACCGGTAATTCACGAATGCACTGAGAGAAAGATATCTTATGATCTTATTCACACGGGACAACACTATTCTGAAAAGCTGGACGATATTTTTTTCGATCAATTGGATCTTCCGACACCAGAATATAACCTTGCCGTGGGTTCCAAATCCCACGGTCGACAAACCGGCGAAATGATTGCTGGTATTGAAGAAATACTTGACGAGACAACTCCTGATACAGTTTTGGTACAGGGCGATACAAACTCTGTTTTGGCGGGGGCGATTGCAGCAAGTAAGCTACCGATAAATCTTGGTCACATTGAGGCTGGATTACGGAGCTACGATAGGGAAATGCCGGAGGAAACGAATCGTGTTCTCACCGACCACACCTCGGACTATTTATTCGCACCGACTGAGACGAGCGTCCAGAACCTTCAAAATGAGGGACTCAGTGATGAGCTAATACACCTCACCGGAAACACCGTTGTTGATGCCGTCTACAAGCACCAGCAACTAGCCGACCGGCAGAGCACATTGCACACTGATTTTGGCATCGATCCAGACGAATTCATTCTCCTCACCGTTCACAGAGCAGAGAATATTGACGATCAGTCGCGCTTCAAGAATATCCTTGATGGTGTATCGCGGCTTGGTCAGAAGCTTGGGGCGCCTATTTTATACCCTGCACATCCACGAGCAAAAAAGCTAGTTGAATCAGTAAGTATATGTGTGCCAGACAATATTCGTGTCGTTGACCCACTAGGATATCTTGACTTCCTGCACGCTGAATCAAGTGCAAGACTCGTTGTGACGGACTCTGGCGGTGTACAAGAAGAAGCTTGTATTCTCGGGACACCGTGCATTACGGTCCGGCACAACACGGAGCGGCCAGAAACGGTCTCAGTCGGTGCAAACAGCATTGTCGGCACAGACCCGAACGCCATCATTGAGTGTGGTTTGGAAGCTGTCTCAAAGCCAACGGACTGGCCGATACCATTCGGTAACGGGACTGCAGCGGCCACAATAATTGATATCTGCTGTCGGTAATTGCTTCTACACTGTAACGCTGCGCTACCCGTGAACCGAATAATATTCTTCCTCAATCTTTTCTGCGATTATCGACCAATCATGGTTTGTAACTACATATTCTCGCGCTTCTCTACCAAGATTTTGTCGACGCTCCGGATTCTCGTATAACGAAATTATACTCTCTGCAAGCGACTGAATTCGTTCTTCTGGAAGTATCATCGGGGCATCATAATCCGACGTGTTTCGGTCAAACAACTCTACGAGAACCCCACGCTTTCCGCTCCCTAGCATTGACCTATAAGCACTGATATCACTAGCGACGACTGCACACTGCATCGACATTGCTTCTAGACATGCTATACTTGTTGATTCAGCACTTGATGGGAAGACAACAATATCGGATCTATCGTACAGATCTCGGGTCTGTTCGTTTGGAACCTCTCCGAGGAAGCTGATGTGCTCCTCTGTTCCGTGTTCTACTACCCGATTCTTAAGATACTCCATCATTTCGTCCTTCCCACCGTTCCCTGCGATGATGATTTCTACATCTTCTACTCTCTCACAGATAGTAGGGGACGCATCGATGAGATACTGAACCCCGTTCTTTGGATTTAACCGACGAACTGAGAGGATAGTGAGTGTCTCTCCACTGTCTTGGTGTCCCTGTGGTTTGAAGTAGCCTGTGTCAACAGCGTTTGGTATAACTGTAATTATATCATCTGGAACATATCGTTCTGCGACGCTGGCCATCTCTTCGCTAGTTGAGATTATTCGCTGAGTAGATAGAAACGAAAGACGACGGAACGTTTTTTTGTGCACCGAATCGGAGACCGAGGAATCAAGCGTTCCTAAGCCGTGTAATGTTGTTACCATTGGGGTCCGAAGTATGCTGCTTAGTACGCCAACTATCGCGGATGACATAAACGTATAGTGAGTATGTATCAGGTCATGGTTCCTGATGAAGGCCGCTATTTTGCCAATGTCATTTGTCAGTAGCGTGGCCACACCAGTAGTTGGGTCCCAAGGAGAGTACTGAAGCCGTGTTACTGGCAGTTCCTCAACAGTGTCGTTCCCATCAGTAAACGTAAGAACACTCACCTCGTGTCCCCGGTTACGGAGCGCTTTTGAGAGCTCTTTCACGTGGATTTCCGCTCCACCTACCTTTGGGTGGAAGGTGTCGGAGACCATCCCAATCTTCATAACTATTCTATCTATTCCAGAAATGCATATAAATAGCTATCATACGGTGGTCAGGGATCGAGTATGAGTTGCGGCAACAAACCGTCTGACACTAATATTTCATCTAAAACCGTCGGGTCTCTTGATTTTACCCTACTCCACCGTCACGCTCTTGGCCAGATTTCGCGGTTTGTCGATCGAGCGCCCCAGCAACGCCGCGGTGTGATAGGACACCAACTGCAACTGGACGTTGGCCAACACAGCCGCCGTCCGGGGATGGGTGTCCGGAATCGAGAGCACGTGGTCGGCGTAGCGTTCGACGTCGGTTTGGCCGTCGGTCACGGCGATGACGGGCGCGTCGCGGGCCTCGACCTCTTTGACGTTGCCGATGGTCTTGCGCGCCTGCTCCCCGTCGCCAGTCACCACAGCGAAGACGGGCGTCTGGTCGGTCACCAGCGCCAGCGGGCCGTGTTTCAACTCGCCGGCGGCGAAGCCCTCGGCGTGTTTGTAGGTGATCTCTTTCATCTTGAGCGCACCTTCCAGTGCGACCGGGAACTGGAGGCCGCGACCGATGAAGAAGTACGCGCCGGCGGACTCGTAGGTCTCGGCGACGGCGCGCGCGCCGGACTCGTCCAGCACTTCTTGGACTTGCCCGGGGAGGTCCCGGAGGCGCCGATGACCTCGCGGGCGTCCTCGCTGTCGGTCATCCCGAGGGCGAGGAGGTTCAGCGCGGCCAGTTGGGAGGCGAAGGTCTTGGTCGCGGCGACGCCGATTTCGGGGCCGGCGCGGATGTAGAAGACGTGGTCACACTCGCGGGCGACCGTCGACCCGACGACGTTGGTGACGCCGAGGGTCCGGGCCCCGCGGTGTTTGGCCTCCCGGAGCGCCGAGAGGGTGTCGGCCGTCTCGCCGCTCTGGGTGACGCCGACGACGAGGGCGTCGCCAATGGGCGGCGGCGAACTGGCGTACTCGCTGGCGAGGAACGCCTGTGCGGGGATGCCGGCCTGCTGGAACAGTTGCGCGCCGTACAGCGCGGCGTGGTAGGAGGTGCCACAGGCGACGAAGTGGATGCCTCGGGGGGTGAGGTCCGCGAGGTCGCCGATGTCGACAGTACCGTCGAGTTCGTCGACGCGTTCGGAGAGACACTGCCTGAGCGACCGCGGTTGCTCGTGGATCTCCTTGAGCATATAGTGGTCGTAGCCGCTCTTGCCGGTCTCCTCGGGGTCCCAGTCGACGGTGTCGACGGCCTTCTCGACGTGGTTGCCGACGAGGTCGGTGACCGTCCAGCCGTCGGCGTCGAGGACGGCGAACTCCCCGTCGTCCATATAGACGACGCGGTCGGTGTGGTCGCGGAAGGCGGGCACGTCGCTGGCGAGGTAGTAGGCGCTGCCTCGCGGCTGATCACCGCTCGCCTCGTCCGGGGCGCGTGGCGCCTCGCCGTCGTCGATACCCAACACGAGCGGCGAGTCGTTGCGGGCGGCGAAGATGCGGTCGACGCCGGCGACGACGGCCGCGATGGCGAAACTCCCCTCCAGTCGGTCGACCGCCGCGCGGACGGCCGCCTCGGGGTCGGCCCCGCCCCGGAGTTCGGCCTCGACGAGGTGGGGGACGACCTCGGTGTCGGTGTCGCTGCGGAAGGTGTGTCCGGCGGCGGCCAGTTCGTCCCGCAACTCCTGGTAGTTCTCGATGATGCCGTTGTGGACGACGGCGACGTCGCCCGAGCAGTCCTGGTGGGGGTGGGCGTTCTCGTCGGTCGGCGGCCCGTGGGTACTCCAGCGGGTGTGGCCGATACCGACCTCGCCGTGGAGTCCGTCGGCGGGGATCCGGGCCTGCAACGCGTCGACCTCACCTTCCTGTTTGCTGACCTCGATGCCGTCGCCGTTCTGGATGGCGATACCGGCGGAGTCGTACCCGCGGTACTCCAGATTCCGGAGGCTCGACAGCAACGCGTCGAGGGAGTCGCCGGTGCCGACGCGCGCGGTGATGCCGCACATCAGGCCGACACCCCTCGGATCGGCGAGCGCTCGGGCCGACTGCGAACCGCTGGACCGTTGGTCTGTCGCATACCGCCAGAAAGCCCCACGTACCCTTTGTTATGGATCGATTTGCGGAACTGGTGGCAAGTAACCGGTTACTACTGTCGGTCGTCGTCGCACCGTCGGCCCCGGACGCGAACAGACGGTAGCAGCACTGAAACGGCCACTAATGACTGTTGTGTTGAACTGGGTGAAAAACTGCGAGTGTTTTGATGGTCCGGGACCTAGCGCGACTATGGAGTACGAGTGTGGGCCGAACGAAAAAATCAGTCTGGCGGTCGTCCGAGCGGTGAGTACCGTCGTGGACCGCGACGCCCCTGATCTCCGGCCGCTGGCCGAGATACTGGACACCGACGCGCTGGACGCGCTGTTCTCCCCGCGGACCGACGGGACGTTCCGGATCGGCGGCGAGGTGTCGTTCGTCTACAGCGGCTGTCGCGTGAGCGTCCAGAACGGCGAGTACGTCACCGTCCACCGCCTCGACCCGGACCGGGCCAGCAGACGGTGAGGCGTGCCGACCGCGGCCGTGCGAGGCCGGGGGCGGTCTCAGGAGCCGGGGTCTCGGGCGGGGATCAGGCCCTGCGACATAAGCCGACGGGCGATGACGACGAGGCCGTTCCCGAACCCCTCGCCGAAGATAGCCTGTTCGACGTGGCTGTCAGGGACGATAGTACTCACGAGTATCTTCGAGCGGTCGACCAGCACTAGGCGGCCGATGGCCGTCTCCTCGTCGATATCCTCGCCGTGTAGCCACTCCAGCCCCGAGACGAACGTCGTCGCGTCCGGGACGGCCGACTGGATCTGCGTCTCGAGGGATTCGGTCAGCGCACCGACGACCAACTCGACGCCCGGGTCGGCGCTGTTGAGCGTGGCTATCAGCCTGTCGGTGAGCAGCGACTCGTCCCCGATGACGAGGACGATTTCCTCGGTGGCCTCCCCGAGCAACTGGTCGGTCCGGTTCTCGATGCCCTCCTGTCCGGACATCGACCACACCTCCTGGACCGGCGTCCCCTCCTCCTCGGTGACGTCGATGGTCTCTAGGGTGTCCCGGAGCCGTTCGACCCGGTCCTCGTACTGGTGTCTGAGCGTCTCCGTCGCCTCGTCGAGGGGCACGGCCCGGAACCGCTGTGGGCTCGTGTGCTGTATCTCGACCAGTCCCTGCGCTTCGAGGACTCTGATGGCGTCGTAGACGCGCGTCCGTGGCACCTCCGTCGTCTCGCTGAGTCGCTTCGCTGTACCGCTCTCCAGCCGGCACAACCCGACGAAACACCGCGCTTCGTACTCTTTCATACCGAGTTGCTGGAGTACCTCAATCGCCTCCTCTAGATCTTCAGTCATGTCTGTGTGTCCCAACGTCCCGGCTCGAATCCGGGATTGTCTCGTACTTCTCCCCGAGGACGGATATGTATTGTCACCCTAATTATAACGTTTCGTCTGTCTGACTCGGCCTCTATGCCGCCAGCGTCATCGTATTACGGCGCCCCCGGTCACCGTAGACTGTCTGTAATACTCACAGTGACGCACCCCGTCGAAATATAGATTATGTGACTTTTACTCCCTGGCTAGTGTAACTCGGTTAATCACAAAAACAATATACGCCGGGGGGCCATCCGGTCTAACGGCACACAGCCAGAATGTGTCCCAACACCGTCTGACGTGTGCCGCCCGGCCCTCGCCGGCCGGGCCTACTTTACACAACCGATGAGTTCTGAACCACCAGCGGACCCGTGGTCGGTCGCCGTCGAACAACTCCAAGAGTTCGGGCTGAGTGCCTACGCCGCCCGGACGTTCGTCGCGCTCTCGACGCTCGGAACAGGGACCGCACGGGACGTGAGTCACGTCGCCGCCGTCCCGCGAACCCGCGTCTACGACGCGGTCGAGGAGTTACAGGAGATGGGGCTGGCGTCCGTCCACCAGTCCTCGCCCCGGACGTTCAGGGTGCCCCCGCTGGAGACGGTGTCCCGGACCTTCGAGAACGAGTTCCAGCGCCGTATCGGTCTCCTCGGCACGGCCCTGCGCGCGCTCGACACCGAATCTCCGCCCGACAGCGGCGGCCGGACCGTCGAGGGGCAGGCGGCGGTGACGGACCGGGTCCTGTCGTTGCTTGACGGGGCCGAGGAGTCGGTCGTCTACGCGACGGCCGCGGACCGCCTCACCGCCGACGTACTCGACGCGGTCGTGACGGCCGACGACCGCGGCGTCTCGGTCACGGTCGGCGGCGCCTCCGCGACGGTCCGCGAACGGGTCCGGACCGCAGTCCCCGACGCGGCGGTCGACGCGACGGCGTGGGACATCGCAGACACCGCGCTCGGCCGGGTGCTGGTCGTCGACGGCGAGCGGACGCTCCTCAGCGCCCGCGTCGACGGGACGGAGACGGCCGTCTGGAGCGACGCCGCGTCCCACGGGTTCGCCGCCGTCCTCCGGGCGATGGTGACTGGCCGCCGCGACACCGAGTGAGTTCGTTCGGCCGTCGCCGCCCGCCAGAGCCGCCCTGTCGCTGATATGCGTGTCCATAACAAAGGATAACAGGGACCCAGCTACGGGTATGCCAACGACAGCCAACGGTGACTTCGAGCGGTCCGCGTCCGCGCACACGGGAGGGCGAACGGTCGTATGAGCGAACGGCTGGCGGAACTGGAGAGCGAACGCGACGCCGTCCGGACGCTGACCGAGGGGACGGTGCCCGACGACGAGGCGACCGACGCGATAACCGACGTCTTCGACGCGCTAGCGCGGCCCGAACAGCGGTACGTCCTGACGCTGTTGCTCCGGGCGGAGGGCGGCCTCACGGTCGCCGACCTCGTCGACTACGTCGTCGAACAGACCGCCGACGACGCGTCGGCGAACGAACTCCGCCGGCGCATCACCGCGGAGTTGACCCACACCCACCTCCCGGAACTCGCGTCGGCCGGGTTCGTCACGTACAACTTAGAGCGACAACTGGTTCAGTCGACCGACCGGACCGAACTGGTCCGCCCGTACGTCGAGATAGCGCTCGCCCAGCAGTCGATGCTCGGAGACTGAGTTAGTCCGAGACGGGTTCGGACTGTCCGGCGTCGGCGCGTTCCGCCCGCTCCTGTCGTTCCGAGAGAAACGTCGCCGGTTCGTACGTCCGGACGCCGTCGGTACAGGGGAACACGCCGACCAGTGCATCGTCGACGAATACGCCAAGCGCCTGCTCGGGGAGCGAGATGGTGTGATGATACTCGCCGGTGATCGCGGACTCGACGGCCCGCTCCGTAATGCCGCTGGCCTCCAGCGGTCCCGACCGCCACTCCGCGAGGGCGGCGACCGATTCGAACGTGTCTTCCTCGGCGTAGAGTTCCGTACAGCGGTCACAGACACAGATACGGTCGCCGACGACGGTCACGTCGTAGCCGTCGAGGCCCCCGTCCTCGACCCGTTCGGTCACCGACTCCACGAGGGCCGACCGGTCGAGGTGGTGGCCCGTCGGCGTGTACGACCGGAGGAACAGTTCGACGGTCACCGCGTCGGCGTCGCGCGCCCTCGCCCGATACTGCTGCCACCAGTCGGCCATCGCTGTCGTACCGTCTGCCGTGTGTCTCATCGTGTACTCGCCCGTACCATCCCGGTCCCGACAGATAAGCGACGCCGACCGTTCAGGGCCACAGGAGCGTCCTACGAACGGTAGGAAGTGACTACGGCGGCCGATGGGCTCACAGGTACCCCAGCGATTCGAGGCGGCTCTGGACGTCGTCGTGGTCCGCGTCCGACCCGTCCGGGCCGTCGGGGTCGTCGTCGACCTCCTCGAGCAGTTCGGCCAGCACGAAGGCGACGTAGTCGTCGACCGATTCGAACTCGGTCCCGGCGAGACGCCCGGCGATCACGGCCGCGGTCTCCTCCGGTATCTCGACGACTCTGGTCCGCTCACTCATCGGTGGTCTCCAGAATCGTCTCGACGAGTCGGTCGGTCACGTCGGGGTGGTCGGCGATCAACTGCTCCCGTCGCCGGCGATACTCCGCCCGGTCGACGTCGCTCTCGACGTGGCGCCGCACGGCCTCGACGGCGCGGTCGGCGTCGGCGAACGACTCCAGCAATCCGTACCGGGACTCCAGCTCCCGGAAGACGTTCTCGTCCTCGTCGCCGACCATCGTGTTCGTCCTGATGGCGGGCGTCCCGAGCATCGCGGCCTCCGTCGACATCGTCCCGGAGTCGCCGACGTAGAGGTCGGCGTGGTAGAGGACCTGATGGATGTCCGACGGGTCGATCTGGAGCCGGTAGCTCTCTAGGTCCGCCGGGAGGGCCTTCTCGGCGGAGACGAGCACCGTCCCGTGCTGTTCGAGCACGCCGATCAACTCCCGGAGGACCGACGGCGAGAGGCCGTCGTACCCCACGTCGTGGTAGGCGTCCCAGCCGGCGACCCGGACGACGAAGTAGGGATGGTCCGGGTACAGCCCGTACGGCGCGATGCGCTCGGGGTCCGGCTCGAAGTACCGCGGGTGGAGATAGGCCAACTCCTGGAAGTCAAGCGGCCGCCGGTCGGCGTCGTCGACGGGCAACTCGAAGTCCGCGGGCGCACACGTCGTGTCGACGAACGGGAACGTGATTCCCTGATACACCCGCTGTAACAGCGATTCGTCGACGTGCGTGTCGCTGACGACCACGTTCCGACAGCCAAGCGCCGCCGAGACGTGGGCTGGGACGGGTCCGAGTCGACTGACGATCACGTCCGGGTCGAACTCGCGGGCGACCGCGAGCAGTCGCCACTCCCGAACCAGCAGTTCGGCGACCAGCGAGGGCAGCGAGTCCCCCCGCGTCGAGAGCGACCGGTGGTCGATACCGTAGGCGTCCAGCAAGTCGGTCGTCACCTCCTTCTCCCGGGAGGTGACGAACGTCTCGTGGCCGTCGGCTCGTAGCTGTTCGATGGCGTTGCGAAAGAGGTGGACCTGCGCCGGGTGGCCCACGTCGAACAGCACGCGGAGCCCCGCCCCGTCGCTCTCGGTAGCCGGGGCATCCTCGCTCGCGGTCGCCGTGACTCCGTCTATCATCGTCAGGGCCACCGCCCGCCGATGCGGTACACCGGGGCCGAGACGTCGCCGTCGTCGATGGCCCCGCGGCCGTCGAGAATCGGCGCGTCGAAACGGTCCCACTCCAGCCGCGTGAACTCCTCGTGGGGTGTCGCCAGCACGACCACGTCGGCCGGGGCCGCCTCGGCCGCCGATAGCGCCGTCGGTTCCATCCCGTCCAGCCCCGACCAGTCCTCGATCAGGGGATCGACGGCCGACACCGTCGCGCCGGCATCGGCGAGGTGCCGCGCCAGCGGAATCGACGGGCTGTTGCGGAGTTCGGCGATATCGGCCTTGTAGGTCACGCCGAGCAAGAGCACGCGCGCGCCCTCCATATCGACGCCCTCGGACTCGAGTATCGCCTCGACCATCTCGGCGGCGACGGCCGGCATCGCGTCGTTCCGTTCGCGCGCGGCCCTCAGCACCGACGCGTCGGCGTCGAACTGGCCGCTGAGGAAGTACGGGTACACCGGGATGCAGTGGCCGCCGACGCCCGGCCCGGGGTCGTGGATGTCACAGAACGGCTGAGTGTTGGCGACGTCGATGGCCTCGTTGCGTCGATGTCCAACTCCTCGCTGTACATCGCTAGCTGGTTGGCGACGGCGATGTTCGCGTCGCGGTAGACGCCCTCGAACACCTTGACCGCCTCGGCGGTCGTCGCGTCCGTCCGCAGCACCTCGTTGTCGCTGATCTCGCCGTAGACCAGCGCCGCGGCCCGCGTGCTCTCGGCGTCGACGCCGCCGACGACCTTCGGATGGGTCCCGCGGATGTCCGCTATGGCCTGCCCGCTGACCGTCCGCTCGGGGCAGGCCGCGACGCCGAACTCCCCGGGGTCGAGACCGCTCTCTTCGGCCAGTCGCGGCCGGACGCGGTCAGTGGTCGTCCGCGGCGGAACCGTCGACTCGACGACGACGAGGTCGCCGGGCGAGAGCCCCTCGGCGACGGTCGAGACGACCGTGTCGAGCATCGAGAGGTCCGGCTCCCGCTCCTCGGTCAACAGCGTCGGGACCATAAGGACGTGGACGGCCGCGTCGGCCGCCGCCTGGGCGCCGTCGGTCGTCGCCCGCAGGTTCCCTCCGTCGACGTTCGCGGCGACCAGTCCCGGCAGTCCGGGCTCGCGCTGGATCGGCGAGCGGCCCGCGTTGACTGTCTCGACCACGTCGGGGTCGACGTCGACGCCGACGGTGTTCGTCGTCACGTTCGCGTAGACGGCCGCCAGCGGGAGGCCCATCTTCCCGAGGCCGTAGACGGCGACCGGCACGTCGCCGGCAGTGAACGCCGTCCGCTGGGACTCCTCGTCGTCGCTCGCACCGTACAGCCCGGGTCGGTCGGTGACGGACTCGCTCACGGACGGGTCACCTCCGGCACCGGCGGGAACGCCATCCCCTCGACCCGTTCGACGACCTCCAGTACGTCGAGGGCGTCCTCGGCCGTGACGAGCGGTTCGGTCCCGTTCTCGGCGGCGTCGACGAACGACGAGAGTTCGGCTTTCAGCGGCTCGCCGTTCTCGACCATCGGGCGCTCGACGACGCTCTCGTGACGGTAGCGGATGTCGCCGTCGGCCTCGACGTACTCCGGCAGCGACCGGCGGTGTATCTCGACGGTCTGGCCGATCATATCCACGTTGACTCGGCAGGACTCGGCCGTTATCGAGAGCGTCCGCACCTTCTGCTGGGTGAGGCGGCTCGCCGTCACCGTCGAGACGGCACCGGTGTCGAACTCGAACTGGGCCGTGGCGTGTCGGTCGTCGCGGGCGACCGCCGACAGCGACTCGATGTCCCCCTCGACGAGCGACAGCAGGATGTCGATGTCGTGGATCATCAGGTCCATCACGACGTTGTCGTCGTTCTCCCGCGCCAGCGGCGGCCCGAGGCGGTCGATGTCGATGGAGACGACGTCTAAGTCGGGGACGATGTCCGAGAGGACCGTGATAGACGGGTTGAACCGCTCGATGTGGCCGACCTGTAGCGTGACGCCGGCCTCCCGGGCCTGGCGGGCCAGTTCCCGGCCCCGGTCCCGGTCGTCGACGTAGGGCTTCTCGACGAGGACGTCCACGTCCGCCTCGATACACGACTCGACGGCGTCGGCGTGGAACCGGGTCGGCACAGCCACCGAGGCCACGTCGACGGCGTCGAGCAGGTCACGCCGGTTCATATACGTCGCGCCGTAGTCGGTTGCGACCGACAAGCCCTGTTCTGCGTCGGTGTCCGTCACGCCGGTGAGCGTCGTCCCCGGCAGTTCGCTGTACACGCGTGCGTGGTGTTGCCCCATACTTCCGACGCCGATCACGCCGGCCCGCAGTTCGTCGCTCACGCCCGTCTCCCCCCGGTAGTCGGCGGGGTCGTCCGCGGTCGGTACTCCGGCGTTACTGCCGGCGGTTCGGCCCCGGCCGGCGGTCGTCGCTGATCTGATTGCACGCCCGTAGATCCGCCCGCTGTCGGGATTGTTATTCCCGGCTTGTTACCGGTAAGCTCTCACTGACGCCGCCGCGCTCGATAGCCCGTCTGTGACCCCCTCAGTAGCGGGACGATAACTACCGCAATCGCGTCCAACGGCCGGTGTATGCACGAGGTGTCCCGGTAGTGGGTGCGGTCGTCTTCTCCGTCGACGCGGAACTGGGCTGGGGGTTTCACGACCTGCCGGACCCGCCGACACCCCGCGTCGAGGCCGGACGGGAGGGGTGGCTGACGCTGTTGGATATCTTCGACCGGTACGACGTGCCGGCGACGTGGGCCGTCGTCGGCCACCTGATGCTCGACTCGTGTGACGGCGTCCACGCCGACCTCCCCGCCATCGACGGCTGGTTCGACCGCGAACGGACGAGTTGGCGCGACCGTCCGGACCTGCGGTTCGGCGTCGACCTCGTCCGTCAAACCGTCGACGACGACCACGAGATCGCCTGTCACACCTTCTCGCACGTCCGCTTCGGGGATCCGCGGGTCACGCCGGAGATAGCGGCGGCGGAGCTAGCGGCCGCCAGCGACGCCGCCCAGCGGTTCGGCGTCGAGTACGACTCCATCGTCTTCCCGCGCAACGCCGTCGGCCACCGCGACCGAGTGGCCGACGCCGGCTTCACCTGCTACCGGAGCAGAGAGTCCGCGCCCGCGACCGGCGCGGGTCGGGCGGCCGCGAAACTCCGGGACGCCCTGACCGCCCGTCCCTCAATGGTCGAACCGACCGTCGACGAGTACGGACTGGTCGACGTCCCGCCGTCGCTGTTCCTCTTCGGGTTCGAGGGGTGGGCGCGGACGGTGGCGACGGCAATCGGCGGCGATCCGATCGTCAGACAGGCCAGAAACGGTATCGACCGCGCCGCAGAGACGGACGGCGTCTTCCATATGTGGCTCCACCCGAACAACCTGTGTACGCCCCGCGACGCCCGGCGCGTGGACGCTATCGTCGAGTACGCGGCCCAGTGTCGTGAGCGCGACGGCCTCCGCATCGAGACGATGGCCGAAGCCGCGGCGCGGGTCCGGTAGGCACTCGCCGTCAGCTATCGACACCGAGCAGTCCCCGCCCGACGTTCAGCCAGTCCCGGACGAACGGCGCGGGGTCGTCGAGGCTGAGGTAGTCGAAGTTGGGTTGGCGGTACAGCGACACGGCGATATCCCGGAGCGTTCCCGCGGCCGACGGTCGCTCCGCCAGCGCGTACTCCTCTCTGAGGACGCTGTGGAGGTGGACGGCCTCGCCACGGAGGAGGTGGCTCGCGACGCCGCTGTCGTAGTGGCGGTCCGCGTCGACGGCCGCCCCGGTCGCTAGCTGCCACCAGTATCGGGGGTAGTCCACGCCGGCGTGGATGTCGACCGGGAGGCTCGACGGGATGCGTGGGTTGATCTCCAAGAGGTTGAACGCCCCCGAACTGTCGCGGATGAAGCCGACCGACGCTATCCCCTCCCACTCAAGTTCCGACAACAACGCGAGGCCGGCGGTTTCCAGCGCCGGGATGTCGACGGCCTCGTGGTAGACGCTCGGCCCGCGGCTGTACTTGTACCCTCTGATCAGCCGCTTCTGTGATGTTACGACCGCTTCGCCGTCGTGGCGAAGCGCCCGGAAACAGAACTCCGTCCCGTCGACGTACGACTGGGCGATCGGGACGTGGCCCATCCGCTCGACGATAGCGTCGACGTCGGGCCGGCGGCCGGGGTCGAGAAACAGCGTCTTCGGCGGGGACTCGAATCGCCCCTCGGGGACGTCCTCAGTGGTGTCTTCGGTGAGCACCGCGTAACGGCCCTTGACGATGCGCTCGCGCTCCCAGTCCTCGATGTCGTCCAGCAGCGCCGTCTCTGGGACGGTCACGCCGGCCCGCTCGGCCGCCTCGAACAACCGCACCCGGTCGTGGACGGAAAGCAACTGTTCGAATGTCGGCCACGGCGTGTCGAGGTGCTCGGAAAATGACTCGCGGTACTTCGCGAGGACGTACACGTCGGGCTCTCTGACGGGGACGATCAGTCCCACGTCTTCCCGGGATGCGAGGTCGAGCAACGCGTCCCGGTAGCCGTGTAGATCTCCCTCCGGCTCGGGGACCCGTTTCGTCTCCGCGCAGTAGCGGGAACTGGCCGACGGCGGCCGTTCGTGCTCCGAGGCGACGATAGTGTGGACGCCCATCCGACCCAGCGACCGGACGGTGCTCAGCGACCCCGCCGTCTCCACGCCGGGGACGACCGCCGCCGATGGTTCGTGCATACCCGAACCCGGGCTGAGAGCGGGTAAGTTATGGCCCGCCTACCGGCCGCCAGCGGTGACCTCTCGGACTGTCTCGACGACCAAGCGCCTGTCCCGGTCGTCGACGTAGGGGTGGGTCGGGAGCGTGAGAATCCGCCGCTGGAGGGACGCCCCACCCGGGAACGTCTCCGGGTCGAGGACCGGCCAGTCGTACAGCGGCGTCGCCCCGATGCCGGCGTCCGCAAGCGCCGTCTTGATCCGGTCACGCAGCGCCGTCGTCTCGGCCACGAGCGGGTAGCGGACGTGCTGGCAGTTCGACAGCCCCGGGACCGCCTCGACGGCGCTCACCCCCGGGCAGGACGATAGCTGTTCGCGGTAGTGCGTCGCCGTCCGCTCGCGTGCCCGGCGGTGGGCGTCGAGGCGGCCGAACACCCGGGATGCGACGGTCCCCTGGAAGTCCGAGATGGTCTCGAACGGCGGGTCGTAGTCGACCGCGAACTTCGGGTCGGGGTGGGTCGTGGCCCGGTCGCCGACGCCGTCGAACGCGTCGCGGACGGCCGCGTAGGCGTAGTACGGCCGCGGGCGGCCCAAGGCGGCGTAGCCCGCCAGCGCGGCGACGTTCGGGTCGACCGGGTCCCGCCCCGCGTCGCGGAAGGATAACTCGTCGTTTCCGGCGACGACCATCCCGCCGCCGACCGGTAGCGGTTTCCCCTGCTGGAAGTTCAGTACCGCGCAGTCGCCGAACGTGCCGAGTCGCCGCCCGTCGTACTCCGTCCCGAGCGCGTACCCCAGCACCTCGACGAGGTACGGGTCCCCGCAGCGCTCGACCAACTCGTCCATCGGCGACCCGTAGCCCAACACGGGTATCGAGACGACGGCCAGCGGGTCCGTCTCCAGCCCCTCGCGCAGGGAGTCGGGGTCGAACGCGAGCGTCTCGGGGTCGATGTCGTAGCGCCGCGGCTCGAGGCCGACGCCCTCGATGGCTTCGGGGAAGTCGGCGCTACAGAACGCCGGGATTAGGACGGTGTCGCGCCCGTCGTCGTCGGCCACGGCGAGTTCGTGGAAACAGCCGGCCAGCGTCCGCCGGTAGGAGGTGTAGGTCGCGGTCTGTTCGGCGTCGAGAAACCCAGCTATCTCCTCGCGGAACTGCCGGCGGCCGCGGCCGGCCCACTGCCCCCGAATACCCGCGGCGACGTCGCTCGCCCGAACCGGCGTCACCGCCGGCGGGACGAGTCGCCACCGCCGGGGCCGTCGTCGTCGCTCCACGCTGTCGGGCCACCGGTCGGTGGCCGCCGCGTCGTGTCGGTCCATCCGTCGGGTTCTCAGCCACCGTCCGGAAAGGTATCCTGTCCTTACCGGTCGGTAGAAGATTCATACTGTCCTGTCGGCGTTCGACGCATCTCGTCGGCCCGGCGGTAGGAAGTCCGTATCGCGCACAGACGCATCCGATCCGTCACGCGATGGAAATTACGGCCGGTGGTGACCAACTGATCGGTAGCTGGATACTAAACGACCGTACCGGAGCCTCAGTGGTCTCTTCCCCGTCACAACGGCCTTTACAGTAAGTACATCATACCGAGCTATGCCACCCTCGAATGGCGACCCTACCGACAGTGACGAGACAGCCGAGCGACCGTCGATCAGCAAGCGCCGCCTGATGCAGGTCGGGACGGCCGGCCTCGTCGGCACCCTCGCGGCCGGGACGGTCGTGGGCGACACGTCCGACCACCCCAACAGCATCGTCTTCGACGGGACCGTCAGCCGCGGCAAGACCGACTACGAGGTCAGCGTCACCGGATCGATCACCCCAGACGGGGAGTCGACGGAGGGCAACGACACCCTCGGCGACGGCAGCGCGTCCGGCGCCGTCCACCGCGACGTGGACGCCTACCGGTTCAGCGGCGAACTCGCCGGACTGGACGTCGACGGCGACGCGAGCGTCCGGATCAACTACGGCGACAGTTCGGACGTATCGGCCAAGCGGCTGACGGTCGTCGCGGGCACCGAGTCCTCGGTGACGTACTCGGTGACGACCACCGACCGGATGGTCGCCGTGCGCGACGCCGAGAGCGACGCCGCCGAGGCCGAAGACACCGTCGTCGAGAACGACGACGGCACCTGGACGGCGACCGGCGAGACGGCCAACACCGACGGCGACACCTTCGACTTCTGGGGCGACGTCGAGTCGTTCTCGCCGATGGACGGCGACTACACGCTGTTTCTCGACGGGACCGAGGTGACGGCCTACGATCTGACCGGCGAGGAACCGCCCGAGACGCGCGAGCATTCGTACTCCTTCGAAGGGACCGGCGACTCGTGGGCGGACTACTACCTCGAAGTGCAGGACGACGCCGAGATGATCGCAACGACGCTGGACGGCGCCGTCGTCGAACCTGACTTCCACTG
This sequence comes from Halapricum sp. CBA1109, assembly GCF_009741825.1. Classification (GTDB taxonomy): domain Archaea; phylum Halobacteriota; class Halobacteria; order Halobacteriales; family Haloarculaceae; genus Halapricum. The sequence goes on from NZ_WPCA01000008.1 coordinate 35,986, forward strand.
GGTGAGCGAGGACGGAACGAAAGCGGCGGGCCGCGTCGACCCCGGCGAGCGCCACGCCTACGAGTTCGACAACCTCGTGGTCGACGTGACAATCGACGGTGAGGCAGACGCCCTCGTCGACGGCAGACCGTCGGACCTCGATTACTACCCGCGTCCCGGCGCGACCGGTGACGGCTGGAAGGGCGGCTTCCCGTGGCAGCAGGTCGACGTGGAGCGTGAACACTCCTACTCCTTCGAGGGGACCGGCGACTCGTGGGCGGACTACTACCTCGAAGTGCAGGACGACGCCCAGATGGTGGCGACGACGCTGGACGGCGCGATTATCGAGCCCGACTTCCACTGGGTGAGCGACGATGGGACCAAGGCGGCAGGTCGCGTCGACCCCGGCGAGCGCCACGCCTACGAGTTCGACAACCTCGTCCTCGACGTGACTATCGAGGGCGAAGCCGACGCCTTCGTCGACGGGGGGCCGTCGAGTCTGGACTACTACCCACAGCCCGGCGCGACGGGCGACGGCTGGAAGGGCGGTTTCCCGTGGCAGGACGAGGAAGCGGAGCCGACGACGACACAGACGGGGCCAGTCGTCGGCGGCGGCCCGGGGTACGACGCGACGGTCGCTCGCTCGGAGGCAGACACCGTCGTGACGACGGCCGGCGGACTCGACGACGCGCTGTCGAGCGCCGGGTCCGGCGACGTGGTCTTCGTCCCCAGCAACGAACAGATAGACCTCGGGAACCGGCAGTACGACATCCCGGACGGGGTTACGCTGGCGTCGGACCGCGGCGTCGACGGGTCCGCCGGCGCGTTGCTGTACACCGACGACGAACCGGGCGAACTGCTCAGCCTCGAGGGCGACTCACGGCTGACTGGCGTCCGAGTCCGCGGTCCCCACCCCGGCGACGACTGGGGCGGCGACTCCAGTGCCGGCGGCGCACAGACGATGGGCGCGGGCGAAATCGACAACTGCGAGGTGTGGGGCTTCTCCCACCACGGGATACAGGCCGACAGCGGCGACGGCGCGCACTTCCATCACAACGTCGTCAGGGAGAACAACAAGAGCGGCCTCGGCTACGGCATCACCGTCGACGCGGGGATGCCCGTCATCGAGTACAACTATTTCAACTACAACCGCCACTCGGTGGCGACCGGTGGGTCGAACCCCGGCTACGTCTGCCGGTACAACCACTTCGGTCCGATGGAAGTCCTGCACAACATTGACGCCCACGAACCGGCCGGCGACCGTTACGAGATCCACAACAACGTGGTGGAGACGGTGCGACGGGAGTGGGACGACAACGTCAACCACATCGTCGTCATCAGGGATGCCCCCGACGACGAGGCGTTGATCACCGACAATTGGTTTTTCAACCCGAACGCGCCCGACGCCGACGGACCGACCGATCAGGCCGGGCAGGCGATCATCCAGCCGAACAACTCCTCGTGGACGAACGTCTCCTTCGGGTCGAACCACTACGGCGCGGACGCGGCCGTCACGTACAGCGACATCATCCCGGGGTACGACGGCTCCCGGACCAACTGAACGCCGGCGGCTGTCGGCGTCTCGGGCCCCGAGGACCGATAGCCACGGCATAACAATCCGGCCCCACCCCTAGCGGGCAGGTACATGGATATCGAGCGACGGGAGTTCGAGCGACGGGAGCTGTTGACGTGGGGTGGTATCGGCGGGCTCGGTGGACTGCTCGTGGGGCTGTCGATTCTGGGCGGTATGGGGCCCGACGAGGACGACGGGACTGCCGTCGCTGACCCCCAACCGTCCGGGTCGGGACCGCGGCACGCCGACGCGTTCGGCACCGTCGTCGACGCCGTCGAGAACGGCGCTGACCCCGACGGCGAGGAGCCGATAACTGACTTCCTGACTGCCCACGCCGGCGACGACACGCTCCTGTCGTTTCCCGCCGGGGAGTACCGGCTGGAACCGACCGACCTCTCGGGCTATCGGAACCTCGGTATCGCCGCCGCCGGGTCCGAGCGGCCCGCGTTCGTCGCCTCCGGCGACCGCTGTCTCGGCAGCGGCGAGTCGTACCTCCTGTTCGACGGCGTCGAGGACCTCCTGATAGACCGAATCCACCTCGACCTGACCGACGACTCGGTCGGCGGCATCGTCAGGGTCAACGCCGCAGGGGACGCGACCGTCTCGAACGTCACTGCCGCTGGGGGCTGTGACGGCCAGATAGCGCTGTTCCGGTTCGACGTCTTGGACGCCGACGCCACGGCCCTCGTCCGGAACCTCGACATCGGGGCGCGCGACGACGACGAGTACCTGACGGGCGTGTACGTCGGGAAATCTCACGCGGGCGAACTCCGCTTCCGTGACTGCACGGTACAGGCGTTCACGGACAACGGGCTCTACGCGTCCGCGCCCGGCCTCGCCGACGGGGCGGGCGGCGTCGTCCACGTCGAGGGCGGCACCTACCGGAACAACAACATCGCGAACGTCCGTCTGGGATCAGTCGGGTCGACAGCGGTGAACGTCGAGAGCATCAGCGACGCGCCGCCGCCGACGACCGACGCCGGCCCGAGCGCGAACGCCCGCGGGTTCAGGCTCCGCAGCGGCCACGGTCAGCGCATCGAAGACTGCCTCGTCCGCATCACCGCCGACTCGCGGTTCACCCACGGCGGCGTCGTCTTCCACGAGACCAACGGCGGCGCGACGGTCACCGGGACGGAGATAACGGTCGACCGCGACGACACCCCCGCGATCAGAGTGTTCCCCGACAACAGTGACCATCCGGGGACGGCCACGTTCGAGGGGGTGACGATGACGGGCGAGAGCGCGGCTGGCCGGACCGTCCTCGTCGAGGGCCGCGACGGGACGGTGTTCCGGGACTGTGAGATCACAGCGACCGGCGACGACCGCGACGGCATCCACTTCTGGGGCTGCGAGGGGGGTCGAGTCGTCGACTCCCGAATCGACGTCACGGGGGCGCCACTGGTCCTGAGAGACGCGACAGTCCGCGTCGAGAACACGACACTGGTCACACCGGACGGCACCGAACACGTCGAACAGCGCCGTGTGACCGACGGCGAGTTCGCGGGGGGCGACCGATGACCGTCGATCCGACGACGGCCGCCGAACCGGGAGCGATCACGCTGTCGGTCGTCGTCATCACCGAGAACGAGGCCGACCACGTCCGGGAGTGTCTGGCGTCGGTGATCGCCGCCTGCCAGTCGGTCGAGGAGTTCGAGGTGATCCTCGTCGACTCGGCCTCGACAGATAGGACCGTCGAGTACGCGAGCGAGTACCCCGTCACCGTCCTCCGCATCCCCGAGGAGCACACCGTCTCCTGTGGCGCGGGCCGGTTCGTCGGCGATCAGGTCGCCACCGGCGAGTACGTCCTCCACATCGACGGTGACATGACGCTGACGGAGGAGTGGCTCCCGGCGGCGCTGGCGTACCTCCGGGACACCGACGCCGTGGCCGCCGAGGGCTGTCTCGACGAGTCCACACAGGAGGAGGTCGTCGACGTCGAGAAGATCGGCGGCGTGATGCTGTACGACGCCGCGGTGCTCCGCTCGGTCGGCGGCTTCGACCCCTTCCTCCCGGGGTACGAGGACATCGACGTGGGGTTCAAACTCCGGACCGCCGGCCATCGACTGGTGCGGCTGCCGGCGGTGTCGGCGATACACCACCACGAGGACGCCGCGACCGAACCACTCCGGCGGTGGCGACAGGGCTACTACACCGCGCCGGGACAGACCGTCAGGAAGTGGCTCCGCTCGCCGCCGATACTCGGGCGGTTGCTCGCCCGCCAGCAGTACAAACTCGGCCTGTTCGGCTGGCTCTGTCTGGGAGTCGGGTCGCTCCGCTCGCGGCCGCTCCGCCTCGCGTGGCTCGCGCTCTCTATCGCGGCGTTCGCCGTCGTCGCCCGCAAGCGCGGCGTCGCCGGCGCGGCCGACTTCTTCGTCGTGAAGGGGTTCGGTCTTGTCGGACTCGCGGCGGGGCTGACCGAGCGGACGCCGCCGGCGGACTCGTTCCCGCTGGCGGCCGTCGAGGTGGTGGCGACCGGTCGCGTGCTCACCGGTGAGCGGACGCCCTCGCGGTCACCGTCGTCCTGAGGGGCGGACGTAGCCGGCGTTCAGCGAGAGCCGTCCGGCGTCGCCGTCGCGGTGGTCGAGAAACGTCGGGAACGCGTCGTTCCAGTGGATGTCGTCGGAGACGAGCAGCCCTCGCTCGGAGAGCCACTCCCACGCGAGTTCGAACTCGAACAGCATACACGGGGCGCTGTGGTCCGAGTCGTGTAAGAAGAGGTCGACGCTTCCCAGTTCGGGGAGCAGTTCGGGCAAGACCCGCTGGCTCCGGCCGACGTGGAGGGTCCAGTCGTCCCGCAGCGTCTCGGGGACCAGCCACCCCGGTTCCTCGGTGTCCCCGGGACAGCTACTCGCGGCGACCGGGTCGACGGAGTGGAGGTGGCCGTGCCCGTTCCGGGACAGCGCCGCGAGGATGTACGCCGTCGAGTGCCCGTAGTGGACGCCAGTCTCGACGACGACCGACGGTTGCAGCGACCGGACGACGGCGTAGAGGTTCCGGGCCGCCGTGTCGTCTAAGCCCCCGGAGATAGACTTCTGCTCGTTGGTCGTCTGGGTCCCCACGTGTTCGTCGTATCGATCCCGCATCACCGTCCGATACTCGGTGAACGGGGACTCGTCTAGCTCCGCGAGGTACGAGCGGTAGGCCGCGTCGTTGTCGAACAGCGACGACGAGAGCGACCGCTGGATGTTCCCCGGTGTCAGTCGGGTCGGGCTGAGCGTGAGGTACGCCCGCTTACACCGGGGCTGGAGCCTCCCCGGGAGCAGCCTGTACAGATGTCCCTTCAGGTCCATGCTCGATTCCCCGAGGGGGACTAATATAAGTATACTATCGCTACGCCACTGGGTTCCCCGCGAACGGGAGCGGTAGCCGGTCGACGGCGGCGAGGACCTCCTCGCGGTCGAGCGCGCCCGACAGCAGCGCGGCGGCGGCGAACACCGCCAGCCCGACGACCGGGACGACGACCAGCGCCAGCACGTCGGTATCGAACAGGCTGTCGGTCCAGACGACCGCGGCTCCGGTCGCCAGTGCGGTCACCGCGATGCGGCCCACGCGGAAGTCCACGAGCGGGTCGTAGCCGATGTGTCTGGCCGTCGCCACGAGCAGGACGAACATCGACCCGTAGGCGACGCTGGTAGCGATCCCCGCTCCGGCGATACCGTAGGCGGGTATCAGAGCCGCGTTCAGCGCCACGTTTGTCACGGCGGCGACAGCCACGGCGGCGAGCAGCGGCCGCAGGCGGCCGGAGCCCTGACAGATGGCCTGCAACGGCCGGGCGACGGCGAACCCGACGGCACCGGGGAGCAACAACAGCAGCGGCGTCGTCGCCACCGCGAACTGCTGGCCGTAGTACAGCGGGACGACCCGGTGGGCAAGCGACGCGAGACCGACGGCCATCAACAGGACCAAAAGCGTCGTGTAGCGGGTGATCCGCCCGGCCAGTTCCGTGATCTGTTCGTACCGTTCCTCGCTCCAGAGGCTCGAACTGGAGTGTAACAGTAGCGTCTGGAGGACGATGGGGACGATCCAGATGTACTCCGCGAGCGCGAGCGCCGCCTTGTAGTAGCCCGTCTCCGCCCCGCCGACGAGCGTCCGAACCATCACCACGTCGACGTGGAACAGCGACATCACGAGGAGGACGAGGACGACGTTGAGCACGTTAAAAGAGAGGAACTCCCGATAGGGAATCGACCGCGGGAGCGCGAGCAGTCGGCGCAGCGATATCCGCCGGAGGACGACCGCGCCGGCGACGACGGCGACCACACCGTTGGCGAGGATGTGGCCCGCGAGCATCCCGATGACGCCGAAGCCGCCGGCGACGAGGCCGATACCGACGCTGACAGTGAGAACCTTCTTGACGACGCCGAGGGGCCCCTGTACGTGTTCGAGACCGAATCCCAGTACCGTGTGCATCGAGAGGGCGCGACACTGACCGACGAGGACGAACGCCGCGAGGACGTAGAGGTACGCGGTGAACCCGTCGCCGAAGACGGTGCCGACGCCGAGCCGTGTGAGCACGAACAGGAGCGCGCTCCCGAGAACCCCCAGCGTGAGGGCGAGCACCAGATAGAACTGGAGGACTCGTTCGACCCAGCCGTCCCCGCGATTCTCGGCGACGAACTTCTGGACGCCCTCGGTGACGGCCGCGCTGATCGGAATCATGTACAGCGAGTACATCGATAGCAGGACGGCGTAGTCGCCGTACCCGCCCGGGCCGAGCAAGCGGACGATGACCGGCGTCGAGACGACGGCGATGAGCGTCCCGAGCATCTTCGGGCCGACCAGCGAGAGGAACCGCTGGAACAACCGCGTCGTCCCGCTCATCGCGCAGCGCGCGGCGTGGCTGTCCGCCGGTATCTGACGGGCGTCGCGCCCGGCCGCGGCAGTCGTGTCGGGTGACCAGTCGGTCGGCGGGAACGTGCGCTCATTGGCCGTTCCAGTCGCCGGCGGGCCGTAGTTATGACACGGTTACCCGCCCACGGAGACGGCCTCCACGCTAGCGTGACAGGTATCCTCACGCACGGAAGCGAACGCTCCGCTGTCCGGCACGAGCGTGGTAAGCCTCCGTTTACTACCTCCATCGGCAGCCTACTCCCGGTGTGTCACGACCACTGACGGACAGACGGGCGGCATCGATACTGGCGTCGGGGGCGACCCTCGCCGTGGTAGCGCTCGCGGTGCTGGCGACGCTCACGGCGGGCGCGCCCTCGGACGCGACAGTCGGCAGCGTCGCCGAGACGCCGGGCGAACAGCAGTTGGCGACCGCGCCGAACGCGACGGCGACCGACGGCGGCCCCACCGCTCTCGACCGGCCCGCGCCGGCCGTCGACATCGTGTTCGTCCTCG
>NZ_WPCA01000116.1 GCF_009741825.1 Halapricum sp. CBA1109
CGCGACCCGCACCTCGTCGCCGATTGTCGCGCCGGCGTTGGTCCGCGTGTCGGCGTCGATGCGGACGACGTTCTCCTCGCCGTCGTCGGGCCACACCTTCGCCACTGTCTGTCGCTCGCCCTCGATGATCACCGAGTCGCCGCTGAGGACGCCCAGACGGCTCCGGACCGGTTCCGGAAGCCGCGCGATGCCGCGCCCGGCGTCCCGTTTCCGCGCGCCGGCGACGGTGAGCGTCACCCCGTTTCCGTTCATATTCCGCCTTCGGCACCCACGCTCTTCAGCGTTGCAATCGTCAGTGAGTAACACTGATATTTTTACGGACGATACTATCGTGTATGGTGGCCACGACACAGCGTGACGGCACGACCTGGTTCGAGTGTGAACACTGTGGCCTGCTGTTCGACGACGAGGATGACGCCCGCACGCACGAGGACACCTGCGACGCCGAGGACCCCTCGTACATCCAGTGATGACCGACGCCGCCGACGCAGCCGGAGACGGGACGGCGGTCGCGTGGCGCTACGACAGCACGACCGAGCCGTGGCTCCGCGCGCTCACCGCCGCGGCGGCGGCGCTGCTGTTCGGACCGTACAGCGCAGTCGTCCTCACCATCGGGTTCGTCGTGCTCGTCAGCGGCAACACCGAAGTAACCGCACTGGTGGCACTGCTGGCGTTGGTCGGTGGCCCGATATCGGTTCTATACCTCTGGCCGCTCCGGGACCCCGACCAGCGGCCGGCGCTGTTCGACGACTGGTCGCTCTGGTGGTTCGACGTCCGGCAGGCACTCGCGTTCGCGGCCGTCGGTGCCGCCGTGACCATCGTCGCCACGTTCGTCGACCCGATAGCGTTGTACGCGCTCTTTTTCGCCGGCGTCGCGGCGACGCTTCTCGCGTCGGTCTGCTCGGTGTCGGGACGGGTCGACCCCGAGAGCGGCACCATCGACACCCGGTATCGGGAGATAGCCATCGCGGACGTCGCGTCCGTCCGCACCCATCGCGTCGGACCGCTCGTCGTCGTCCGGCCGCAGAGTCCGGGCCGCATCGGGACGGTCCCGTGGTACTTCCTCGTGCCCGCGAGCGACGCGCCGGCCGTCCTCGACGCCGTCGAGGCCGGTATCGAGTCGACGCCCGACCCGACGCTCGACCGCGAGCGCAACCGGACGGTCCGGCTCGTCGCCGGCCTGCTGGCCGTCGGTGCCGCCGGCGGCGGCGTCCTCTCGTTCGTAGCAGCAGACGGCGTCATCGGAGCGTACGTCGGCGTGATGGGGATCTCGGTCGGCGGTCTGTTCGCGTTCGTCGCCTACGAGGCTAGCTCTCTTCGGGAACTATCTCGTAGCTCGCTTCGCCCATCTCGTCCTCCTCGAAGACGAACACGCGGCCCTCCAGTGCCCCCCAGTCGACGTCGACGGCGAAGCGGAATCCCGTCCGCTCGACGGTGACGCCGGGGAAGACGCTGGCCTGTTCGCCCTTGTCCAGCATCACTCGGCCGACGCCGGTCGACTCCAAGATGTCGTCGTTCGTCCGGAGGTCGTTGACGTAGACGAGGACACCCTCCGTCTCGCCGGGGTCGGTCACCAACACGTGGACGTCCTTGCCGGGGGCGCTCTCTAAGGTCCCGTGGACTTTCTCCGGGACGCCGTGGTAGAAGACGGTCCGGCCGTCAGTGTACTCGACGGCGATGCCGTCCTCGGTCAACTCGACGCCCAGCGTCGAGGGCGCGACGTCGCTGCGGGCACTCATACCTCGATGTCGCCGGCCGAGGGCCAAAAACACCCCGTTCCGGGACCGAACCACCACCGATATAGTACCGACCCGCGGACGGCTACCCATGCACGGACAGGCGAGAGCGCCGGCGGCGGGGACGATTCTCAACGCCCTCGCGACCGGCACCGGATCGGCGTTCGCCATCGAGGAGTACACCACTGCGACGGTCGAGTTACACACCGACGGCGACGGCGTCACGGGAACCGTCGCCGAGGACGACGACGCCGACACGCGACTGATCGAGACGTGCGTCGAGTACGTGCTGGACGCCCACGGCGGCCCCGACGTCACCGGCGGCCACGTCGAGACAGAGAGCGAGGTGCCGATGGCCTCGGGACTCAAATCCTCCTCGGCGGCAGCCAACGCCACGGTGATGGCGACGCTCGACGCTCTCGGAAAGACCGAGAAGATGACGCGCGAGGACGCCGCCCGCCTCGGCGTGATGGCCGCCCGCGACGTGGGCGTCACCGTCACCGGCGCGTTCGACGACGCCTCGGCGTCGATGCTCGGCGGCGTCACCGTCACCGACAACACGACCGACGACCTGCTGGCGCGGGACACAGTCGAGTGGGACGTGCTCGTGTACACCCCCGACGAGCAGGCGTTCAGCGCCGACGCCGACGTCGAACGCTGCGAACAGATCGCACCGATGGCCGACCTCGTCGCTGACCTCGCGCTGGACGGCGAGTACGGGCGCGCGATGACCGTCAACGGCCTCGCGTTCTCGGCGGCACTGGAGTTCTCGACCGAACCGATGGTCGAGGCGATGCCGCTGGTCGAGGGGGTCTCGCTGTCGGGAACGGGGCCGAGCGTCGTCGCCGTCGGCGACCGGGAGGCATTAGAGGGAGTAGCGAGGACGTGGGAGCAACGAGCGGGATCGACATGGCTAACAACGACACAACAGTCCGGAACCCGGACGATATGAGCCTGGACGAACTCCGGGAGGAGATCGAGAGCATCGACCGCGAGATCGTCGAGAAGATCGCCCAGCGAACCTACGTCGCCGACACCATCGCACAAGTCAAAGACGAACGCGGCCTGCCAACGACCGACGAGGACCAAGAGCAGGCCGTGATGGACCGCGCCGGCGAGAACGCCGAACAGTTCGACGTCGACTCGAACCTCGTCAAGGCCGTCTTCCGCCTGCTGATCGAACTAAACAAGGTCGAACAGCGCGAGAGTCGGTAGCGTCCCGTCCGGCTGTCGTTGCCTCAGACGTGGAAAGAGATTTACGACGCTATTTACAACGTGTTCGTATGGGAACGAAGGCGAACCTCGACAGTGTCGAACCACCGGGGCGGGGTGGCCGAGACGGCGACGACGACGACGGACAGCTTGGCGATGTGTTGTCCGGTCGGTTGGCGGACATCGACATCGACTCCGTAGAGGCGGTCCGTGACGTACGAGAGCGCGGATGAAAGTCTTCGTCGATACCAACGTTTTCGTGGCCAGTCTCACAGACGAACCCGCTCGGGGTGACGTGGCCACGGAACTGCTGAATCAGGATCACGATTTCTGTACCTCGATTCTGAACCTGATGGAACTCCGGTCGGTGCTTACCAAGAAGAAACAGATCGAACAGGACAGAGTCGAGGGTGTGATCGCTGACGTCTATTCACGGGTCGACATCTACGCGCCGGAGATCAGTGACCAGATAGAGGCGTACAGTCTCCAACAGGAGACGCTTCTCTACACACTGGACTGCGTGCTGCTCGCACTGGCCGAAGACATCGACGCCACACTGACGACGTTCGACGGCGAACTGCTCGATAACGGGGCTATCGAGCCATCCGACCTGACCGAGTAACGGATTCGAACAGCGCGAGAGTCGGTAGCCGAGGTCACTCGTCGTCGGTCGGTTCGAGCGGGACTCGTTCGACCTCGATGTCGTCGTAGTCTCGCTCGGACGAGAGGACGGCCGTCCCCCGAGTCTCCGCAGTCGCCGCGTGGAACGCGTCGAACGGCGTCATCCCCTCATCGTAGTAGTTGACGGCTTTCAGTACGACCTGTTTCTCTGCCTCGCTTCCCACGGGGACGAGTTCGAGTAGATTCGCTATCAGCGGCACGTAGTCGAACTCGTGACGCTCCCGGGCGAGGAGGAGTTCGAGGTACGAGAACGGTGAGGTTTCGACATCGTACTCGACGAGGGCGCTCTCTGCGGACCCTTCTAACCAATCGGAATCCTTGGCGAGTGCGAGCAGGAAATCCGTCTCAACGTACACCGTCATCTGTCGCTGCCGGCTTCCGCGGCGTCGTCTTTCGCTGCCGTCTCGATGTCCTCTCGGATCTCCTCGACGGATGCGTCGTGAAGATCGCCTGCCGCCTCGCGGACAGCGGTGAGCGGGTCGTCCGCGACCGGAATCAACTCGATCCTGTCCTCGTACAGAACGATGTGATACCGCTGGCCGTACTTCTCGCGCACTTCCTTCGGGATGTACAGCCGTCCCTGTGCATCCGTCTCTGCTGACATAGAAGGAAGTACAGTACCACAGACAAAGAATCTTACCACCAACGTTTCGGTGATGGTGCTCGCTATGGCGTTTGGGAAGCTCGTTCGATAGATCCCACGGACAGTCAACAGCGCGAGAGCCGCTGAGTCAGTACGTCCACAGGCGGTCGATCCGGTCGCAATCTCGGAGTGGGCGTCCCGCAGCGCCGCCATGTCGCGTTCGCCGCCGACGTTTATAACGTGGACCTCGCCGCGGCGACCCTCGTAGACGTCCTGAAAGTCGTAGACGACGCCGACGACGGTTGTCTCCGCGGGCACGTCCGGACAGTCGAGCAGGGCGTCTATCTGCCGGTCGACGTTGTACTCGACGAGGCGGTTGATCGCCGCCGGTCGGTCCAGACCCGACGGGAGCGCCTCGACGCCGGGTTCGAGCGCGGGTTTCAGAAGCGAGAGACAGTGTTCGATGCCGGGGGTGTCCGAGATGCCCTCGGTCAGGTCGTCGTAGGTGGCAGTCACCGCGCCACAGCCAGTGTGGCCGACGACGACGACGGTGTCCGTCCCGGTGTGGACGATGGGATAGAGCACGTCGCCGGAGACGACTGTCCCCGACTCGGTGCGCTGGAGGACGCGGTTGCCGATGTTGCCGCACGTGAATATCTCACCCGGTGTCTCGTTTCCGAACATCCGATCCTGCAACACCCGGGAGTCAGAACAGCAGACGGTGACGACCGGCGGGGACTGGCTGTCCTGAACCGAATCGAAGCGGTCGTCGAACTCGGCGGCGTGGGCCGCGTTCCGCTCCAGCAACTCGACGAACGTCTGGTCCATCTGTCTCAGACCGCGTGGTCGAGGATGTAATTGCTTTCCTTTCCGCGCCGCCCCACTCAGACGATGTCCGTGTCCCCCGCGGCCCACTCGACGGCGCGGTCCAGAGAAGCGACACCTGTCGCTTCCATCCCCTGCGCCTCGTTCTTGTTGGCGACAGTCAATCGCTCTATCCCGTCGGATACGTAAGCGGTACGGTCGATACCGGTCACTTCGCCGAGTTCGGTCCACTTCTCGTTGACGTGGTCCATCGTCTCGCCGTCCAGTTCGGTGTTTTCGAGGACGATCACGACCCCGGACATCGACGTCCCGGTGACCGTCTCCCTGAAGTGGTCTTCCGCTTCCGCTAGCTCGCCGGACTGTAGCGTCTCCTGCAGGTCGTCGATGATCCAGATACCGACCCCGTCACGGTTCTCGTAGTCGATCCTGTCAGTTATTGACGTTCGTTGTGCCACGCGGTGACAGACGGTATTGACCAATATAGTCTTTTGTGCGCTCGCGTCGCTAGCGAGGCAACAGCACGTCTCGCACGTCGTCGACGCCGGCCCGTCGCACGAGGCGCGAACGGCATCCTCCACACCAGCGAGGTTGTGGGTGTCGCCGTCGAGAACCAGCAGTCGCGCCGGGCGGCCGCGCTCGATCACACCGCAGTCCAGCCCGGCCATCTCGGCGCCGTTGACCGTCGCCATCCGGAGCACCTCGCGGGCGGGGACGTCGTACAGTTTCGCCGCGAACTCCATCTCCCTGAACATCGACGGGCTGTTGAGCATCACGTTGTCCGTGCCCAGCGCGACCGTCGTCCGCTCGACGAGGTCGGCGGCGGGCGCGACGCCGACACCGGTGACGAGGTTCGACCGCGGGCAGAGTACGACCGGCGGGCCGCCGTCGGCCAACCGCTGGAGGTGTAGCTCCTCGGGATGGACCATATGGACCAGAAAGTCCGGGTCCAGATCGAGCGCGCCGTTGATGTCGTGGCTGTCGCGCTCGCCGGCGTGGATGCCGAACAGTTTGCCAGCCTCACGGGTCGCCCGGCGCTCGACGCCGAACTCGCCGTCCCGGGCACCGCTGGCCCCGAATCCGTCCGCGGCCTCCATCGCGTCGACCGTCTCGCGGCCGAGTACGACCGGGTCGATAGCAAGCCCCTGGCTGGCGTCGGCGAGCATCTCGACGCCCGGGACGCCGTTCTCCCGGAACTCGACGAACGCGCCCGTGCCGGAGCGCTCGATAAACTGCAGCGACCGGCGCATCGCGGCCACCGTTTCATCGCGGGAGGCGGCGTCGAGCAGTCGGTGTTTCAGGCCATCCGGCGGCGCGACGAGTTCGTCGAGCGAGAGGCCGCCACCGGCCTCCTTGGCGATGGAGTCGCCGATGTGCGTGTGGGCGTTGACGAACGCCGGCAGTACGATGGCGTCGCTGTCGGTGTCGGTCTCCTCGATAGCGGTTATCTCGCCGTCGTCGACGACGACCCGGCCCTCGACGGGGTCGAACTCGCGGCCGCGGAGGATAGTCCCCTCGACGTTCATACCGGTTCTGACGGCGGGCGGCATCTTGAATGTGGGCCGTTCGGACCGCTCAGGCGACGATGGAGACGGGGTCGTCGATGGCGAGCGTCTCGCCGCGGCCCGCCTCGGTCGTCCGCGTGTTGACCATCAGCCGGTAGTAGTGGTCGAACTGCTCGCCGGCGGCCCACTCGGGGAGGGTCGCCTCGCGGCGCTGTGCGAACTGGTCGCCAAAGCCCGGAATCGCCTCGCCGGTGTCGGGGTCGCGGCTCGGTACCACGCAGCGCTGACAGGGGCTGGTCCCCTCGAAGACGGCGTCGCCGACGCTGAACCGGACCGTCTCGCCGGGCGGCCCGTAAAGGCGGTCCTCCCAGAACGGTTCGGCGTCGACGACCAGGTTCGGCCGGAGGCGCCGCCGCATCTCTTCGGGGCCGTCGACGGCGTCGAACCACGAGGCCACCGTCTCCAGCGTCCCCGTCGAGATGACCGTCGGCCCGAAGTCGGTGGTGTCGTCGGGATACCCGAGGGGTTGCTCGTCGACGACGGACACCGACGGCTCGAACACCGGGTCGAGCCAGTCGGCCGCCTGTTCGGTCTCCGCGGGCAGGCGGAACCGCGCTCGCCGGTCACCCTCGGTGAGCCACACGCCGTCGTCGTCGTAACTGGCGTCGACCCGGTGGACTGCGGCCGTCCGCTTCCCGTTGATGTACTCGCCGTCCGGGTCGACGAGCGCGTACTGTCGGTCGCCCTCTAGTGACCCCTCCGGGGAGACCGAGACGGCTGTCAGCGGCCGCGCGTCGAGGGACTTGATCGGATAGACGTAGATACCGGAGAGCGCTGGCATACGAGAGGCGAGGAGTGGCCCGGTACAGTAGCTTGCGGTCGCCGCGAAACTTCCGGCTGGCGGTCACTTCTCGACGCGTGCCCCTTCGTTGCAGGGTCGAGCGACTCGGACTGTCCCCTCGATGCCAGCCGAATCCAGTGCGTCCCGGGCGGCCTCGGCGGCGGACTCGGCCACGTCTGCGTGGGTGACGCCGTACACTGTCGGCCCCCCACGAGGACTGGCCAGCGCCGCTGACGCCCGGCACCGAGTCCAGCGCGTCGACCACCTCGCCGGCCGGCGGGCGGTAGACCCCGCCCTGTTCGTCGGCGTACCACGCACCGTTGAGCCGACCCAACCGGGCGACCGCTCGGCCGAACGTGCCGTGGTCGTCGGTGGCGATACCGGGGAGCAACTGCCGGACGACGACCTGTGCTATCTCGTCGGCGATGCCGGGGTCGGCCCGTTCGACGACCGACCGGATGCTGTTGTCCTCGGGCGTCCCGCTCCGGCCGCGTTCGACAGCCGGCGTCACGAGCAGGAACCGCCACGACTCGGGAATGTCGTGCCGTGCGGCGACCGGCGGGGCCGTCCACTCGCCGTCGGCCGGCGCGTCGGTCGTGAACCGCTCGGTCGGGTGACCGGCGTCGAGGACGAACCCCCCGGAGTCGAAGGTAGCGATACCGACGCCGCTGCGGCCGCCCCGGCCGAGTTTCGGGGCCATCTCGCGGACGGCGACGGTCCGGTCGTAGGCGCCGGCGACGGCGACGAGACTGGCAAGCGCCAGCCGGGTTCCGCTCCCGAGGCCGACGTGTCGGGGGAGCGACTCCGCGACGGTCACAGAGGCGCCGGGTACGTCGAGCGCTCGGACGGCCGCCTCGACGTAGGCCGTCGCGTCCGCGCCGTCACAGACGATTTGATCGTCGACGGACGCCTCGAGGACGAGTCTGGGCTGGTCTAACGTGGCGCCGACGCCGCCGTAGAGGCGGTCGTGGGCCAGCGAGAGGTTCTGGAACCCGAAGTGGATGCGTCCGCCGACGGAGACGCGTGTCATACCCCCAATTCGGCGGGTGAGACAAAAGAAGACCGGGAATGGCGGCAAAAACGGGTGTGGGTCGTCAGGGCGCGAGCGCGACGTAGTCGCCGGCCGGGATGGTGACCTGCACCCAGCCGTCGCCGTTGACGTAGGCGTTGTTGTTCCCCGAGTAGTCGTTGAGTGACTGGTTGCGCCAGGAGGTGTACACCCACTGCTGGGTCTGGCTGCCGGACTGGTTGATCCCCATCAGAAGGTTGTTGTACCGCTCGTAGATGAGGTTGTTCGCGTCGTCGTACCGGAAGTACAACTCGCCGCCGGCGAGGTTGTTGGCTATCCAGACGAGGTTGTTGCGGTTTCCACCGTCGAAGGCCGATCCCTCGGGCTTTGCGTGGTTGTCGTAGAGGAACGGGTAGCCCGGGATGGTCGTGATGAACGCCTCGGCGAGGCCCTTGTTGCCCGGCGCGTCGACGTCGTGGTTCTCGACGAACGGGCGACGCGCGAAGCGGGTTTCGGCCCACGACGCAGTTGTCGTTCTCTATCTTGGCCGCACCCTGCGAGAGGTCACCGCCGTAGC
>NZ_WPCA01000032.1 GCF_009741825.1 Halapricum sp. CBA1109
GGGGGTCGGCGTGGTAGACGCCGTCGGTGATGATCATCTGGAAGTACGCGCGGGTGAGCGTCTCCGCGAGGTCGCTGCGGTCGATGCCCTTCTCGTCCAAGCCGTCGAGGTCGTTTATTTTCGTCCCGGGGAGGTACTCCATCGTCAGCACGCGATCGGTCGAGTGGCTCTCGACGACCGGCGGGATGCGGATATCGTCGTTGTCCCGGAAGTTGCTCCGTATCTCGGTGAGCATCTCCGCCTCCCGCTCGTAGTTCATCTCCTCGCGGATGGTCTTCGAGAACTCGTCGGCCAGCGTCCGGAGCGAGAACGACCGGGCGTCGTCGACGAACCACATCACGGCCGGGAGCGACCACTTGATTACCTTCAGGTCGGCCTCGACGAGGTCCTCGATGCCCGGCCGGCGGACCTTCACCGCGACCGGGTCACCGTCGACTTCGGCGTAGTAGACCTGTCCGAGGCTCGCGCCGCTGATAGCCTCCTCGTCGAAGTCGCTGAACCGCTCGTCTATCGGGCCTACGGCGTCTTCGAGGACGACCCGTGCCTCGCTCCAGTCGGCCGGCGGGACCCTGTCTTGCAACGCGGAGAACTCGTCGACGTACTCCGGCGGGAGGACATCGGGGCGGGTCGACAGCAGTTGCCCGAGTTTGATGAACGTCGGGCCGAGGGTCAAAAGCGTGTCCAAAAGCGTCTGTGCGCGGCGGCGGCGCTCCTGACTGCTGACCTGCCGGGACGCCCCGAACAGCAGGAACCGGTGGCGGTCACGGGCGTACGCCAGTGCCAGCGGCAGGAACTGGCGGACGACCGTGAGAAACCGCCGGTAGGCGCGGAGGTTCACGAGGTGCCACCCCACCTCATAGTGTTTCTTGTAGGTCGTTTCGGTATCGACCGCCGGAATGCGGGCGGTCGCACCGGTAAACAGCTACAATAAACACTATCAGCCCTCGTCGATGGGGATATCGGTCGATGGTGCCGCGGTCTGCTTGGGCAACCGCAGTTCGAGGACGCCGCGCTCGACGGTCCCCTCGGCACCGCTCCCGGTAGCGTCCGGCGGGAGCGGGAGTTCGACGTCGAGAAACAGCGCGCGGTCCTCCTCGACGTACTCGAACTCGATGGGGAGGTCCTTCTGCCGGCGGGCCTCGACGACCAGTCGGCCGCCCTCGACGCGCACGTCGACGGTGTCGGCGGTCGCTCCGGGGAGGTCGACGATCAGCATGTACGCCTCCTCGCTCTCCAGCAGGTCGGCGTACACCGGCTCGGGCAGCTCTCGCAACGCGTCACGCAGGGCTGACATACCTCCCCGTTCGGGTGGGATATGCAAAAGGACGGCGGTCACGGCCACGCTTCCCTACGCGAGTATCGCGTACGCCACCGCTGCGCCGAAGAGGACGACCAGCGCCACGACGACGCCGCCGAGTCCCGTCTTGACCAGTTCCCACGCCACGCCGCGGGCGCGGGTGTCGGCGATCAGGAACCGCCGCGCGCCGTCGCCGTTCACGACGAGGTTGACCCAGCCGGCACCCCGCCCGACACCGCTGTCGTAGTGGCCGTAGCCGTAGACGAAACACGTCTCGCCGGCGTCTAGTCGCCGCTCGACGAACCGATAGTCGTGGGCCGCCCGCGGCGCGCCCGTGCCGGTCGGTCTGGTCTCTACTTCGGGGTGGTCGGCGGCGAAGGAGACGAGGCGGTCGGGGAGTTCGGTGCCCGCCGGGACCGACACCCGCTGTGGTTGCAACTGCCGGTCCGAACCGGCCGGTTCGACCCGACAGCGGGCGGTGCCGTCGTCCAGAGCGAACGGACCGCCCATCAGGCCGTCGACTTCCGTCTCCCAGTGGGTTCCGCCCATCCCGCTGCTCGCGTACTCGCGTTCGACTTCCCACTCACAGATCACGCACTCGCTGTCGGAAAAGGGCGAGCGGACAGTCCCGTTCTCCGGCCGTGCGACGCCCTGCAGTTCGACCGGGCCGGGGTCGTTGACCGCGTCGGCGATGGCTGTCGGATCGCCGCGGTAGATACGGAGCGCGTACCACAGTTCGCGGCCGGCGAACAGGAGGATACCCGCACCGAGCGCGGCGACGACGCCCGGGACGGCGAAGGGGAGAACACGCATAGCCGGCGGTTCGCGCGACGATCCTTTCACTGTACCGACATCGTCCGATGCCGGAATCGACAAGACAGTGGGCCGAGAAGTGTCCGGTGATGCGATCACAGTGGTGGCTGTGGGGCCTCGGACTGCTCGGGTTCGGCGCGGCGGCAGCACCGCTGTACGTCGGCCTCTTCGCGACAGTCGGCGAACTGTACGCGGGGCCGGTCGCGTTCGGCGTCGGGTTCAGCGTCTACCGGGTTGCAAGCGGTAGCCGGAACGCGAGAGGCGGGTGGGAGTACCACCGCCGGCGGTCCGACCGCGACCGACTCGCGGACTACGGTGTCGTCGCGTCGATAACCGTCTCGCTGGCGCTCGCGGCGTCGCTCACGGTCGATCTGGCCATCGGAACGGTCCTCACTCAGGAGACGTTCGTCGCCGATCCGATCCTCCTGACCGAACCGGCCGCCATCGCCGCGTCCCTGGTCGCGAGCGGCGCGGCCTTCGGCCTGCGCCGGCCCGACTACGAGGATGCGGCCGCCGACCGTACCGGCAGCGAGCAGTGAGTCCGGGCCGCTCACGCCCGCGAGGCTTTTGGGGCGTCCGCCGAAGGGGAGAGTATGAGCGACGACACCAGCGGGTTCGGTGACGTGACTCGCCTCGGAGCGCTCCGCGAGACGCTCCGGGCGGCCGTCGACCCCATCCACCGGACCGACACGGTGGCGCTGTCCGCGGCCGAGGGCCGCGTCCTCGCCGATGCCGTGACCGCGCGCCGGGCCGTCCCGCACTACGACCGCGCCGCGATGGACGCTACGCCGTCCGCGCCGGCGACACCTTCGACGCCAGCGACCGGTCACCGGTGACACTGGACGCCCGCGAGGCGGACGCCGACGGGCCCCTCCCCGAGGGCAGCGCCCAGTGGGTCCACACCGGCAGTCCGCTCCCGGAGGGGGCCGACGCGTCGTCAAAGTCGAGGCGACGACCGAAATGGGGGGCGTCGTCGACATCGAGACGGCGGTCCCCGAGGGCGAGAACGTCGGTCCGGTCGGCGAGGACGTCGCCGACGGGGAGACGCTGTTCGAGGCGGACCACCGCCTGCGGGCGACCGACCTCGGTCTGCTGAAGGCCGCCGGCGTCCGGCAGGTCACGGCCTACCAGCGACCCAGCGTCGGCGTCGTCCCGACGGGCGAGGAACTGGTCCAGCGTGACCCCGACCCGGGCGAGATAATCGAGACCAACGGGCTGACCGTCTCCCGACTCGTCGAGCGCTGGGGCGGGGCCGCGACCTACCGCAACGTGGTCCCGGACGACCGGGCCGCCCTCCGGAGCGCCCTCCAACGGGACCTGACGAAAGATATCGTCGTCACGACCGGCGGGTCCTCCGTCGGCAAGCGTGACCTCGTCGCCGACGTGGTCGAGGACCTCGGCGAGGTGCTCGTCCACGGCGTGGCGATAAAGCCCGGCCACCCCGTCGGTGTCGGCGTCATCGAGGGCCGGCCAATCGTGATGTTGCCCGGCTACCCCGTCTCTTGCATCGTCGGCGCGGTCCAGATACTGCGGCCCCTGCTGAAACACCGCGGCCGCCTCCCGGAACCACCGCACCCGACGACCGAGGCGCGACTGGACCGGAAAGTAGCCAGCGAGGTCGGCGTCCGGACGTTCGCCCGCGTCGCCCTCCGGGAGGGAGAGGACGGGCCGGTCGCGGAACCGACGCGCGTCGGCGGGGCGAGCGTCCTCTCGAGCGTCGCACGGGCGGACGGTTGGGTCGTGGTCCCCGAGGCCCGCGAGGGCGTCCCCGCGGGCGAGACAGTGGCGGTCGAGAACTGGGAGTACGATGGCTGACCGGGTCCAGTTCCGCGACCTCGCGGCCCCGGAGTCGGTCCGGGAGACCATCGCCGAGTTGCCGATAGACGCCGGGAGCGAGACGGTCCCGCTTGAGGCGGCCGCGGGCCGCGTGCTGGCCGAGCGCGTCGACGCGACCATCGACGTCCCGGGGTTCGACCGAGCGAGTATGGACGCTACGCCGTCGACGCGCGGGACACCTTCGGCGCGGGCGAGGACGACCCCGTCGAACTCGACGTGGCCGGGGCGGTCCACGCCGGCGAGCGACCGACCGCGAGCGTCGGCGACGGACAGGCCGTCGAGGTGTCGACGGGTGCGGTGATGCCCGACGGCGCCGACGCCGTCGTGATCGTCGAACGGACCGACCGCCCCGAAGAGGACACCGTCGCGGTCAGAGACGCGGTGACGCCGGGCGAGAACGTGATGCTCGCGGGCACCGACATCGCCGCCGCGAGCGCGCGCTCTCGCCGGGGACGGAGATAACCGCCCGGGAGATCGGACTGCTCGCCGCCCTCGGCCTCGACTCGGTACCGGTCGTCGCGCCGCCGCGGGTCGGCATCGTCTCGACGGGCGACGAACTCGTCCGACCGGGCGAGGGCCTCGACCACGACGCCGGCCAGATATACGACGTGAACACCCACGCCGTCGCGGCGGGCGTCGAGGCCGCCGGCGGCGAGGCGGTCACCTACCCCCACGTCGGCGATGACTTGGACGCGCTGGAGTCGGTCCTCCGGGAAGCGGCCGCTGACTGTGACCTCGTGCTGTCCTCGGGGTCGACGAGCGCCAGCACCGTCGACGTCATCTACCGCGTCATCGAGGATCTGGGCGAACTGCGGGTCCACGGCGTCGCGGTCAAGCCGGGCAAGCCGATGCTCGTCGGCGAACTCGACGGCGCGGCCTACGTCGGCCTGCCGGGCTACCCCGTCTCGGCGCTGACCATCTTCCGGACGTTCGTCGCGCCCGCGATACGCGAGGCCTCTGGCCGGCCCGAACCGCGGACGGCGACCGTCGACGGCGAGATGGCCGTCCGCGAGCGCTACGAACAGGGTCGGCTCCGGTACGTCCCAGTGGGACTCGTCGAGGCCGGCGACGGCCGGACGCTGGTCTACCCCGTCGACAAGGGCAGCGGCGCGACCACGTCGCTGACGGCCGCCGACGGCGTCGTCGCGATGGACCCGGACACGAACGAACTCGCGGCCGGCGAGGCCGTGAGGGTCCAGCTTTTCTCCCCGTCGGTCCGGGTCCCGACGCTCGTCGGCGTCGGCGAGGACGACCCCGCGCTGTCGCGGTTGCTCGACGCCGTCGACCGGCCGCGGTATCTGGCCGACGGCGCCCGGCAGGGCGTCCGACGGCTGGAACAGGGCATCGCGGACGTGGCCGTCCTCAGCGGCCCCGTCGACGCCCCAGGGGGTGCCGAGACGGTCGGCCAGTGGACCCGCGAGTGGGGACTGCTCGTCCCCGACGACAGCGGCATCGACTCGCTCTCGGGTCTCGTCGACGGCGAGTACGCCTTCGTCAACCGGCCGCGGGACAGCGGCCTCCGGGCGACGTTCGACGACGCGCTGGACGCGCTTGCGGCCGACCGGGACACCGACCGCGACGCCCTGACCGACCGTATCCACGGCTACGAGCGGACCGCACGCGCCCACGAGAGCCCCGGTCGGTCGGTGCTGGCCGGTGACGCCGACGCCGGCCTCGGACTGGCCGTGACGGCCGAGCAGCTAGATATGGGGTTCGTTCCGCTCGGCGAGGAGACGGTCCGGGTCGTCGCGGCCGCCGACCGGCGCGAGAAGGCGGGCGTTGTCGCGCTCGCCGACGCCGTCGCCGAGGGGTCGGTCCTCGAATCGCTCGCGGGGTACGAACCGGCGGAACGCTGACACCGCTGGAGTCCGAACGACCGTCGATGCAGGTCGCACTCCTGACCGTCGGCGACGAACTGTTGGCCGGCGACACCGAGAACACGAACGCGAGTTGGCTGGCCACGCAGTTGACCGACCGCGGCGTCGCCGTCGAGCGCATCCTCGCGGTGCCCGACGACGCCGCCGTCATCGAGGACCGCGTCCGGGCCTACAGCGACGCCTTCGACGCCGTCGTGGTCACGGGCGGCATCGGCGGGACGCCAGACGACATCACGATGGAGGCCGTCGGGGCGGCCTTCGACCGCGGGATGGTCGTCAGCGAACAGGCCCGCGCGGACGTGACTTCGACGCTGGACGCTATCGACGAGTCGGTTCCGGACCTCGACATCGACGTCGATGCCGAGGCCTCGATTCCCGAGGGGAGCCGCCCGCTTCTGAACGAGGAGGGACTCGCGCCGGGGTGCGTGCTGGAGAACGTCTACGTCCTGCCGGGTATCCCCGGGGAGATGACGGCGATGTTCGAGCGCGTCGCCGGGGAGTTCTCGGGCGAGCGGGAGTCGGCGTTCTGTTACACCACCGAACCCGAGGCCAACATCGTCGGAACGTTAGACGAGGCGAGCGAGCGCTTCGGCGTCCGCGTGGGCTGTTATCCCGACCGGGAGGCCCGACACAACCGCCTGAAGGTGACCGGCGATGACGGCGCGGCCGTCGAGCGGGCGGTCGCGTGGCTCTGTGAGCGTATCGCCAGCGAGGACCCAGTGGCTCGGGAGTGGGACGCCGAGAACGAACCCGCGGGCGAGGGGACCCACTGAGCCGGCGGGGAAATCACGCGAGACGTGCTGTCAGCAGTTCGTCGAGCGTGACACCCGGCGGTCGGCCCGGACGCACTGCCCGCGGGTGTCGTGGTCGAAGCGCTCGACGTGGACCGCGTCGAGGCCGGCGTTCCACGCCGCACCCACGTCTCCGGGGCTGTCGCCGACGAGTACGCCGGCGTGGTCGCCGTTCACGCCCAGTCCGTCGAGCGCCCGTTCGACAGGCGCCGGGTCGGGCTTCCACCCGAGGTCGTCGTCACAGCAGACGACCACGTCGAAGTACCGGCGGAGGTCGAGACTGTCGAGAATCGGGTCGGTGAGGTGGGTCTGGCTGTGAGTGACGATGCCCGTCGGGGCATCGATGGTGTCGAGCAATCGCGCGGCGTCGTCGTAGAGGTACGTCGCCTCGGCGCGGCGCTGTGGGTCCTCCAGTTCGTGGAAGGCCGCCCAGAACGGTTCGGGGTCGATGCCCCAGCGCCGCAGTTGGGCGTTTCGCTCGCCGCCGAGGCCGTGCCAGAGGCGCTCTATCTCCCGGTCGGAGAAGTCGTAGCCGATCCGGTCGCCGACGGCGCCCAGCACCCGGCGGGCGTGGTCGAACTCGATGTCGACCAGCGTCCCGTCGAGGTCGAACAACCAGGCATCGTACGGCGAGCGTGTCATCTGCTCTCCCTTGGGGACAAACCATCAAAGGCGTTCCGACGAGCGCAGGGCGACGAGTCGGGACCGCCGCGCTGTCAGGTCGACAGCCACGTCACCGGGAGATACCGCCCGCGGAGCCCACCGGGCGTGGGGACCGACCCGACGGCCTCGTAGCCGTCCGGCGCGCGTCGCAGGACTGTCCCGCGATGTGTCGCCGCGAGGACGTCCCCCTCGGCGACACACCAGCCGATAGCCAGTTCCTCGGACGCCGGAGTGGTGACCGTCTCGGTGGCCGTCCCGTCACGGGACTCAAACAGCGCGTGGTCGGTGTCGTCGTTCCACGTGGGAGATGGGCCGTGCGCGCCGCCGGCGTAGATGACTCCGTCGTGGACGAGCGCAGCCCGGAAGTACCGCTGGGAGTGCCCGTCGTCCAGACGCGCCCACGTCCGCCCGGCGTCGGTCGTCCGGTAGAGGCCGCTCCCGGTGGCGGCGACGTACTCCCCGCTGTCGCCCTGCGCGAGTTCGTGGACATCGTTTGTGTGGGGTGCGTCGAACCCAGTCGGGTGTCTCGCCACCCACGTATCGCCGCGGTCGTCACTGACGAACACGCCACCGACCTCCAAGCCCGCGACGAGACGGTCCGGCGTGTCCGAATGCGTGTGGAGGCTCCGCACCTGTGCCACCCCGTCGTGGCGAGGGAGACCCCAGTCGGCCGTCTCCCGGAGGTCCTCGAACCCGGGGAGGGCCGTCCAGTCGCTCCCGTCGGTCGGCAGTCCGTCGCCGGCGTCGGCCGCGTAGACGTGGGCTGGCCGGGTGCCGGCGTATATCGTCTCGCCCGACGGGGACGCGGCGACGGCGTACACCTCGTCTTCGGGGACACCGAGTCGGTGCCAGTCCCGTCCGTCGGCGGTGTGATAGAGCCCCGACACCGAGGCCGCCAAAAGGCCGTCGAGGCCGTCGAACTGCCGGAGCCGATAGACCCGGTCGGTCTCTAGAACGCGTTCGGCCGTCGCCTCCGGGTCACCGATGTCCTGCAGGCGGTACACGCCGTCGTCGCTGCCGGCGAGGAGCATACGCGGGTATACCGGAGTACGCTACTTGATAGTTCCCCGGCGAGCGGTGTGTGGCCGCTCTGCCCGAATACGTCGGCGACTACGCCTCGCGGTAACAGACGTACTCCTCGGGGGGTACGTCGATTGTGACCGCGCCGTCACCAGCGACTTCGACGTCGTCGCCGGTGCCGGTCGCGTCGGTCAGCGTCGTGTCGGCAAAGTCGGTGGTCACGTCCAGCGAGACGGGGTCGGCGCCGACGTTGAACGCGACCAGCAGGTCGCCGTCCCACTCGTAGCACAGTTCCGTCCGCGTCAGTTCGTGTCTGGTCGAGGTGGTGGCGGTGACGCCGTTCCGGACGTCGATGAGCGTCCTGATCGCGTCGTCCTCGACCGGGACGACGCCGCTGTAGACGCGGGCATCGCTCTCCTGTGTCAGGATGTAGGCGTAGGCGAGTTCCGGGAGGTCCGCCGGCCCGCTGTCGTGGTTCGCGACGAACGTGAGCGCCTTCTCGGGCCGCCGGGCGTGGACCGACGGGCCGTCCAGCGCGGTGAGGTCCCCCGACGGATACGTGTCGAAGGCAGTCTGCAGACGGTTGTACAGCGGGTAGTCCGTCGCGGTGGACATCCCCGTCTCGGTGTAGGGAAGCACCGTGTCGACGCGGTCGTCGAACACCTCGCCGAGGGTGTACAGGCCGAGTTCGTCCGCCCACACCTCGCCGTGGTCGCTGAACCACGATTCCGGGATGTGCTTGACACCGTCCCACCGGATGCCGTCGGCACCGAGGTTCGCGTACTTCTCGATGTACTCCCGGAGGTGATCGTTCACGTCGTCCTGTGACTGATCGAGGTCCCGGAGTCCCAACAACCAGCAGTTCTCGACGGACTCGGGGTCCTGATAGTCGATGGAACACGACTCGTGGAAGTCGTCCTCGGTGAACTGCGGGAGGTCCTCGACGGTGACTCGCCGCTCGAAGTAGGTGTCGCCGGCAGCCATATGATTGACCACGGCGTCGGCGATGACCTCGATGCCGTTCTCGTGGGCCGTGGCGATCATCTCCTCGTACTCGGCCTCGGTACCGAACTCGCTGTCGAAGTTCTGGAGGTCTATCGGTTGGTACCCCAGCGGTGGCTGGTTGTTCTCGTCCTGTTCACGCTCGTAGATGCGGCTGTGCTGGGCCGGCGGTACCTGTATAGTGTCGTAGCCCTGTGCGGCGAGCGTCGGGAGCGTCGCCGTTATCTCGGTCCAGTCGGTGTGGTAGTACTGGTAGATGGTCCGCGCGTCGCTCGGAGAGCGCCCGTCGGTCGAGGCGGCCGGCGTTCCCGTCGGTGTCCCCGACGGCGTCGCGTTCGTCGACGGCGAACCGTCCTGTGAGGGCGTTCCTGAATCGTCCGACGCACACCCCGCGAGCGGTAGCGCGAGGGCCGCGGCACCCGCTCCCCGGAGCAGTGCCCGTCGTGTCGTCTCGTCCCGTGTCATCCTCCCGCTCTATTCCCCTCCGACCGAAACATATTGTGCTACGTTCCCTGTCGTTCGTGACAGAGCGAAACGACGATACCCCCGTTCGCCGTTCCGGGACGCTACGTCGCCTTGAGGTTGTGAACGGGGTCCAACCACTCCACTATCTCGGCGGTCGGTTCGATGGCGTCGCTGATGTGCTCGGCCGACTTGTACGCGAGCGGTGCCTCGTCGAGCACCGACGGGACGAGCGACTCGGAGTAGACGCCGTCCATCTCCGCCTCCAGTTCCTCGACGCTGGCTTGCTTTTTGGCTTCGCGCCTGCTCATCGTCCGGCCCGCGCCGTGCGGTGCGGTGTCGTGCCACTCGTCGTTGCCCTTCCCGCGGGCGATGATGGACCCCTCGGCCATATTGAACGGAACGACCAACCGCTCGCCCTCGTGGGCCGGCGTCGCGCCCTTCCGGATCACCATATCCTCGAAGCTGATGTAGTTGTGAATCGACTGGAACCGGTCGCGTGGGTCGACGCCCAGCGCCTCGCAGATAGCGTCGCTCATCAACTCGCGGTTCCAGCGCGCGTACTGCTGGGCGAACAGCATGTCCACGAGGTAGCCGTGGCCCTCCCGGCCCTCCAGATAGTCGAGGTCCGTGTTCCGCTCGTCGGGGTCCGGTTGGATATCCTTCAGGCGGTCGAAGGCGTGCTCTATCTCTTTCCCGTCGAGGTCCGAGATGACGGCGTCGCGGTCGATGTGTGACTCGCCCTTGCCGCCGGTCACCCACGCATGGAGGTCGGCGTCGCTCACCGTCTCGGGGTCGAACTTGAGGTATTTGTGGTCGCCCTCGTCGATGGCCGCTCGCACCGCGTCGGCGTCGCGGAGGTCACTCGCCCGCTCCTGCCAGTACTCGGCGACCGCGAGGCCGAGATACCGGGAGCCGCTGTGGATCACCAGCCAGTAGTCGCCGGTCGTCTGCGCGCGGGCGAACTCGACGAAGTGGTTGCCCCCGCCCAGCGTCCCCGCGCTCTTGATGACGTGCTCCATCCCCTGTGACTTCCGGGAGAGCACCCGCCGACAGAGCGATTTGAAGTACTCGCCGTCGTAGCCATCGAACTCGAAGCAGAGCGGGTCGATGCGCTCGCCGAACCGCGCCTCGTAGGCGTCGTCGAAGCGCTCGAACACCTCGTTTGCCCGCTCGAAGGGGAACTGCTCGACGAGGTGGGGCGCGTCGTCGTAGTCGTGGACCGACCGCCCCATCGGGACGGCCGCCCGGACCCGGCGCTCGCGTTCGGCGTCCGCAAGGGGGAGTTCCGGGCCGAGGTTCGTCGCCGCCATCCCGCAGCCGACGTCGACGCCCACGATGTTCGGGACGATGCGCTCGCCCAGCGGCATCGTGAACCCGATTGGCGCGCCCGCTCCCCAGTGGGTATCTGGCATCACCCGGACCGGTTCGGTGAAGGCCGGATGGTCGATCAACTCCTGTATCTGCTCTCTCGCCGACGCCTCTATCAGCGACTCGTCGTCGGCCATAATGCGGGCCGACGTGTGTGTCCCGTCGAGTTCGATGACCATCTTGGACGGGGCTACCGCGTCGGCGGGCTAAGCGTTGTCGGACCGCCGCGTCTTCCATCCTCGCACACACCGCGTGGAGGACACGGTTCGGTGATACAGAAACGAACACCGCCTCACGGGAGGCCACAATCTGAAAGTTCGAATAGTTAATGTCGGTGTATGACTAGTATTGGGACTATGGACCGTTGGCGTGAACGGATGGAGTCCGGGTCGGAGATCCTACGCCAACGAGCAGTTCGAATGCCGCTGACGGACCGAGAGGCAGAACGAACTTTCCACGAGAATATGGCCCGACTCGCGGACGGCGGCGTCCGGAAGAGTGAGCTCCTCGACGACCCGAACGTCCCGTTGCCGGACGTGTACGAGGACGAACTGGCCGCGATACGACGGAGTTTCGAACACCGCTTGCAACAGGTCGCCGGCGAGAACTACGACACTGTTGCGACCGCGTACCTCAACGGCGAGCGTGACGACTGGATCGGGGCACTCGCAGCGTACTACCTAGAGTCGTACTACCGGTTGCAGGAACTCTACACGGTCGACGAGCAGATTTTCTTTTTAGTTATCCTCCGCTATCCGGACTCGTTCACGGTCAATTTCAGCTTTCTCACCGGCGATGTCTCCTCGGTGGCGGTCCGGTGTGAGTCCACGGCGCACGTCGCTGCCGAACTCGACGGGGACGACCAGGAGCAACTCTACGCCGACTGCCAGTACTCCCAGCACAAGGTCGCAGAGTATCTCCGCGAGAGCGTCGACCGGATGCGAGACGAGTTCCCGGACCCGGAGACGACGCCGTTCGAGCAGCGCAAGTACGGCGGCATCGTCAACGTCACGGGACGGAACGGCCCACAGTTCGCGGAGGTACTCGACACCCTCTCACCGGACCCCGACCGGTTCGACGACACCGTGTCCGAACCGACCCTTGTCCCGGAGGGGCCGGAAGCCGAAGATGCCAAGGAGGAACTGCTCACCGACGCCGAAGTCGTACTCTGAGCGGTCACGTCACCGCACGTCCTGACGGGACCGGATCGGCCAGAATGCCACACCCGACTCGTTCGGTATCGCCTACAACTCCGTACTCACGTACGGGCCGTCCTGCTCGTAGCCGAGTTTGTTCCGGTAGTACTCGCGAGCGCCGATACCGCTGATGACCGCTAGCTTCTCGTAGCCGGCGTCGCGGGCGCGGCGTTCGGCCTCGCGGATGAGTTTCTTCCCGTAGCCCTTGTGCTGCCAGTCCGGCGTCTCGCTGCCGCCGTCGCCGATTTCGCCGACGCCGACTTGGTTGCCGTAGACGTGCAACTCCCGGATCAGCGCGGCCGACTCTAACTCCTCGCGCACGGGGTCATCTGGGTATCGAAGACGGCAAAAGCCCACGAGGAGGTCCCGGTCGCGGTCCTCGTAGCTGATGAACTGCTCGGTGCCACCGCCGGCTTCGTACTCGATTGTGTCGAGCGTCACCTCCTGTGGGTCCTCGTCGTTCATTCCGACCTCACGACACCGGATGCAGTCACAGGACAGGTCGGTGCCGTCCATCTCCTGGCGGGCCAACTGCCGGAGGTTGGACTTCTGGACGCCGGCCTCGATGTGGTCGGCGGGGATGTCACGCTGGACCCGCTGGAGGCGCGTGTACGGCGGGATCAGGTCCTTTATCTCCGCGACGAGGTCGGCGGCCTCCTCGCTGGTCAGCGGGTCGAACTCCCCGCGGCGGTGCATATCGTAGGTCACGGTGTCCTCGACGATGAGCGTCGGGTATATCTTGAGGTAGTCCGGCCGCCACTCCGAATCTTCGAAGATGCGCCGGAAGTCCTCGATACACATCTCCTTGGACATCCCGGGTTGGCCCGGCATCATATGGTAGCCGATCTTGAACCCGGCGTCCCGGAGGCGTCGCGTCGCGTCGATGGAGGCCTGGATGCCGTGGCCGCGGTGCATCTCCCGGTTGATCCGCTCGTAGGTCGTCTGGACGCCCACCTCGACTTTCGTCCCGCCGAGACGGAGCATCCGGTCGATCTGTTCTGGGTCACACCAGTCGGGCTTGGTCTCGAAGGTGGTCCCGATGTTGCGGACGCTGCCGGTCTCGTTCTCGGCGATGACGTCTTCGGTGTAGTTGAACTCGTAGTCCGCGCGGTCCTCGGCGAAGCTGACGCCCTCCTTCGGTTCGGGCTCGGCCCCGGGGTCGAAGTCGTTCATCGCCTCCAGCGCGCGCTTGACGAACCACTCCTGGTAGTCGTGGCTCCGGGCGGTCATCGTCCCACCCATCAGGATCAACTCGACCTTGTCGACGGGGTGGCCGATCTCCCGCAGTTGGTTCAGGCGGAGCGTGACCTGCCCGTAGGGGTCGTAGTCGTTCTGCTGGCCGCGGGCGGCCGCCGGTTCGTTGCCGGTGTAGCTCTGGGCCGAGGAGAACTCCGAGTCCGGGCCGCCCGGGCAGTAGAGACACTTCCCGTGGGGACACCGGTGGGGCGAGGTCATGATGGCCACCGGCGAGACGCCCGAGGCGGTCCGGACGGGCTTGCGCCGCAGGACCGATTCGAGGTCCTCGCGGCGGTCGTCCGGCGCGTAATCCAGTAGCTCGGAGTTTTTCGGCACCTTCGGGGCGGAGTGTTTCGAGCAGACCTCCCGCTTTTTGGCTTCGAGGTTGTCCCGGTCTATCTCGCCGGCCTCGATGCCCGCCAGAAGCTCCGCACACACCCGCTCGAACACGTCGTCGCTGTCGGTACTCGTGGCCACTGTACTGGACAGAAGTGGGGGCGTCGAACGATTAAGCGTGTCGCTCTCCGGCCTCAGGCGAGGTGGTCGGCGACGGCGTCGACGACGGCGTCGAGCACAGCGTCACGCTCGCCGACGAGGAAGGTGAGCTCCTTCGACCGGGTCGACCGGCCGAAACGCCGGCGTTCGGGGCCGCCTCGGCCACCTCGTCGGCGACGGTCCGGACGTCTATCGCCTCGTCGCTCCGGAGGTGCAGGTCGTCGTCGAGACGCCGACCAGCGCCGCCGCGTCCTCGCGGGTGCGGCGGAACAACTCGTCGAGCAACAGCGTCTCCGGCGGGAAGTCGAAGCGGTGGGTGAACGACTCGGTGTCCAGCACGGCGACGTCGACGCCGTCGACCGTCCGCGTGTCGAGGTTCGCCTCGGCCGTCTCGATGGCCGTCTCCAACTTCGTCCGGAACTGCTCGCTGACGTGGCTGGCGAGGCCGCGTCCCTCCTCGTCCGCGTCGCCGTCGAACAGCAGGTCGGCGACGAGTTGGCGCTTGTCCTCGTATGACTGGTAGTACGCCTCCAGCGCGATTGCGTCGCGGATGTCCGCGACGGCGTCGGCGTCGTAGCCCGCCGCGTCGGCGGCCTCGGCGTAGCGCTCGGGGACGTCCTCCCAGTAGCTGATCGCCGGAAGGTGGGTGAGGTCCTCGCGGACGACTTCGTTGACGTGAGCGGCGACGTTTGCGGCGAGCACCGCGGCGGTCGGGCCGTCGAGTCGGCCGTCGACGGTCCGCTGTTCGGCCACGTCGCCGTCGGGGCTGACGACGGTGTCGACGACGTCGAGGACGTCGTCCTCGGCGACGGTGTCGACGACGACCCGCGGGGCGTCGTAGACGTCGAGGAACTCGAGTCCGTCGAGCGACCCGGCGGTGCCGCCGGCGGCGACGAACACGAACAGCGGGAACGGTTCGTCGTGGCGCTCGCGGGCGCTGAGCATGTTCGTCACGTCCTTGGTGGCGTCGTCCATGTCGTAGACGTCGCCTTCCAGCGGCCGGCGGTCGAAGTAGTGGTACTCGGCGTCCTCGCTGGCGTGCTGTTCGCGGACCAGCGGGAGCGTCGCGCGTTCGAGGGCCGCGCCGGCGACGTAGCCGTCGGCGGTGGCGCTGTGGCGGACCACGACCGGGCGCTCCTCGAAGACGGCCCGTCGGATCGCGCCCGCGGCGTCCCGGAGCGAGCCGCTCAGGGCGGCGACCGCGGTGTCCTCGACGAGCGGGTCGACGGCGTCCGGGCGGGCCTTCGCGACCATCGCCGACTCCATCCGGTCGGTGACGACGTCGCCGTCGTCGCCGGTCAGCGCCGTCAGCGTCTCCGTCTCGACCTGTATCTCGCCGCGCCGCTCCCGCACCTCGCCGACCAGCCGCACTATCTCGTCGGCCTCTATCTCGGGGAACGCCCGGACGCCGGCCTCCTCGAAGGCGGCGCAGTCGACAGTCCCGGTCCCGTCACGCAGTTCGAACACCGTCGGACCGCTGGTCTGGCGGACGCTCTCGACGACACCCTCGATGGCGACCGTCTCGCCCATCGACTCCGACAGCGTCGCCACGTCGACTCGTTCGACGTCTTCGGTCTCGTCGGTGTCCTCGACGACTTCGGTCTGTGCGTCTTCGGAGCGCTCGGTCTCGGCCTGTCGGGTCCTGACCGCGCCCGTCTCGCCGTGGGAACTCCCGCTCGACGCGGTGCGGATGGCCTCGTCGTCGTCGTCGCTTTCGTCCGATCCGTCCTCGGACGGCGTCTCGTCGGCGGACGCCTCGGAGTCCGGCTCTTCGGTTGCGTCGTCGCTCTGTTCTTCGGTCACGTCGTCGCTCGGGGACCCGGACGACGACCCGCCGCGGGCCGACGCCGAACTCCCCGACTGCTCATTTCCCTCCTCGTCCTCCTCCGGCAGGATGGGGTGGTCCTCGCTCGGGTCGTCGATGAGGTGCCCGCGGAACTCCCGTTCGGACTGTCGGATCGACCAGCCGAGGTCGATGTTGCCGTTGTCCCGGACGTTCTTTACTTGGACGAACACGGTGTCGCCCGGTTCCCAGTCGAGGTTGTCCAGTCGCTGGTCTATCTCGCTCTCGTGAAGCAGACCCGTCACACTGTCACCGATGTCGACGAAGACGCCGAACTCGGCGAACCCGTCGACCGACCCGCGGTAGTACCGACCCGGGGTGAGTTGCCCCGGTCGGGACCCGCGGAACTCGAACATTACGTCCTCTTGGTGCGTGTCACAGATCCGCCCGTCGACAGACGTGCCGCAAATGATACACGAACTCATTAGTCTCTCAAAACGGGTCGGGATTAAAACTGTTGTCGATACTGACCCGCCGGTCGCTCGCCCGCCGAGTCCGGCCGTCGACCGTGCCCGGCGGTCGCTCTCTGGCGATAAGCGGCTACTCGTCGGCGATATTGCCTTCGAGGGACTCTATGTCGGCGGCTATCGACTCGGCCTGTGCCGGGGTGAGCGCGAGTTCGACCTCGTTGCCCTCGCCGTCGGCGACGGCTAGCTTCACGCGGCTATCGCCGAACGGCCGGACCTCGACGTCGGTCGCGTCGTACAGCGACACCGCGGCCGCGGCGTCGGAGGCGCCGACGTGTTTGATCGTCCCGTCGTCCAGTTCCAACATCACGTTCTCCAAGTCGAGCGTCAGCATACCGTCGCCGTCGGCGCGGGCGACCATAAACTATCCCACGAGCGCCGCGAGCGCACCGTCGCCCGCGAGCACCGCCGTCAACGCCCCGAACCCGCGGAAGGCGTAGCCGAAGCCGAACGCCGCCGGCAGGGCGACGGCCGGTACGATGCGCGACAGCGGCGCGTCGTGGACCACGCTCATCCCGACGGCCAGCAGGACGGCCCCGTAGGCCGCACAGGCGACCCGGAGTTCCGGTATCGGAATCCCCGCGAGCGCACACGGCGCAGTCGCGTACGCCATCACTTGCACCGTCTCGCTGACGCCCGCTCGCTCCTCGACGAACGGCCACAGAAGCACCGTCTGGACGGCGACGAACAAGTGCAGCGCCACCGGGGCGACGATGAACGCCGTCAGCGCGAGCGCCAGCACCGCGCCCAGTAGCTGTTGGCCGCTGACCACCGGTGCGGCGTCGGCCACTAAGAGATAGCGGCTCGTCTCCTCGACGAGGACGACGGCGACCAGAAAGAACAGCCCCGGCGCCTGATCGGCCGGCGCGACGCCGGCGTCGAAAAAGCGCCGCGGACGCGTCAACACCTCGTACCACGCCCTGAGGATGGCCCGCGGGCCGCGGTCACGCCCGCCGTCGGGGTCCTCGATCCACTGTGTCACGGCCGCCCGTTGGCGACCCATCGCTTAGTCCGTTTGGAAACCGGTCAGGGGTCCTCGGCGTGCGCCCCGACGTTCTCCTCGCTCTCGAGGGTGGCCGGGTCCGGTTCGATGAACGCGTACTGGACCGCCTCCCGGCCGAGCGTCTCGACCCGTTCGGCGACGTCAGGGTCGACCAGTTCGTCGTCCTCGAACGCCGTCCGCGCTTTCGGAATCGCGGCCTGATGCGGGATGACCCACGCGTTCAGCGCCCGGCAGACCGACCGGAGGTGGTCCAGCGCCGTCACGGGAAAGCGGCCGCCGGCCACACAGAGCAGGCCGACGGTCTTGTCCTCGAACTCCTCGAACCCGCAGTAGTCCAGCGCGTTCTTCAGCGGCGCGGCATAGGAGCCGTGATAGACGGGCGTCCCGAGGAGGATTGAGTCCGCGCGCCCGACCGCCGCCCGCAACCGTTCGGCGTCGCCCGCGTCGTCGGCATCGGCGTCGTACACCGGCAGGTCAAGCTCCCGGAGGTCGATCAGTTCCGTCTCCGCGCCCGTCCGCTCGGCCGCATCGAGCGCCACCCGGAGCGCCAGCCGGGTGTAGCTCCCGTCCCGCAGGCTCCCCGCCATAGCGACGACTCGCGTCTGGTCGGTCATATCGCAGGACTGTGGCCGACAGGAGAAAAGTCCCGAGGGTCACCGCCGCAGTCGCGCGACGGCGTCTTCGCCCTCGCCCTCGACGGTTACGAGGCCGTCCGAATCGAGGTCCGAGAGGAGGCCGAGCAACCACTCGCGGCCCCCCTCGCTGTCGCTCCCGGGCGCGTAGTCGACGCGGACGCGAGGGCCGAGTTCGTCGACGCCGAGTTCCTCGGCGTCTTTGAGGATGGAGACGACCCGACCCCGAAACTGCCGGCGACTGCCCTCGAAACTCGGCTGAGTCGGCACGTCGGGCGCGGTAAAATCGCCCGTCTCGTAGGCGTGACACCACTCCCGCCACGGGCACTCCGCGGCGTCACAGGAGGGCGTCTTTCCGCAGGCCACCCCGCCCAACTCCATGATCGCGTTGTTCCACACCCGCGAGTCGCCCTCGGGGAGCAGTTCGTTGGCCACGCGTTCGAACTCGCTGTCGTCGTCGGGCACGTCGAAGGCCCGATAGAGGACTCGCTCGACGTTGGTGTCGACGACGGCGTCGCCGTTGTCGAAGGCGAAACTGGCGACGGCGTTTGCGGTGTAGGGCCCGACGCCCATCAGTTCCTGCAAGCCCTCGGGGTCGGTGGGCCACTCGCCGTCGAACTCCCCGACGACCTGCCCGGCGGCCTCGTGGAGGTACTTCGCGCGGTTGTTGTAGCCGAGGCTGTGGTCGGTCCAGAACGCGACCACGTCGGCGCGGTCGGCGGCCGCGAGGTCGGCGGCCGTCGGCCACTGGTCGAGGAAGTCGGTCCACGCGTCGACGACCCGGTCCAGTTGGGTCTGCTGGCTCATCACCTCGGAGACGAGAATGGCGTAGGGGTCGGTCGTCTCCCGCCACGGGTAGCTCCGGTGGTCGTCGCGATACCACTCGGTAAGTGCCGACCGGACGGCGGCGAGGTCCTCGGGGAGAGCCGTCTCGCTCATTGGCTCTCCCTTCGGCCGCGTCGGTTTCACGCTGTCGAAGTCGCCGAGCGTCAGGGGAAGACGCCGGCCTCGTCGGCGGCCGACAGGACGCGGTTCATCGCGACGACGTACATCGCCGTCCGGAAGTTCGGTACGTCCCGTGCCTCGTAGGTCTCTGTCAGGTCGTCGAAGGCTGCCGTGATGAGCCGTTCGAGTTCCTCGTTGACGCGCTGTTCGGTCCAGGAGAAGCGCTGGCGGTTCTGGACCCACTCGAAGTACGAGACGGTGACGCCGCCGGCGTTGGCGAGGATGTCGGGGATGACGTGGACGTTACGGTCGGCGAGTACCTCGTCGGCGTCGGGCGTGAGCGGCCCGTTCGCGGCCTCGGCGATGATGTCGGCACGCACGTCGGTCGCAAGGTCGGCGTCGATGGCGTTCTCTAAAGCCGCGGGGACGAGGACGTCGACGTCCATCGTCAGCAGCTCTTGGTTGCTCAGTTCCTCGGTCGCACCGTCGTAGCCGGTGACGCTGCCAGTCTCGCGTTTGAACTCCTTGACGGCCTGCGTGTCGAGGCCGTCCGGGTCGTGGATGGCCCCGCTGGAGTCGCTGACGGCGACGACGTCGGCCCCGAGGTCGGATATCAGGTTCGCCGCGACGGACCCGGCGTTGCCGTAGCCCTGCACCGCGACGGTGGCGTCGGTGATGTCCCGGTCGAAGTACTCGAACGCCTCGCGGACGACAAGCATCACCGACCGGCCGGTCGCCTCGACGCGGCCCGCGCTCCCGCCACTCTCGGGTGCTTTCCCGGTGACGACGCCCGGTTCGGTGGTGTCTTCGAGGGTCTCGTAGGTGTCTTTGATCCAGTTCATCTCCCGCTGGCCGGTGTTGACGTCCGGGGCGGGGATGTCCTTGTCCACGCCGATCAGCGGCCGGAGTTCGGTGGCGAACGCCCGCGTGATGCGCTCTATCTCGGCGTCGCTGTACTGCCGCGGGTCGAGTTTGATGCCGCCTTTCCCGCCACCGTAGGGGATGTTGACGGCGGCACACTTGTACACCATCCACCCCGAGAGGGCCTTGACCTCCGCGCGGGACACCTGTGGGTGGTACCGTATCCCGCCCTTGTAGGGGCCGCGGTCGCCGTTGAATTGGGACCGATAGGCCTCGAACGTCTCGATAGAGCCGTCGTCCATCTCGACGGAGAGCGTCGTCTCGAGGACTCGCTCGGGGCTTTGTAGACGGTCGAGCATCCCCGGCTCGACGTCGACGTACGCGGCAGCGTCGGATAGCTGCTCTTGGAGACTCTCGAACGGATTGACCTCAGCCATATCTCACGGTTCCCGACCACAGGCAAAAACGTACCGTCCTACGGCTCCGATGACAGTCAGCCGTTGCTCTCGGCGTTGTCCCACGTGAACGCCGACTCCTCGAAGACGCGCTGTTCGCTCTCGAAGACGTCCGCGAAGACGAACCGGGCGCCGCCCTCGTAGGTCCCGTCGATCCACAGCGTCCAGCCGTGGGCCTCGGCGATTGTCTTGACGATGGAGAGGCCGATGCCGGTCCCGTCCTCGCTGGTGGTGTGACCGTACTCGAAGATGTTCCCCATCTCCTCGTCGGGGATGCCCGGGCCGTCGTCCTGCACGTAGAAGCCGTCCTCGGTCAGACCGACGGTGACGCTGACCCCGGGGCCGACGTGGTCGATGGAGTTCCGGAAGAGGTTCTCCAGGGCGCGCAACAGCCGGGAGCGGTCGCCCTCGATGGTGATGCTCTGTGCGACGGTCAACTCAGCGTCCTTGTTGTCGATGTTCCCCCACGCTTCCGTCGCGATGTCCTCGAGGGCGAAGCGCTCGACCTCGTCGACGGACTCGCCCTTGCGAGTCAGGGTGAGGACGTCGTCGATAATCGAGTCGATGCGGTCGTGGGCGTCGTCTATCTTCTCGACGTGGTCGGTGAGTTCCTCGTCGTCGTCGAGTTTGGTGCCGAGCAACTCGACGTGGCCGCGGGCGACCGCGAGCGGGTTCCGGAGGTCGTGTGAGAGCGTCGAGGCGAACTGATCGAGGCGGCGGTTCTGTCGTTCCATCTCCTGTCGGGAGGCCTCAGCCTCGCGTTTGGCCTGTTCTGCCTGTTGGACCTGCGCCCGGAGCGTCGCGCATACTCCCGAACGACCGGTAGAGCCGTCCGATCTCGTCCTCGCGGTCCGTCGAGAGGTCGACGTCCAGACGGCCGTCCTCGATGTCCTCGGTCCGGTCGCGGAGTTCGACCAGCGGCGACACCACGTGCCGGCCGAGGACGCTCCCGACGACGAGGACGGAGACGAGGCCGGCGACCACCAACACGACGACGTTTCGCCCGACGGTCCCGCTGACGGTGTAGAGCGCGTCCGTGTCGGCCGTCGAGACGACGACCCAGTCGGTCCCGTCGACCGGAGTGTACGCGCGGATCTGCCCGTCGGCCTCGGCGGTCGTCGTCGACCCCTCCCGGGCCGTCCCGAAGGCGTCGGCGTCGGCGAGCGAATCCGGGCCGCTGTCGGCCATCGACTGGCCGCTACCGGTGAGCAGGTGCGTCGTCACGTCCGCCCGGGTGGCCGGCGACGCCAGCGCCGTCGTCGGCCGACCGACGAGGACGATGCGGTCGGTGTCGTCGATGGCGGCCGCGAACGCCACCGCGGACGCCCCGTCGCGGGTGTAGCGGCTATCGGCCACCCGCACGTCCGGGCCGCCGTCGAGGAGCGTCGTGTCGGCGCTTGCCCACGGCCGGTCGACCTGTATCAGTGACCGCCCCCGAGGTCCGGGTCGGTGCTGGCGAGGACCTGACTCTGTTCGGTATCGACGTAGTGGATGGCGAGGACGCGGTCACCGGAGCGTTGGCTGGCGTTTTGCAGGTAGGCGGCGATAGCTCCTTGTCCCGCATCCGGGTCGGGCCGGTGGCGCGAGTCGGCGACGGCGGCGGTTCGGGTCCCCATCCCGTCGACCCACTCGCCGGCCGTCGCGGCCTGCATCTCCGCAGAGCGCTCCAGTTTCGACGTGGCGTCGTCCCGGATGGTGTCTTGGATCTGGACGTACGTGACCAGACCGACGGCGGCGACGACGGCGACCACCACGAGCAACGCGACGACGAACTTGGCGGCGTTGTGCCGCCGGATGGGTCCCGGGACCAGCGACTGCAAGAGCCCGCCGCCACGCCCGTCGTCTGGTCCGGGAGACATCAGTCGGTTAGAAAAGCTACTGGCGACCGGGTCTTAAACCCATTGCGATCCGCTCGCACGGTCCTCCGAAAACGGTTTCAGCGTCGGCGGGTTGGGTCCGCTATGACCTTGGATGACCTCGACGCGGACGTGACCGACGGCGCCGGTGACCTCGGCGAGGAACTGTCCGTCTCGCTCGACCGGGAGACCCGAACCGAACTGGCGATGCTCGTCGCCGCGTTCGAACCGGACGACCCGGACGAACTGCTCCGGCGCGGCGTCCACGCCCTGTTCCAGACGGCCGTCGAGACGGGCCAACTGGACTTTCACCTCCGCAGTAAGTACGACGTGACCTACGACGAGTACCTCTCCGGGATGACCTACGACCAGATGACCGGCGGCGCCGGCGCCGGCCGGGAACAGCGATGCCACAGGACGACCCACGACGACCGGCGCTACCAGTTCTGAGCCACGCTTATATCGCCGGCGGGCCAACCGCGAGTATGGCACTCGATACGGTCGACCACCCGGCGTGGACGGCGGCGGCCGGGACCGCCGCCGCCGTACTCTGCTCGTCCTCGGCGTCCTGTTCGTCGCGCTGTTCGTCGTCCCTTACCTGCTGTTCTCGCTGT
>NZ_WPCA01000057.1 GCF_009741825.1 Halapricum sp. CBA1109
GGACCGGGATGATCCGTCCTCTACACAGCATATCGGCGGACGTGGACGGGCCGGACGGCGCGCAGGCACATCGGGAGACAGTCGACCACCTGCTGACGTTGCTGCAGTCCGACCCCGATATCGTCGCCCACGACGAGCATCCGGAGTACGTCACGACGGCCGAAAGGCGCGCCGGCGGCCCGAGCGAGCGGTGGGCGTCCAGCACCACCACGCTCACGCGGCGTCGCTTCTGGCCGAACACGGCGTCGACCGGGGGGTCGTCGCTACGCTCGACGGGACGGGGTACGGTCCCGACGGGGACGGTGTGAGGCGGGGAGGTGCTGGTCGCGGACCGGCGGTCGTTCGAGCGAGTCGGCGGGCTGGCACCGTTCGGCCTCCCGGGCGGGACCGCCGCGGTCGAGTTCCCCGCGCGGACGCTCGCGACGCTCCTCGACGACGCGGCGGCCGTCGACAGTCTGCTGGCCGACCGGGGCGTGCAGGCGGGGGGACGAGCGAGAGCGACGCCGCTCGCGTCCGTCGGCAGGCCGAGCGTGGGGTCAACTGCCCGACGACGACCAGCGCCGGACGGTACCTCGACGCCGTGGCCGCACTGCTCGGCGTCTGTACGCGGCGACGCTATCAGGGTCAACCAGCGATGGAACTGGAGGCCGTCGCGGCGCGGGGCGAGCCGCTGGGATGGGTGGTCCCGGAGCGGACCGTCGACGGCCGCCGCTGTGTCGACACGGCGGCGGTAGTCCGGCACATTGCGGACGCGCGGGAGTCGGAGTCGACGGCCGACCTCGCGGCGACGGCACAGTCGGTGCTGGCGCGCGGCCTCGCCGCGATTGCTGAGGGACCTGCCGACGACCGCGGACTTCCGGTCGGTCTGAGCGGCGGTGTGGCCGCGAACGGCGCGATACGACGGACCCTCCGGGCGTCGCTGGGCGACCGCTCGCTGTTGACACACCGTGAGGTCCCGCCCGGCGACGGCGGGTTGGCCTACGGACAGGCCGTCGTCGCACTGGCCGGAGCCGGGGACTGACGGGGTCCCGGGGTCGGTCAGACCGCGGACCGTTCGCACGACTGATACTCGGGCAGGTACCGTTTTGAGGAGTCCGACCGAGTGTAGAGTAGAGAGACCGGACGGACCAGCGCACGCTCGCTGGAGACGCCGTGCGCGTTCGGTCCACGGAGAACGATGACATTCGCTACACCGACATCGACGACGTACGTGAAACCGTTAGAGCGGGACCGCACCGGGATCACGGTCCTCGCCGCCGGTGTCCCGGCCGACGCGCGCGAGGGCATCGCGGCGGCGCTGACCGACCGCGACGACGACGCCGCCGTCCTCGACGCCCCGACGGCGAGCGAGGTTCGCGACCGCGTGACCGACACCACAATCGACTGCGTCCTCGTCGGCGAGCACCTCCGGGAGACGAGCGTCCGTGACTTCTTCGCGGCCCTGCCCGAGGACGGTCCACCGGTCGTCTGTTACGTCGACGGCGGGCACTCCGGCCTCGCGGCCGACGCCGTCAACGCCGGTGCCGAGGGCTACTTCGAACACGGCGAGGGCGGCGACCACTACGCGGCCGTCGCCCACCGCATCGAGGCGGTGGCCGAGGAGTACGCACACGTCGCGGAACTGGCAGAGACCTGCCGTTTGCTCTTGTGCCTCACCGAGTACACCGACGACTCGCTGTGGATGTTCAGCGGCGACTGGACCGAGACGGCAGTCGTCAACGACGCCTACGAGTCGGTGTGGAACCGCTCGATAACCGATCTGATCGAGGACCCGGCGGACTTCCTCCGGGACATCCACCCCGACGACCGGCCGGCGATAGAGGAGGGGATGGCGACGCTCTCGGCCGGGGAGTCGGCGAGTATAGAGTACCGCATCGAGTACGACGACGACGCCTACCACTGGCTGAGCGTCCACGCCGAACCTGTCTTCGACGAGGACGGCGACGTGGAGTACGTCGCCGGGTTCACGCGGGACGTGACCGACCTGAAAGAACGAGAGGTGGGGATGCGGGCGCTCAACGAGCGCTCGACGGTGCTGCTCGAAGCACGCGAACGCGAGGCAGTCGTGGAGATGGCGCTCGACATCGTCGAGGAGGTGGTCGACTGCTCGCTCGCCGTTGTCCGTGGCCACCGCGATGACGACGAAGCGCTGGCCCCCCTCGGGGCCACGGAGTCGGCGCTGGAACTCGTGGGCGCGACCACCGTGTCGGACCTCGGGACCGTCCCCGCCGGCACGCCGCTGTACGACGCGTTCCGGCAGGACAGTTCGACGCTGATCGACGACGACGATGCGATCACCGCGGCCGTCGGCACGAACGACGCCGTGGGGTCGCTGCTGGTCGTGCCACTCGGCGACCACGGCGTCCTCGGCCTCGGTTCCCCGCCGGGCGAACAGTGGGGAGGGTTCGACCGGGATATGGTGGAACTGCTCGGCCGGACCGTGACGGCCGCGCTGGACCGCGTCGAACGCGACGAGCAACTGGACGCCTACCGCCAGCGCCTCGAACAGTCAAACGAGAACCTCCAGCAGTTCGCCTACGTCGCCTCCCACGACTTACAGGAACCGCTCCGGATGGTCTCCAGTTACGTGGACCTACTGGAGAGCGAGTACGGCGACGAACTCGACGAGGAAGCCGAGGAGTATATGCACTACGCAGTCGACGGCGCACAGCGGATGAAGGCGATGATCGACGGCCTGCTGGCGTACTCCCGCGTCGAGACCCAAGGGGAGTCCTTCGAGCGCGTCGACACGACGGCAGTCGTCGAGAACACGCTCCGGGAACTGTCGCTGTTGCTCGATGAGAACGGGACGACCGTCGAGTACGGCGACCTCCCCGCGGTCGAGGGCGACGAGACACAGATCGGACAGGTGTTCCAGAACTTGCTCAAAAACGCAGCCGAACACGGTGACGCGACGACAGTAGAGATAACCGCGACGACGACGGACGACCGCGTCGCGGTGGCGGTGACCGACGACGGCACCGGTATCCCGCCCGAGGAACAGGCGTCGATATTCGACATCTTCGAACAGGGCCACGCCGCCGAGGACGGCAGCGGTATCGGGCTGGCGGTGTGTGACCGCATCGTCGAACGGCACGACGGAACGCTCACCGTCGACTCCGCGCCCGGCGAGGGAACCACGTTCACCGTGACGCTGCCGCGGGCCCTCGAGGAGGGACAGCGATGACCGACACCGGACAGCCAGTCGAGATTCTGCTGGCCGAAGACAACCCCGGCGACGTGAAACTCACCGAGAAGGCCCTCGAACGCGGCAACGTCATCAACAACCTCCACGTCGTCAACGACGGCGTCGAGGCGCTCGCCTACCTCAGACAGGAGGGGGAGTACGCCGACCGGCCGCGGCCGGACCTGATGTTGCTGGACCTGAACATGCCGCGCAAGAGCGGCACCGAGGTACTGGAGGCCATCGGCGACGACGAGGACCTCCGGCGCATCCCGGTTGTCGTCCTCACCAGTTCCGAGGCCGAGGAGGACATCGTCAAGTCCTACGACCTGCACGCGAACGCCTACCTGACCAAGCCCGTCGACTTCGACGGCTTCCTCGACATCGTCTCCCGCATCGAGGAGTTCTGGCTGTCGGTCGTCAAGATGCCACCGGAGTAGTATGGCGCTGCAACAATCACAGCTCTCGGTGCTACTGGTCGAGGACAACCCCGGCGACGCGAAACTGGTCGAGCACCACCTCGACGCCGCCGTCACCGACCAGTACGTCGACGACCTCACGCTGACCCACACCGAACGGCTGTCCGAGGGGCTCTCGGTGGTCGAGGCGGACCCAGTCGACCTCCTCCTGTTGGACTTGGGCCTCCCGGAGTCGACGGGCTTGGACACTGTCGACAGGGTGCTCGACGCCGACCCCGGCGTCCCTATCATCGTGCTTACCGGCCTCGCCGACCGGGACACCTCCGTCGAGGCCATCTCCCGCGGCGTGCAGGACTACCTCCCGAAGGACGACCTCGACAGCGACCGCCTGATACGGTCGCTGCGGTACGCCTTAGAGCGCCACGAGCAGGAACAGCGCCTCCAGCGACAGACCGAGCAGATGGAGTTTTTCAACCGCATCCTGCGCCACGATATGCTCAACGGGATGAACGTCATCCAGGCCCGCGGGGAGTTGCTGGCAGCCGACTTGGATGGCGAGCAGGCGGCCTTCGCCGAGACCATCTGTGAGTGGAGCGACGACATCATCGACCTGACGGAGAAGATTCGGGCGATACTGGAGACGCTGACGGCCGAGTCTGACCCGGAACTCCACGCCGTCGACCTCGCGCCGATGGCCGAGTCGGCCGCGACCCGCGCGCGGTCGCTGGGCGCGAGCGTCGACGTGTCGGTGTCCGAGGGACTCTCCGTCCGTGCGGGACCGTTGCTTGAGGACGTGCTGTCGAACCTCACGACCAACGCGGCCGAACACGGCGGCGAGGACGTCTCGGTCACGCTCACGGCCGAGGCAGTGGGCAACCGCGTCGACGTCACCGTCGCCGACGACGGGACAGGGCTGTCGGCGACCGACGCCGAGTGGATATTCGACCGCGGCGAGAAGGGGAGCGCCTCCGGCGGGTCCGGATTCGGCCTCTACTTCGTCGCTCGATGGTCGAGGCCTACGGCGGGTCCGTCGAGGCGGATACCAGCGACGCCGGCGGCGCCGAGTTCGTCCTCGACCTCCCCAGCGCACGGACGTTCGGGTGAGGCGTCACTCCGTCGAGTCGAACTCGCGAGTGACCGCGTAGGCCGTCCCGTCGAAGGTGACAGTCGACTCGCGCGACGGGTCGGCCGTCGCCTCGACGTTCGACGGACCGACGACGACGACCGATTCGGCCTCCCGGTCGCGCAACAGCGCGAGCGCGTCGCCCAACAGCGGCCGGCGGCGCAGCGACTCGACGCAGTGGACCGTCGGGTCCGCGGCGTCGTCGGCCGCCGACACCGTGACGCGTTCGATGCGGTCGTCGTGCGGTCGCTCGGCCCGCAACGGCGGCCCCCTCGTCGGTCACGGTGGTCCCCTCGCGGACGGACAGCGAGAGTTCGGGAGCGTCGAGCGTGACGGTGGTCGCAAGCGACGGGTAGTCGACGACGCCGCCCGTCGAAAAGGC
The DNA here is from genome assembly GCF_009741825.1 of Halapricum sp. CBA1109. Classification (GTDB taxonomy): domain Archaea; phylum Halobacteriota; class Halobacteria; order Halobacteriales; family Haloarculaceae; genus Halapricum. The sequence continues at coordinate 5,109 of NZ_WPCA01000057.1, forward strand.
GTACGTGCCGCCGCCGAGGCGGTCCAGACGAAGGGTCGAGCGGTCGGCCCGCCGCCAGCTATCGGGCCGGGACTCGGCTATCGTCGCCAGCTCCCAGACGTGGCTCTCCCCCGAAGGGAGGTCGGTGAGCGGTTCGGGGATGGCGTCGGGTTCGATGCGGACCCACTCGCCGTCGACGTGTTTGTGGAGCCGCCAGTTGTAGGGGTTGAACCGGACGGTCGAGTCGGTGCCGTTGGCCAGCGCGAACCGAACCGGCTCCTCGTGGCCGAACGAGACGGCTTCGGGAACGACCTGCAGGGCCGACGCGACCGGCCGTAGGCCACCCAGTCGTCGGGGACGGCCGGGCCGTCGGCGGCCGCCTCCGGGGAGACGCCCTCGAACGGGAGCGAGAGGTCGACCTGAGACGCGGGCGTCGTCGGCCCCGTCTCCGTCGGCGTGGACGGTGGCGTGCCCGAGGACGGGTCCTCGGGCGTGGGCGGGTCTTCGGAGTCGAGGACGCCGCTGCAACCGGCGGTGGCGGCGGTGCCGGCGGCGAGCGCGGCGAGGAGGGATCTGCGGCGCATATCTGCCCCCGAGACGGCGACCGGCAAGTGTCTTCCGGCACGGCACCGGCGTCGGCGGACACCCTTTTGGGAGCGCCCGACGTACACCGATCGATGGCAACGAAGCGCGCGCTGGCCCAGCAACTCGGTGTCGTGGCGGGCTTTTCGGACCCCCAAGCACCGCTGGAACAGTACCGGACACCGCCCGATATCGCCGCCCAGTTGGTCCACACGGCCGACCTACAGGGGGATATCGACGGGCGGACCGTCGTCGATTTGGGCTGTGGCACCGGGATGCTCGCGCTTTCGGCCGCGCTCCGCGGGCCCCGCCGCGTCGTCGGCCTCGACGTCGACCCGGGACCGCTCGGCATCGCCCGCGAGAACGAGCGCCGGGTCGGGAGTCGGACCGACGTGGCGTGGCTCCGCGCGGACGCGACGCGAGCGCCGCTGTCGCTTACCGACGCGACGGTCGTGATGAACCCGCCGTTCGGCGCACAGGACGGCAACGAACACGCAGACCGGGCGTTCTGGAGACGGTCGCCGACATCGCCGCCGTCTCCTACTCCATCCACAACGCTGGCAGTCGCGCGTTCGTCGAGTCCTTCGCCGCGGACAACGGCGGCGAAGTGACCCACGCCTTCGCCGTCGAGTTGGACGTCGACTACCAGTTTTCGTTCCACGATAGCGAGCGCGCGACCATCGACGCCGAGGCGTTCCGCATCGTCTGGGACTAGCGGAAGCGTTCGAGTCCCGGATCCTGCTTGCTGGCGACCTGCACGCGAGTTCCCTCGTAGTTGGCGTACACCTGCTGGCCCGAGCGCTCGAACCGGATGTCGGCGACGGTGGCGTTCGCGCCGTCGTCGGGGAACTCCCCGACGCCCAGCGCCTCCTCGCCCCGCGTGACGACCACCTCGAAGCGCTCCTCGACGGTGCGGACCGAGATGGAGCGGTTGGCGATGACCACCTCGGAAGTCACCGGATCGGAGCGGAAGACCGTTCGGGCGTCGCCGTCTGGCGGGTGGAGACGGACCCGGTAGGTCGCGTCGCCGCCGACGACCGACCACCCCGTCCGGGTGACGTACACCGTCTCGCGCCACCCCGGTCCACCGACGGTGACGCTTGCGGCACCGCGGAGGCGCAACCGCTGTGCCGAGGCTGCCACCTGCCAGATGTTGCGGTCGGCGCTGGCGACGATGACGCCGCTTGCCTCCACGTCGGTCACGGCGTCGAGTCCGGGCACGACGTTCGATATCTGCTGGTTAGTCGTGTTCTCGGTGTAGCCGACCCGGTAGTCCCGCACCTCGACGGGGTCGTTGGGGAGGTCGGTCCCCTCGATATCACGGAGGTTGAGCGCCACGCCCGTCGCCGACATCCCGACGACGAGGAGGATTAGCGTGAGCGCCGCCACGGTCTGTCTGTTGATGTCCACCGTCGACAGCGACCGGAGCGAGCGACGGGCGGCCGTGGCGGCGTCAGTCCCGACGCGGCTGACCGCCACCGCGATGAACGCGACCAGCAGGAAGACGAACACCGTGCCGACGGTCCGGAAGAGGATGTACTGGCTGTTCCCGAGATACCAGTAGGCGACCCACAACCCCTGTCCGAGGCCAAACAGAAGCGCCGCGAAGTACACCCGGCCCGTGTCGGGTTGCTCGCCGCGTCGCCAGAGGAGATACCCCGCGAACAGCGCCCCGAGCAGGAACCCGAAGAGATGCCCCTGAATGGCCACGTCGGCGAACCAGACGCCCCCGGAGTTGGGCGTCGGTTGGGCGACTGAGACGGGGTTGTTGATTGCGCTGTCGAGTTTCGAGACGAGGCCGATGTTGGCGACGGCGAGGGCGACCACTGACAACAGCGGTCGGACGACGACGGCGAACCCGGCCAGCGCGAAGACGACCCCGGAGAAGCCGATGATCGGCCCCCACGAGAACGCCGCCGTCAGCAGGCCGGCGAGGACGATACAGGCGAAGAAGGCGAACGGCCGAACGTAGGGGTTCGTCCGGAGGCGAGCGAAGGCCGTCTCGCCGCGGCCGGTCGGGAAGTGGCTGTAGCCGTACTCGGCGACCCACCCGAACACCAACGCGCCCGCGGCGTTGCCGAAGAGGTGGCCGTAGCTCCCGTGTGAGAACGCGGCGCTGAGGACGCCAAGCGGGTACGTGAACGACGTGGCCTGAAAGGCGTAGGTGACGGGGGAGTTGCCCCACCCGCCCTGAACGACCCAGAAGACGGCGTAGATCAGCGCGATACCGGCGAGGGTTCCCCACGGCAGGCCGAGGACGAGTCGGGCGCGCAGACGGCGCGACCACCGGCCCTCGGGCCTGACGACGGCGTAGACGAGGCCGACCGAGGCGAGGACGCCGCCGACTAAAATCGCCTGCCAGACCGGGAGCGGGATCAGCGAGGCGATGTCGACCAGCGGGTTCGACTGCAGGACCGTCGCTCCGCGCATACGTCCACTGTGTGTTGGCGTGGCTTAGTGGTTGCGTGGCTGGAGGCGGACTCGCGCGGTTGCCGGCGGTCGATCAGGGCGCTTTTTCCTCCCGAGTGGTAGGGTCGAGTATGTGCCCGAGTCGTCGGTCGATGCTGGCAACGCTCGGGTGGGGGTCGGTCGCGGCCTTGGCAGGGTGTGGGTTACTGAATCGAACGGAACACGAGGTAGCGACGCTGTTCCCGCGCGGTGACGGCGACCCGACACTCGGGTCGTCGGTGGCGCTATCGGACGACGGCACGACGGCGCTGGTCGGTGCGCCGCGGGCGCGGAACCTCGCGGACGACCCGGGAGGCGTCGCCTTCGTCTTCGAGCGTCAGGTGGGTAACTGGCAGGAGGAGACGGGTCTCGCCACGACCGCCAGCGGTCCCGACGCCAGCCTCGGCGAGAGCGTCGACCTCTCCGCGGACGGGACGACGGCGCTCGTGTCCGTCCCGGGCGGCGGCGATACGGGGGCCGCAATCGTCTTCGAACGGACCGACGGGGAGTGGCGACAGACGCCGTTGGAGTCCGACGGGAGCGACGACGCGAGGGCGGTCGCGCTATCGGGAGACGGCACGACGGCGGTCGTCGGAACCGGCGATGCCGTCACCGTCTTCGGCCGAACTGATGGCCGATGGGACCAGCAGGTGCGACTCGCGGCTGTCGACGGCGACAGCGACATCGGCCTCGCCGTCTCCCGGGACGGTCGACGGGCGTTCGTCGGCGGACCGAGCGTCGTGGACGAGACGCCCGGCGAGGACGGCGGGGTCGCCGTCTTCGAGGGGGACGACTGGGGGCGGACAGCGACGATATCACCCGGCGACGCGACGGACGGGCCGTTCGGGGCGGCACTGGCGGCGAGCGACGACGGGTCGACGCTGCTCGTCGGGGCTGGGAGCGCCGACCCCGAGAGTTCGACAGCGGGGTCGGCGGCCGTCTACGCCGACGCCGACAGCGAGTGGACGCGCCGGGACCGCGTCACCGACCCGGAGAGTCGCGCGGGGTTCGGCGCGGCGGTCGACCTCTCGGGCGATGGCTCCCGGGCGGCCGTCGCAGTACCGGCGGCGACGGCCGACGCGGCGGCCCCGTTCGGGCCGGTCGTCCCGTCGAACGCGACGGCGAGTCGTGGGGTCGGCGGGCGGAACTGCGCCCGGTGGACGCGGACGGCGACCGGCGGTTCGGGACGGCCGTCGCCCTCGACGGCGACGGGTCGACGACGCTGGTCGGGGCCACGTCCGACGGCGACATCGACGGGGCGGAGTCGGGGACCGTCTACGTCTTCGAGTAGCGGCGCGGCCTTGGATTCGCGTGTCACGCCGTGTCTCACAAGGCTTATTTTAGTTACACACATCGACTCTGGTACGATGACCGTCGGTGATCGATTTACACCCGGGCGCAGATGACCCCCACCGACAGGTCGGATTTTCCGCCGCAGGCGCGGACGTGAGCACCCATGTCTAAACAGGAACAAGAGCGGTCCGTTTCGGTCGAACTGCCCGATGGCTCGGTCCTCGAGTTCGACGAGCCAGTCACTGTCGAAGACGTCGCCTACGACATCGGCCCCGGCCTCGGTGACGACTGCCGAGCGGGCCGCGTCGACGGCGAACTCGTCCCGCCGGAGTACGAGATCACCGAGGACGTCGTCCTCGAAATCGTCACGCCCGGCAGCGACGACTACGTCAACCTGATCCGCCACTCCGCGGCCCACGTCTTCGCCCAAGCGCTCCAGCGCGAGTTCCCCGAGGCCGAACTCGCAATCGGCCCGTGGACCGACGACGGATTCTACTACGACATCGCCGGCGTCGACATCGACGAGGACGACTTCGCTGCCATCGAAGAGGAGATGGCGGCCATCATCGAGGCCGACTACGACATCGAACGCGTCCACCGCTCCCGGGAGGACGCGAAAGCGATCTACGAGGACAACGAGTACAAACAGGACGTCTTGGAGACCGAGGCGGCCGGCGAGGACCCCATCTCCTTCTACCAGCAGGACGGCTGGCAGGACCTCTGTAAGGGCCCCCACGTCGAGTCGACCGGACAGATCGGCGCGACCAAACTTCTCCAGATCGCCTCCGCGCACTGGCGCGGCGAGGAGGAAAACGAGATGCTCACCCGCGTCTACGGCACGGCCTTCGAGAGCGAGGACGAGTTGGAGGAGTTCCTCGAGAACCGCCAGAAGGCCAAAGAGCGCGACCACCGCAAGATCGGACAGGAACTCAGTCTCTTCTCCATCGACGAGACGACCGGTCCGGGCCTGCCGCTGTACCACCCCAACGGCAAGACCGTCCTGAACGAACTGTCCGATTACGTCGCCGATCTCAACCGCGACGCCGACTACCGCGAGGTCGAGACGCCCCACGTCTTCCGGACCGAGTTGTGGAAAAAGTCCGGCCACTACGAGAACTACCGGGACGACATGTTCCTGCTGGACGTCAACGACGAGGAGTACGGCCTCAAGCCGATGAACTGCCCGGGCCACGCGACCATCTTCGATCAGGGCCAGTGGTCCTACCGTGACCTCCCGGTCCGGTACTTCGAGGACGGCAAGGTCTACCGGAAAGAACAGCGCGGCGAACTGTCGGGGCTCTCCCGGACGTGGTCGTTCACCATCGACGACGGCCACCTGTTCGTCCGCCCCGATCAGATCGAGGACGAGGTCCAGTCGATTATGGACATCATCCTGAACATCCTCGATACGTTCGATCTGGACTACAACGTCCAGTTCGCCACGCGACCGGAGAAGTCCGTCGGCAGCGACGAGATCTGGGAACGCGCCGAGAACCAACTGGAATCGGTGCTCGAATCCAACGACGTCGACTACGACATCGAACCCGGCGACGGCGCCTTCTACGGCCCGAAGATCGACTTCGCCTTCGAGGACGCCCTGGGCCGGTCGTGGGACGGTCCGACGGTCCAACTGGACTTCAATATGCCCGAGCGGTTCGACCTCTCTTACGTCGGCGAGGACAACGAGGACCACCGCCCGGTGATGATCCACCGCGCCCTGTACGGCTCCTACGAGCGCTTCTTCATGGTCCTCACCGAGCACTACAACGGGAAGTTCCCGCCGTGGCTGGCCCCCGAACAGGTCCGGATCCTCCCGATCAGCGACGACCAGATCCCCTACGCCAAGCAGATCAAAAACCAGTATCTCGGCGACCAACGGGTCACCATCGAGGACCGCTCGTGGACGGTCAAGCGGAAGATCCGGGAGGCCCACGACGACCGCGTCCCCTATATGCTGATTCTCGGCTCCGACGAGGAGGACGCGGGGACCATCTCCGTCCGCGACCGCAAAGAACAGGAACTCAACGACGTCGACCCGGACGCGTTCGTCGACCATCTGGAGACCGAAGTCGACCAGCGCCGGACGGACGTGACCTTCGTCCAGCAACACGGGAACTGACGGTCACTGCTGGCCCCAGAACCCCTCGTCTTTTTCGACCGTGAGGTCGCCGTGTACCCGGATTTGACACGCCAACCGTCGGCCGTCCTCGGCGTCGTGTGGCGGGAAATCCAGTCGCCACGCCTCCCGGCCTTCGGGAGTTGCTGGTTCGACGGGCCCGTCGACGCGCACCGCGCACGTTCCGCAGGTCCCGAAACCGTGACAGGAGACGGCACGCGGGCCGTTGTGTACCGAGCAGCCGGCATCGAGGAGGACGTCACGCAACAGCGCACCCTCCTGGCAGGCTATCTCCTCGTCGCGAAAGCGGACTACGGGCATACCGTCGATACGGTGTCGAGGCCCGTGAACCTGTGGCCGCCGGCCCCACCGGACGGCGGCGATGAGCTGTCACCGGGCGGTGAAACACCGAATCTCGACCGACCGAAAGCGGTGGCGTTTAGCGATCGGTGTCGGCCCCCGTCAGGTTTAACTACCCCTCAGTCGAAGCGAGCAACAACCAGATGCCGAAAGTAGAGATAACGGTGCCGGACCACCTGGAGATGCAGATCGCACAGCTGGTCGAGAAAGGCGAGTTCCTCAACCGCGAGGAGGCCATCGAGGACCTCCTCTCGACGGGACTGAAGGCCTACAAGACGAGCGGTCCGATGGACGAAGACGACGAGCCCGCCGGGTTCGAGGAAGACGGGATGATGGGCCACGACGACGAGTACGTCTTCTGATGACGACGACGGTCCGTTTCTGACGCCCCTTCCGCCGACGAGCCCGCACCCGCCCGTAGCCGCCTGTACGGGACGCAGTGGCAGGAAATACTTAACACGCCGTCTCGACATACGTTGTACCACGATGCACAAAGACGAGCTTCTGGAGCTACACGACCATATGGTGACCATCATGGAGTACTTCGACGCCCGCGAGGAGGTCCCCGACGACCTTTTCGACCCCTACCAAGAGCTAGACGTGACGCCGGCCGACGTCCACAAGTCCAAAAGCGAGCACAAACACGCCGTCTTCGTGCTGGGCAACGCCTTGGCAAACGCGATGAGCGACGACGAGTTCTCCGACGCCGGCCGCGTGGGCAAGCGCATGAAGGAACTGGCCGAGGACGCCGAGTCCAAGATCTAAAACTCCGGTTCCCGACCGTCCAGCGCCGCCGTGACGCCCTCCTCGAAGGCCGCCGTCTCCGAGAGGCCCACCGCCGCGCGTCGCTCTGCCGCCGTCGCCGCCGCGAGTCCACTCTCCTCTCTCCTGAGCAACCGCTTCGTGACCTGTAGCGCCGCCGACGGCGCCGTCGACAGCGTCGCCAGCAGCGACGCCAGTTCGTCGTCGAAGCCCTCGGCCGGAACGACCCGCGTCAACAGACCCAGTTCGGCGGCTTCGCGGGCGTCGACCATCCGACCGGTGTACAGCAACTCCGCGGCCACGTCGGGGGCGACGACCCGCGGGAGCAGCGCCGTCGCGCCAGCCACCGGCGAGTGGCCGAGACGGCCGAAGCCAAAGCCCATCGTCGCCTCGGTGCTGCCGAGTCGGATGTCACAGGCCAGCGCGAGGCAGGCACCCTCGCTGAAGGCCGTCCCGTCGACGGCGGCGACGGTCGGCAGGGGGAACGACGCGACGGCCGCGACGGCGTCGGCGACGCGGTCCAGACGGTCCCCGTAGGCCGCCTCGTCCAACTCACCGCGGGCGCGGGCGGCGTGGGCCTGCAGGTCGCCGCCGGCACAGAACACCTCGCCCTCGCCCCGGAGGACGACGGCGCGGGTAGCCGTCTCTCCGAGGCCTTCCAGCGCGGCCCGGAGTTCGTCGCCGGCGGCGGCCGTGAGCGCGTTCCGCTGGTCGGGCGCCGAGAGCGTGAGTATCGCCACGGCGTCGGAACGCTCGACCGTCACGAGGTCGTCCGTCATACCCGGCGGTGGGACGGGCGGCCGGAAAACGCTGTCGTCGCCGGCGGTGCATATAGGGGGGTCCCGTTCTATGGGGCAGGCATGCGAGTACACTGGCACCGGCGGGACCTCCGAGTCGCCGACAACGCCGCGCTGATGGCCGAGTCGGGGGCCGACCCGGTCGTCCCGCTGTTCGTCTTCGACCGCGAGGTGCTGGACGCCGGGGCACCGCCGCGGGTGGCGTTCATGCTCGACGCGCTCTCGTCGCTCCGTGAGGCTTACCGAGAGCGAGGGAGCGACCTCTTGGTCCGGTACGGCGACCCCCGCGAGGTCGTCCCCGAGGTGGCACAGTCGTCCGACGCCGACGCCGTCTCGTGGGCGAGAGACTACTCGGGACTGGCAAGAGAGCGTGACACCGCCGTCCGGCAAGCGCTGGACGACGCCGGGATCGACCGGCACGCGGTTCACGACGCCGTGCATCACGAGCCGGGGTCGATCACGACCAACGCCGGCGACCCCTACGCCGTGTTCACCTACTTCAGCAAGAAGTGGCACGACCGGCCCAAAGAGGAGCCATACGACGCCCCGACAGCCGATGCCCTCGCCGCCGTCGAGGACGACGAACCGCTGCCGACGCTCGCGGATCTGGGATTCGAGGAGCCCGAAGGTGAGATTCCGCCGGCCAGCACGGAGGCGGCCCGCGAGCGCCTGCAGGCATTCTGCGAGGAGGACATCTACCGCTACGACGACCGCCGGGACTACCCGGCCGACGATTGCACCTCGCGGTTGTCGGCCCATCTCAAGTGGGGGACTATCGGTATCAGAGAGGTGTACGAAGAGACTGAGCGAGCGAAAGCCGACGCCGCGGGCGAGCGCCGCGAGTCCGTCGCCGAGTACCAGGACCAACTGGCGTGGCGGGAATTTTACACACAGGTCCTCTGGGCGAACCCCGAGGTGGTGACGGACAACTACAAAGAGTACGAGAACCCGATCCAGTGGAACGACGACCCGGAGGCGTTGCAGGCGTGGAAGGACGGCGAGACGGGCTATCCCATCGTCGACGCGGGGATGCGCCAGTTGCGCGAGGAGGCGTACATGCACAACCGCGTGCGGATGATCGTCGCGTCGTTCCTGACAAAGGACCTCCTTTTGGACTGGCGAGAAGGGTACGACTGGTTCCGCGAGAAACTGGTCGACCACGACACCGCAAACGACAACGGCGGCTGGCAGTGGGCGGCCTCGACGGGCACCGACGCCCAGCCGTACTTCCGCATCTTCAACCCGATGACCCAAGGTGAGCGCTACGACCCCGACGCCGAGTACATCAAAGAGTACGTCCCGGAGTTGCGCGACGCGGACCCGGAGATAATCCACGGCTGGCACGAGGCGTCGCTGACCCAGCGACGGTCGGCCGCGCCGGAGTATCCCGACCCCATCGTCGACCACAGCGAACGGCGGGAGGATGCGATAGCGATGTTCGAGGAGGCGAGGGGCGACGACTGAACGTAGTGAAGGAGTCGGCCCTCGGAAACGCGAGCGGGGAGGGACGACCCGCGAGCAGCACGGGGCGATGAGTGACGGTCGGCGTGAGCGTAGCGAACGCCGACGAATGAACGAGCGGGGAGCGCAGCGACCCGCGAGTAAGCGCTAGCGAGTGATTCGGCCCTCGAACCAGCGAGCGGGGAGGAACGACCCGCGAGTAACGGTCGGCGTGAGCGTAGCGAGCGCCGACGAACGAACGAGCGGCGAAACGGACGCGGCGGGAGTACACGAGTTCCGGAAGTGCAATCGACAACAGATATCCTGTCCGTGTAATCGCTACGCATTACACCGACGGCGAATTTCTCGACATTCGTTAGCATACGTCTCCTTAAGGTTTAACAGGGTTCCACCCGACAGTTTTGCTGGAGGGATATTATATGAGTGAACACTCGAATCCTGAATTGCCGCCGCTGCCGTACGACTACGACGCGCTGGAGCCGCACATCTCCGAGCAGGTGCTGACCTGGCACCACGATACCCACCACCAGGGGTACGTCAACGGCCTCGAAAGCGCCGAGGAGACACTCGCGGAGAACCGCGAGGCCGGGGAGTTCGGTTCCTCCGGGTCGGCCATCCGGAACGTCACCCACAACGGTAGTGGACACTATCTCCACACGCTGTTCTGGGAGAACATGGACCCCAACGGCGGCGGCGAGCCGTCGGGCGAACTCGCCGACCGCATCGAGGAGGACTTTGGCTCCTACGAGGGCTGGAAAGGCGAGTTCGAAGCTGCCGCGGGCGCCGCGAGTGGCTGGGCGCTGCTGGTGTACGACCCCGTCGCCAAGCAACTGCGAAACCTCGTCGTCGACAAGCACGACCAGGGCGCTCTCTGGGGCTCACACCCCATCCTCGCGCTCGACGTCTGGGAGCACTCCTACTACTACGACTACGGCCCGGACCGCGGCGACTTCATCGACAACTTCTTCGAGGTCGTCGACTGGGACAAGGCCGCAGAGGAGTACGCGAAAGTCTCCGGACGCATCGAGTAACCCGGCACGACAACCCGATTTTTTCGCGTCGCTCACTCGGGAGTGGCGACGCCGTCGAACCGGAACCGCGCGCCGCCCTGCGAGCCTTCGCCGATAGCGAGCGACCAGTCGTGGGCGTCGGCGACGTGGGAGACGATCATCAGGCCGATACCGGAGCCGTCGGCCTCGGTGGTGTACCCCGGTTGGAGGACGTCCTCGCGGACCGACGGCGGGATGCCAGGGCCATCGTCCTCGATCAGAAAGCCGTCGTCGGTCACCGCGACGCGGACCGCTACGGCGTCCCCGCCGTGGTCGACGGAGTTTCGGTACAGGTTCTCCAGTAACTGCTGGAGGCGGTTCGGGTCGGCCGTGACGGTAGCGTCGCCGTCGACGGTCAGCGTCGCGTCCTCGGTGGCGACCGTCCCCCACGCCGCGCGGGCCGTCTCGGCCAGCGACACCGGCCGGCGCTCCGTGACGTCCTCGCCCTCCGTCGCGAGGGTAAGCAGGCCGTCGATGAGGCGCTCCATCCGGTCGTGAGCGCGTTCGGCGCGGTCGAAGTGGGTCGGGTCCCCACTCTCGCGGGCGAGTTGCATCGACCCCGAGGCGACGTTCAGCGGGTTCCGGAGGTCGTGGCTGACGACGCCGGCGAAGCGGTCGAGTTG
>NZ_WPCA01000003.1 GCF_009741825.1 Halapricum sp. CBA1109
CGACGCCCGTCTCGACGCCGCCGCCGACCGCCTCCGGGCGGCCGGGGTCGACGTGTCGACGAAGACGGCGACGGGGCCGCCGTTCGAGTCGCTACTGGCCGCGGCGGTCGACCACGACGCTATCGTGATGGGCGAACGCGCGCCCTCCCTCCGGTCGCTGGTCTTCGGCGACGAGGCCGACCGCGTGGCCGAGGCGTCGGTCGGGCCGGTACTCGTCCTCCGCGCGCCGTCCGACGTGCAACCATAAAGTGGCAGTGCGCCCCACGTCCGGGTATGAGTGACCGCGAGGTCGACGCCGTCGACAGAGCCATCCTGTACGCCCTCCAGGAGGACGCGCGAAATATGTCCTCGGGCGACATCGCCGAGCGGACGGGCACCTCAGACAGCACCGTCCGCAAGCGGATTCAGGGGCTGGAATCGGCGGACGTGATCAAAGGCTACAGCGCCGAGGTGGACTATCAGGCCGCCGGGTTCCCGCTCCGGATGTTGCTGTTCTGTTCGGCCTCGATCCACGAGCGAGGGGACCTCATCCCCGAGATACTGTCCATCGACGGCGTCGTCTCCGTCCAGGAGTTGGTCACCGGCGAGCAGAATCTTCTCGTGACGGCCGTCGGCGAGTCCGACGACGACATCACGCCCGTCGCCCAGCGACTCATCGATATGGGTCTGACCGTCGCCGACGAGGTGCTCGTCAGGAGCCACGAGACGACGCCCTTCGGTGAGTTCGGCCCCGACGGGGACCCCACCGAGGAGTGACCTTCGCGGCGGACTCGACGCCGGTCACAGGCGGACGCGTTCGACGTCCCCACCGGTCGCCCGACGGACGACTGCCGACACCGGGTCGACCGTCCCGGTCAGGTTGTGCGAGTCGCCGTCGAGGACGAGGAGTTTCGCGGGGCGTCCGGGCGCGAGGACGCCACACTCCCGACCGGCTATCTCCGCACCGGCCGCCGTGGCCATCTCCAGTACCTCGCGGTCGGTCACGTCGAAGTGCTTCGCGGTGTACGCCATCTCCCGGAACATCGACGGCTGGTTCAACATCACGTTGTCCGTCCCCAGAGCGACCGTCGTGTGGTCGAGCAACTCCCGAACCGGCGCCGTCCCGACGTCCAACACCGTGTTCGCCCGGGGACAGACGGCGATAGGGACCGACTGCTCGGCGACCCGTTCGAGGTGTTCGGCCTCCGCGTGGACCATATGGACGAGCAGGTCCGGTTCCAGATCCAGTGCCGGGTGGATGTCCGTCGGGTCCGGTTCGCCAGCGTGGATGGCGAACGGGCGGTCGGCCGCACGTGCCGCGGCGCGTTCGGCGGTGAAATCGTCGTCGTTCGCCCCACTGGCGCCGTAGCCGTCGGCCACTTCCAGCACGGATTCGTCACCGCTGCCGAAGACGAACGGATCGATCGGCGCTTGGCGACCAGCATCACGGAGCGCTCGTGCGCCCTCGACGCCGAACTCCCGGAAATCGAGACACGTTACGGTCCCGGTCTGGGCCATATACTCGAGGGTCCGTGCCATCGCTGCGACCAGTTCCGACCGGTCGGCCTCGGCCAACCGACGGTGTTTGCGACTGTCGGGCGGCACGACGGCCGCCGCCAGCGAGAGGCCCACTGCGGCCTCCTTGGCGACGGAGTCGCCGATGTGCGTGTGCGCGTTCACGAACGCCGGCACGACGATGTCGGTCGAGTCGGTCCCGGTCTCGGTTATCTCGGTGATACGGCCGTCTTCGACGACGAGGCGACCGGCCACTGGCTCGTAGGACTCCCCGACGAGGATGGTTCCCTCGAACTCCTCCATACTCCGTCTCGGGTGTGCGTTCACAATACGTCTTCGAGACGGAGTTTCACGAACGCACTGTTCGCACGCGCTCGACCAGTGAACGCTCCCGGACTGTCACTGGGTTGCGGCGGCTCTCGGAACGGCCCGTCTCGGGGGCGATATCGCCGCTGTCGCGGCCGCTCACACGACGTCTGCCGCTCGAGTGTGGCCACTGTCGCGGACGCCGCGGTCCAGCGTCCCGGAGAACATCACGTTCTATAATTCGCGTTTTGGAGAACGATTTGGTAATATAGACAGATTTAATAACCAGTCTGTTCGTTCATTGGATAGAAACGACCGGTGACGGGGTTCGAGCGCCGGCCGGACCAGCCCCGTCGTGCCGGGCCGTGGACGGAGCAAACGATGACCGGAGACACGCAGGCGACGACGGTGGGAGAGCTTCCGACGCCGGACAACGACCGCTCGCGCGTTCCGACGGCGCTGACACGGGCCGTCTGGCTCCTGTGGGCCGCGAGCCTCGGCGTGCTGGCGGCGTACGCCCTCGGCGACGGTCGGTGGGCCGTCCCGGGACTGTTGGCCGTCGACGGCCTGACCGTCGTGTTGTGGGTGACGGTCACCTTCTTCTCGGCTATCGTTCACAGCTACTCGCGGCGGTACATGGCCGGCACCCGGACGGCGGACGCCTTCTTCGGCAAAGTGTTCGCGTTCACGCTTGTCGTGTCGGTGCTGGTCGCAGCCGATAGCGTCGTCCTGTTCGCCGCGTCGTGGCTGGCGATGGGACTACTGATGGCCGAACTGATCGGTCACGCCGAGGGCTGGCCACAGGCCCAAGCCGCGGGCGCGACGGCGCGCAAGCACTTCCTCGCCAGCAGCGCGCTGGTCGGCGTCGCGGTGGCGGCGCTGTGGGCCGAGACGGGCGCGAGCACCGTCTCGGGCATCGCCGACGGCCTCGCGGGGAGTTCGACGCTCGTCCTCCTCGCCGCGGGCGCGCTGTTGCTCGCGGCGATGGTCCAGTCCGCACTGTTGCCCTTCCACACGTGGCTGCTCTCCTCGATGACCGCGCCCACGCCCGCGTCGGCACTGATGCACGCCGGGTTCGTCAACGCCGGCGGCGTCCTGCTGGTCCGGTTCGCTCCCGTCGTCACCGTCGAGGCGTGGGTGATGCTGGTGGTCGTCGTCGTCGGCGCGGTCAGCGCCCTCGGCGGCAAACTCCTCAAGACCGTCCGCCCGGACGTCAAGTCCAAACTCGGCTGCTCGACGGTGGGCCAGATGGGCTTCATGATCGTGCAGGCCGGCCTCGGCTTCTTCGGGGCCGCCATCACGCACCTCATCCTCCACGGTTTCTACAAGGCCTACCAGTTTCTGGCCGCCGGCGAACAGGTCGACCACGAGAGCCCCGCGAAGTCGACGGCCGACCGCTCGCGCGGCCCCCTCGGCGCGGCCGTCGTCGCCCTGACGGCCATCGCCGGCGGTCTCCTCTTCGCTGTGCTGACCGGCAAGGGAACCGAACTCGGCACCGGCCTCCTGCTGGTCGGCATCGTCGTCCTGACGGTGCTGACCGCCGCCGGAGAGGTCGTCACGCGCGCCTCGCTCCCGGCGGCGGTCCGTTACGGCGCGGTCCCGCTGGTCGCCCTCCCGGCGATAGCGGTCTACGGACTGGCCTACAACGCCGTTTCGGGCCTGCTTGCCGGGCTTCCGGCGGTCGGGCACGCCGCCGAACTGACGCCCGTCCACGGCCTCGTCGGCGTCGCCTTCCTCGGGATATACCTCGCCATCGAGACCGGGCTCTACCGCCGGAGCGAGCGCCTCTACGTGGCGCTGTACAACGCCGGCCAACCCGCGAGCGAGACGCTACTGACTGCCACGGAGGACTACAATGAGTACTGACGACGACATCCACGACAGCATCGACGCGGCGGCCGACGCGGTCGGTTCGGTCTGGCCGCTGCACTCGTTCGTGACCGCCAACCCCCTCGCCGGCTTCGAGGACCGACCGTTCCACGAGGCCGTCGAGACGGCCGGGGACCTGCTGGGTGCCGACGGCTTCCCCGACGCCGATGTGTTCCGACAGGCGTGGGTCGACGGCCGCATCAACCCCGAGCGCCTCCGTCTCGAACTCGACGACCACGGCTACGACCCGGACCCGGAGGCCTCGCTCGAACGGATGGCCGAGGCGACCGACCCCGGAGCGGCCGAGGACGGGACGACCCCGACCGACCGCGTCGACACCGTCCTGACGAAGTGGCTCGCGGCCTTCCTCGACCAGGGGACGGCCGCGTGGTCGATGCCCCACCGCGAGGACGGCTTCTACGCGGCCTTCCGGTCGGTCGCGTCCCACGACGGGGACGTTCCCGACGGCGAGGCGATGCCCGCGAACCCGGTCGACGCTATCCGGTCGGTCCTCGCTGACTACCCCGACGCCGACCGCTCGGCCGTCTTCGAGTACCACCTCGCGGCCCTGCCGGGGTGGACGGGCTATCTCAAACAGCGTGCCGAGGACGGCGGCGACTGGGAGGCCAACTACCCTATCTCGTTGACCGAGTATCTCGGGGCGCGACTGGTACTGGTCGACCGCTTTTCCGCCCCGGTCGAACCGCCCGCCGACGACCCGGCGACGACCGTCTCCGGCGACGGCGACGTTCCCCTTCCCGAAGTCTGGCTCCGCGCGTGGGAGGCCACCTACCGCGGCGAGTTGGTCGACTCGCTGACCGACGCCAGCGAGTCCGTCTCCGCGGCCGAGGGCGGCGGCCGCCCGGACGCCCAACTCGTCTTCTGTATCGACACGCGCTCTGAGATACTCCGTCGCCACCTCGAGGCGGCCGGCGACTACGAGACCCACGGTTACGCCGGCTTCTTCGGCGTCCCGATGCGCTACGACGACTACGACTCCGAGACGACCGTCGACGCCTGCCCGCCCATCCTCGACGCACAACATCGCATCGCCGACCGCCCCGCCCACGACCACGAGCAGGACTCCCACGACGCGTTCTCCTCGAAACTCGCCGCCGGAAGCGCCGCCATCAAGCGCCTGAAAAAGAACGCGACGACGGCGTTCAGTTTCGTCGAGTCGACCGGCGCCGGGTACGGGGCCGCGCTGGCCGCCCGGACGCTCGTCCCCGGCCGTGTCCACGACCTGCTGGACTCGGCCGAGGACCGCGCCCCCGACGCCCACGAGTTCTGCGAGCCAAGCGTCGACTACAACCCCGACTCGGTCCACGAACTCCGTGAGGGGCTCACCCTCGAGGAGAAGGTCGAGTACGCCGCGACGGCGTTCGAACTGATGGGCTGGGAGCGCTTCGCCCGCCTCGTCGTCTTCACGGGCCACGCCAGCGAGACGGCGAACAACCCCTACGACGCCAGCCTCGACTGCGGGGCCTGCGCCGGCAACCCCGGCGGCCCGAACGCCCGTGTCCTCGCGGCCATCTGCAACGACGAATCCGTCCGGGAGCGCCTCCGCGAGCGCGGCATCGACGTCCCTGCCGACACCTACTTCCTCGCCGCTGAGCACAACACGACGACCGACGAGGTCGAACTGTTCGACGCGGGCGTCCCCGACTCCCACGCCGCGGACCTCGAGCAGTTGCGCGCGGACCTACAGCAGGCCCGCGAGGGCGCGGCCGCCGAACGCCTCGACGATATGGGTGCCGAGGCCGACGCGGCCGTCCGCGAGACCGAGCGCCGCGCGGCAGACTGGGCCCAGACCCGTCCCGAGTGGGGGCTGGCCGGAAACGCCGGCTTCGTGATTGGTCCGCGGGCACTCACCGACGACCTGGACCTTGACGGCCGGTCGTTCCTCCACTCCTACGACTGGACGACCGACGACGAGGGCGACGCGCTAGAGGCCATCGTCACCGGGCCGATGGTCGTCACCCAGTGGATCAACGCCCAGTACTACTTCGCCACGGTCGACACCGCCGTCTTCGGGAGCGGATCGAAGGTGACACAGAACCCCGTGGGGAACGTCGGCGTCTATCAGGGCAACGGCGGCGACCTGATGACGGGCCTGCCGCTCCAGTCGCTGAAAGCCACCGACGACGACCCCTACCACCAGCCGATGCGCCTCTCGACGGTGATCCACGCGCCACTGGACCGCGTCACCGACGTCCTCGCCGAGAACCCCGCGGTCGCGGAACTGCTGGACAACGACTGGCTGTCGCTGACCGTCGTCGACCCCACGCAGGACCACCGTGCGTTCGAGTACGACGCCGACCTGTCGTGGACCCCGGTCGAGGAGCACTCCGTCGCGCCGCCACAGCCGCAGGCCGAGGCCGCCGTCGCCGACGACTGAGTGCTCGTCGCTGCCACGGCGTTCCGGGCCCGATCCGTATTTTTCTGTGAAATACCACCGACACGGTGTGCGTCACCGTGAGCGCGGTGAACGGGCGGCTGCCCGTCGGCACCCGGATATCCGGGACAACGACCGTTCGTGCGGACGAACGGACGTTCGTGGCGGTAACGAACCCTCACGAACAATTGTAGCTGCACGTACACTTATGTGGCGAGGTTCCGAACTCCGACTATGGACGCAATCGTCCTCGCAGGTGGGTACGCCACGCGGCTGTGGCCGATAACTCGCGACAGGCCGAAGATGTTCCTTCCGGTGGGGGAGTCGACTGTCATCGACCGGACGCTGGAGGACCTCGAGAGCGACAGCGCTATCGAGGACGTGTACATCTCCACGAACCGGAAGTTCGAGGGCGACTTCCGGTCGTTCCTCGACGAGAGAGAGTACGAGAAACCGGTCCTCTCCATCGAGTCGACGACGGGCGAAGACGAGAAGTTCGGTGTCGTGAGTGCTATCGCGGAGTTGATCGACCGGGAGGGACTGGACGACGACACGCTCGTCGTCGCCGGCGACAACCTCATCAGTTTCTCGCTGTCGGAGTTCGTCGACGAGTTCCGCGCGAACGACGCCACGACTGTCGCGGCCTACGACGTGGGCGACCTCGACCGGGCGACGCAGTACGGCGTCATCGATATCGACGGGGACCAGGTGATGGAGTTTCAGGAGAAACCAGAGGAGCCACCGAGTACCCTCGTCTCGATAGCCTGTTATGCGTTCCCAGCGGGAGTGATCGACGAGTTCGAGACGTATCTCGCCGAAGGCAACAATCCCGACGAACCCGGTTGGTTCGTCCAGTGGCTCGTCGACCGGGAGGACGTGTACGCCTACCCGTTCGACGACGCGTGGTACGACATCGGGACCCCCGAGTCGTATCTCGACGCCGCCGCTTGGCAGTTGGACGGCGGAACTATCGTCGCGCCCAGCGCGACGGTCGAGAATTCGGATATCGGCGAGAACGTCCACATTATGGAGGGAGCGACGGTCAAAGACACGTCGCTCGAACGCTGTGTCATCTTCCCGGACGTGACGCTCGACAGCTGTCAGATCCGCTCGACTATCGTGGACCAAGAGACCCATCTCGACGGTATCAGCCTCTCGAACGCCCAGATCGGCGCGTTTACCGCGCTCGAACAGGGGCCGCCGACGGCTTGGAAGTGGCAACAGTACCGCGACTCGCAGTGACCACGTGACGGGCCACAGAGCGGTCCCGATTTCTAGAGGTACGTGAACGCGTGTTCGCTCTCGTCGGTGACTCCCAGTCGTTCGTGTGACCACTCGAAGGGAACCTCGTCGCGGTGGTCGAGAAGAAAGTCGACGATTCGCTCGCCGACGTTCTCCCCGTACAGGTCCGGGCCGGAACTGAGTCGGTCCCGGACAGCCTCGTCCTCCGCGACGTGCGTCACCGTCTCGCGGACGACATCGGCGGAGGCGGGCGGCACGAGGAGGTTCGTGTTGGCCTCGAACACCGTCTCCGGCCGGTCGGTGTTGAACCGGGCGGTGAGACAGACAGTCTCGTCGATGTGGTTGAGTTCCTCCTGCATACTCCCCGAATCGGTCAGTTCGGCGAAACACTGGCCGGACTGGAGGAACTCGTAGACGTGGGCGTGTTTTTTCCACAGCCCCGTAAACAGGAAGTTCTCCCGCTCCTCGGACAGTCGCTCGAGGCGCTCCCGGTAGCCGTAGTTCTCCAAGGCCTGTCGGGTCGCGTGTAGTTCGACGAAGTTGACGTTGTACCCGTCTTCGACGAGCCCGATGACACCCTCGACGATAGCCGAGAACCGATCCGGGAGCAGGTTCGCCCGCCGGTGGATGTCGACGCGGATCCACCCGTCACGCTCCTCGAGGACGGGATAGATGTCGAAGATACTCTCCTCGAGATCTGCGTCCGTCTTCATCTCGATGGCGTCGACGACGGAGTTTCCGACCACCGGAATCCGCTCGTCCCCGTCGACGTAGCCCGGATACCCCTCGCGGCGGAGGTGGTCCCTGTTCAGTTCCACCGGCGCGAACTGGTATATCGCGGCCGCCGACCCGACGAAGGTGTCGTACTGCTCGGGGAACGGTTCCGAGCGCTCGACGTTCCACTCCCCGTCCCACTGGTCGTCGATCAGCGACTCGGGGTCGTCGATCCGACCGTACTGCGGTGCCATCCCGCGCAGTCCCGCCTCGTTGTGCGCGACCATCTGGTTGGTCGCGAACATCCACGCCTGCGGGAATATCCCGGCGGCGTGCGTGTCGCCGTGTACGAGCGGTAGCACCGTCGTCTCGTAGTTGTCGAGTACGCCGGCGAGTTCGTCGACGGCCGTGTGCATCTGTGCCGTCTTCTGATTGAGGCCGCCCCTGACACCCAAGTCGGCGACGACGTGTTCTTCGAGGCCGTACTCCGCCAGTCCGTGGCCCAGTACGTCGTCGTAGTGTTGGCCCGTGTGGATCACGAAGCACGGGATGTCACGTTCTTTCGCGGCCGCGACGACCGGCGCTTGCTTGTAGAAGTCCGGTTTCGTCGCCGTCACGACCGCCACGGCGAACGACTCCCCCTCACACTGTCTCTGTAATCTGTCCGTGTAGATTTCGCAGTCGCCACCCATGGAAGACATATCGTGAGTTCGTTTGAAGAGAATTCGGGTTCGGACAAGAGCGAACGCCATTCTCTCTCGCCGAACGGGGACAGGGGGCCACCAGCCGCTGTCGTGCTCTCCCGGGATATCGATCAGACGAGGTGCTCGAGTAGTTCGAGTTCCTCGTCTTCGGAGACGCATTCGGCCTCCATACAGGCGTGGACGACTTTGTGTGCGAGGTCGGCCGGCAGCGTGTGTTGACTGGTCGACCGGTTCGCGTCGGCGAGCCGCGATTCGATGGCGGAGAGTCGCCCCTCCAGTTCATCCAGCGTCTCCCGCTGGACCGGTTGCTCGGAATCGTCCGCCTCCGAACCGTCGAACAGTTGTTCGACGAACGCCCGTCGGTCGGCCCAGTCGAAGCCCGCGATATCGTTCACCCGTTTGGATATCGTCGCCCGGGTCACGTCTAGCTGGTCGGCGACTTCCGCCTGTGTCGCTGTCGGGTCCCGCCGGATCACCCGTAGCGTCGCCCGCTGGCGCTCGTTGAGTTCCTCCGCGTCGGTCACCGGTTGTTCGTCGGGTACATCCACGGACCCACCGTTCCCAGTCCCGTCGCTGGGAGGCTGGTCCCGGCGAGTCTCCGGGTCGTCGACGCCCGATTGTTCGGCCGGGGGGTCCGACGTTTCTATCGTCGGTCCCTCGGTCGAGTGCTCCGATCCGTCCGGAACAATCGGCTCCGCCCCGTCGTTCAGGACAGTCTTGTCCGCGTCGTCGGTCGCCGGTTGTTGCTGGCGTGAAGGGTCGTTCGCGGGGTCTCCGTACTCCTCGAAGACCTGTTCGACGAACGTTCCCGACACCGCACCCACTTCGCCGGCAATCTCTTCCGCGGATGCCGATGGTCGTGACTCCGCAATATCTAGTATTCGTTTGTGAATCATCGCGCGTGGTTGTCTCCCCGGTACGGTATTGCTACTATCAGTTGCCCGTTCCGTCTTGTCCATTTCTGCCGCCCACCCATTCACAGATGTTAACGTCGGATGTAAATACTTTTTTATTTTACATACTCTGATCACTAGGCCACTATATAGAGTTCTAGGCTGTTGATAACCCGACGACGACACTGAGGAACGGCTTTTGACGGCACCCGCGTTCGTGCGTGCGTTCGACCGTATGAGCGCAAGTTTCCTGACGTTCAGTATTCGCTGACATAGGAACTTTAAGGAACACTAATCACGCCCGAGGAAAGTATTATATACAACACAGGCAATCGGAAAATTGCAAAACG
Organism: Halapricum sp. CBA1109; assembly: GCF_009741825.1. Taxonomy (GTDB): domain Archaea; phylum Halobacteriota; class Halobacteria; order Halobacteriales; family Haloarculaceae; genus Halapricum. The sequence goes on from NZ_WPCA01000003.1 coordinate 9,968, forward strand.
AGATCGGGCTTCCGTGGCCGAAACGGAGACACAGGCTGATGGGGTGTTGGTGGGTAGGGACCGCTACGCCAGTCGAATACCATTCGCTCCAAGCCAACAGCGCAGCGGCGAGTGGTCGCGACAGACACGAGAATATGGTAACGAATCCAAACGTCAACGAGAGCAGCCCAGAGGTGGCGGGGGAGTACAGGAGTACGATAGATCTGCCGGAGCAGGAGGTCGGCCGAGGTGACGTCTCCGCTGACCGTCTCCTCGTCCAGCAGGACAGCGACCAGGAGCCGAGCCTGACAGTCGTGATGCCGACACTCAACGAGGAGGCAGGTGTCGAGGAGTGCATCGACCGGATCAAGACGGCTATCGCAGAGATGGGTGTCGTCACTGAAATCATCGTGAGTGACAGCTCGACCGACAGAACGCCCGAGATAGCCCGTGAGAACGGGGCTGTCGTGGTTGAACCGAACGAGGGCGGTTACGGCAACGCCTACAAGTACGCGTTCGACCACGCGCGAGGGGAGTACGTGGCAATCGGCGACGCCGACACCACCTACGACTTCGAGGAACTCCCACAACTACTCGAGTTGGCGAATCGGGACGACGTCGATATGGCGATGGGAAGCCGGTTGAACGGTGAGATCAAGTCCGGTGCGATGCCTGCGTTACACCAGTACGTGGGGAATCCGCTATTGACTCGCTTTCTGAACACCTTCTACGACGCGGGTGTCAGTGACGCCCACAGCGGGTTCCGGGTGATCGACCGCGATGCCTTGGAGGAACTGGAACTCCGGACCGGCGGGATGGAGTTCGCCAGCGAGATGATTATGGACGCGGCCGCGAAGGATATGACTATCGAGGAGATGCCGATCACCTACTACGAACGGGAGGGGGAAGCGACGCTCGACAGTTTCCAAGACGGGTGGCGTCACGTCAAGTTTATGCTGATGAACGCCCCGGGATACCTGTTTTCGGCACCCGCCGCGGTGTTCACCGCACTCGGTGCCGTCGTGATGGCGCTGTCGCTGTTCGGGGCGCAACTGGGCAGTGTTTCGTTCGGTCTCCCGACGATGATCGGAGGGAGCCTGTTCACCATCGTCGGCTACCAGATATGGACGCTCACGATGTTCAGTTCCGCTGCGACCAACCCGATCCGCGAACCGGAGGATCCGGTCACCGGTGTGGTCCGTGATCGGTTCTCCCTCGAACAGGGTGCCTCGCTGGGTATCCTGACGTTTCTGGGCGGTGCGGGCGTTCTCAGTTACGCCATCGTCGCGTGGACGATCACTGGCTGGGCTCCGGTACCGTCGATGACTGCCAGTCTGTTCGCCTCGACGGTGACAGTCGTAGGGATCCAGACGGTGTTCTGTTCGTTCTTCCTCAGTATGCTGGAGAGCGAAAAGCGCGCGGTCTGACCGAATCGCCGCTAGGCGACGCCGCCGTAGCCGTACTCTCCGTACCCCTGATACTCTGTGGAGCGGTCGTCGTCGGAACTGGTGTCGACCGTCTCGCTCGACTCTACGGGGACGCCGCCGTAGCCGTAGACGACAGGGCCGCCGTCGTCTGTCTGTGCGTGACCGCTTGTCGCGGCACCCAGCACTGCGGTGATACCGATCGACTGGAGGAAGCGCCGCCGGGTAGCTGGATTTTGCCGTCTCCCGCGGTGCTTTCTCCCGGTCATCTTGTCGCTCCAGTCTGTGTTCTCGGAATCCATACAGTCTCCGCTGTCCACACTGGGGAGCCATCTGGCGCGGCAGTGGACCACTCTAGCGACTGTGGTTTGGAGTTGTCCGTGGCTATTGTGGCGTTCATCCGAACGGAGAGTTCGTGTGGACGGTCAAAACCTCGCGGCCCGAATTATTTAAATTGATATTCGGACGGGGGAAACCGCCCGCTTTATATAAAAACTGCGGAACGACGGTTGTCGATAGTTGCAGTAGCATGCGGTGGCCGTGGAGCGACTATCGTAATACGGCGGATACAGCGTGAGGTTCCACCAATCGCCGGCACAATCAACTGCCGTACGGTGTCGTCCCGTACGGGGCCACTCCGTATCCTCTAGGAGCGCTACCCCCACTTCGCAACCGCAACTGCGCCCACACGAAAACGAGGACACTCACGAACGCCCGCCTTCTCATACTCTTGTTTTCTCCAGTTGCCCACTTTATCGTTGTCCCACCAACCGGTTCCGTAACTTCATTTTCACATATGATAATCGGAACGTAGATTTCATATACGACTGTTACATATATTCGCGTATGACTGGAGTCCGTTCGGCCACTCTCCGGGCCTACAACGTCCTCTCCGTCGTGTTGCTCGGTATCCTGTACGTCTGTTTATTAGCAGTTGGCACAGTCGCCAAGCGAGTACAGTCTATCGTCACGACCAGTACTTCTACTGTGGTACACGCTCTCCACCCGACGACGACCAAAGAGACGTCTACGGGTCGGTGACACGCCGGTCTCCGTCGGGGTCATCCCCGGTTCAACGACTCTCGGTACCGGTATAGCAGTCTGACCGGTCGGACTATCCTGTACAGCGGTGAGACGATATCGGGTAGCGAGACGAACTCACGGTCGGCTTCCTGCGGTTTCGTGACTGTGTCGAGGAAAAAACGGACTTTCGTCCGCACCGACGGGCACAACCGCAGTTGGGCACGCAATCCTTCGAGATGTGACCGATCATCAGTGACCCACTCCGGCCTCGTGATCCACTGCGTGAACTGTGCTGCCGTCGCCGTCGCCGATTCCCACTCGCTCGATTCGCGCTCCACTACGTCGTACATCGATTCGGGGTAGTCCGCTCCGAACAACCGATGCGTGATGATGAGCGCACAGAGCGCCATCCGCTCACATCCGTTGGCACGGAGATGCCCGAACAGCGCCCCCAAATCCTTACTCTGCCGAATCAGTGCCGTCACCGCGAGTAGCCACTCCCCACGGTACCAGCAGTGTTTGCTGCCGTGGACAGCGTGCACCATCACGGCGTCCTCGAGCGAGAGTGCTGGTACCGCCTGCCCGCCGATATCGACTCTCGTCCGCCGTTCGTACAACTCCCCGAACGGCAGCGAGACCGGTATGTCGTCCGGGACAGCGTCGGTGTGGAGGTCGATTACCGTCCCCGTCTCTGGGTGTTCGAGGACGACTTCCGAGAGGTGTTTGTACCGCTTTCGCCGTTCGTAGCCCGCCGCTTCCAGCGTCTCGATCGCTTGTCGTCGGTCCGCAGGAGCGACGAGGACGTCGAGGTCGACGAACCTGCGGAGGGAGATGTCCCCGTACGCTCTGCTCGCGACGACCGGCCCCTTGTACGTGATGACTGGGATGTCGTTATCTCGGAGTACGTCGACGATATCGATCAGCGCCGCGGCCATTTGGAGGTTCTGTCGCTTCGTATTCGTCTCCATCCGCTCGACCGCTTCCCGGACCGAGGCCGGGCCTATCGTGTCACGGTCTATCGACGCGAACAGGAGCATATCGATGCGATGGCGTCGGGCGAAGTTGATGGCACGCTCCCAGTCCTCGCCCGGTGGCGTCGGGGGGACCGCCGTTCCGTTCACGTCGCTCGTATCGCCCCGACACCGATGGAGGACCCACTGTTGACACTCGTCGACGGCGCCACCGTCGTCGAGACCTGAAGGGTCCTCGCTCGTACTGCTGGTCGTCTCTCTCTCGGCACCCACCCTTGTCTCCCCCCGTCGTTGGAAGGGATTCAACTGCCTATGTAGTAAGTCTTCTTGGTGTGTAATCGTTCGTCCAACCCGGTTTACGCTGCCGCTTGCCGTGTCCGGACGGCCTCGGGCGACATCTATTTGTATCCGGTCGGGGGATATCCGAACAGATGGGAGTGACCGTGCTCAGTGTAGCCGACGGCGTTATATCGTTTTTCCTCACCGGCGTTGGCGGACTGTTCGTCACCGCTACTCTCGTCGTGGCGCTGGGTGTGTTTTTTCTGTTCGATGCCGACACTGTCACACCGGAGACTCAGGTCGTCAGTGACCGAGCGTTCCGACTGACGCTTCTCGTCTCGTCGGCAGTCTGCGGTGTCGTGTTCGCGAGCATCGTTGTCGTTCGTTCGCTTGCGGCTATCTGATCGAGTCGCCTATTTACGTCGCGTCGGACTGCGTTCACGACACCGCCTATCGGACGTTTCGTGGGCCGAACTTCCCGTGCCACCGGAAGATGTTTGACCTATCGTAGAAACTTTTGACTATCGAATGGTGGATACGGAGACGTTCAGGCGGGTGACCACCGCGGCGCTGTTCGGGCTCCTCCTCGTGTCTCTGGCCGGGGTGGTGTACGTCGCTGTCGACCCACCGCCGGCCGAACGACCCCACACCGAGGCGTATCTCCTCGACCCGGAGGGCAACGCGTCCGAGTACCCGACGAACCTGACCGTCGGTGAGAACGCGTCGATTACGGCCGGTATCGTCAATCACGAACACGAACCCGTGACGTACACGGTGGATTTCCGTCTCGACAACCGGACCGTCACCGAACGGGAGGTCGATATCCCAGACGGACAGCGCTGGGAACGTTCACTCTCGTTCACACCGCGTGAACCCGGCCGTCAGCGGGTCGAACTCGCTGTGTATCACGAGGGGAAAAGCGACCCCTATCGGACAGTCTGGTTGTGGATCGACGTCACCGCTCCTGACCGATCATCATCCACGTAGAGACGGTATCGTCGGTGTTTCGGACCATCAAACGTGTTTCGCGATTCCAGTGAGTTTACCGAGTGCGTGTCGAGTAACCACGAGCAGCGGTAGACATTTACACACTGCGAGAGAGTCATACGGTACAGAGCAGTGACCGATACACGACCAGTCGCCACGGACAGACGCACTCGCTCAGATGGGGTTTCCCTTGCTCGTCGTCGAGTGGGATCTGTGACCGGCACTGCCGACTGGTCATCGCTCGTCACTGGCGTCTCCACGTCTCAGGTACGCGCGTGGCGGCTGAGAGGCACCGGAGACAGTTAGGACGGATACGTATGACTGAAACACCGAACCACAAGTACAACATTCCGGCACTTGGCGAGGAGAACTGGGATCAACTGCTCAACGAGAACTTCGAACAGATCGACAGCGAGGTCGAAATCCGCGACCGGGAAGCCAACAAAGGCCAGTACGATCCCAAGGCGGGGGCGAAGTACGAGGCGACCGATTCCGGCGCAGTGTACCTCGGAAACGGTGATACGTGGGTCCTTTCGGATCGTGAGGTGGGTTCGCTCCAGACGGACGAGACCCGAGTCGAGGGGGCGATGTTCTCCAACAGCGATCAGCGCACCGGCGCACTGCTGATCGACCGGAACGACGACTACCGGGCAGTCTCGTTCGTGACAGACGAGTACTGGGTCGACGAGTCCGACGCAGGCGTCGTGCTCCAGTCGTTGGTCGACTCGATTCGGGAGGCAGAGGGCGATATGCATATCGGCGAAATCTGTGTCGGCCGTGGATACTTCTCGTTCGACACCCCCGTCGTTCTCGATCAACACCGGGGCACGACGCTCGCCGGTCAGTCGTTCAGACAGGGGAACGCACAGTCCGGGACCAGATTCGGTCCCGGTAACCTCCCCGCCGGCCGTGGGATCATCGAGACCGGTGAGATCGGCAACCGGGACAATCCGGGGGACGGTGAAGCGACACACATCCGGAACATCTATATCGACCTCCACGGGCAGAACGTCGCTGGAATCTACAACTGGGCGCAGGACCGCGTCCGCACGAGCGACGTGAAGATCGAAAACCCCGGCCCGGGCGGCAACGGCATCGTGTATATCGGCTCGTTCAACACGAACATCGTGGATAGTTACTTCGATCAGGCGGCGTTCCTGAAGAACAACCCCCGGTCGAAGGACACGAACTCGCTCAGGTTCCACAACGTCACGTTCAACACCAACAATTCGTCGAACCCTCCAGTCGTTCTGTTTACACAAGGGTGTCGGATCACGAACGCCATATTCAACGGCGTCGATGGCCCGGGAATGGATGACGGACTCGCCATCGTCTCCGACGACACCTCTCTAGTGGGTATCCAGTATTCCGACTCGCGCATCGACGCGACGATCTGAAGGGACAGCTCAGTCGGATCCAGTTTGCCGCCTGTGCGTTCGTGACCGGCGGCAACGACGTGCGAGTGTTCAACGGCATCGAACGCGGCGAGTTTACGTCGTGTCGGTTCAGTAGCTCCGGCCGCGCGATAAACGGCTTCACCCGGAGTGCATTCTCGGCCTGTCGGTTCACTGGAATCGGGAAAGAAGCCCTGTACCGATCCGGGAACGGTGGTGGAGCAACCTCCTCGATCACTGGCTGTACCTTCAAGAACTTCGGTCAGGACGATGGGGAACCGGCGATACGGTTCGGCGGGTCACAGAATCACCGCGTCTCCGTGACCGGCAACAGCCTCCGATCGACGAACGGTGCTGATAACGATATCGTTCTGGAGAACAACGCGAACTGTATTCTCGTCTCTGGAAATTGGTGTGACGACGGTATCTCAGCCACTGTGGGCGGCGCGCGAATCGGAAGCCCGCGGAACGTCGTCTCGAAAGTCGTCGGCAACTCCTCGAATCCTGTTGGCTTTGACAGATCAGCGCCGTCTGTTCCAGACGGCCTCGGATCGGACAACTCTCGAGCGAACCTCAACGCACAGGGGGCGTGGGTCCACCACGACGGGAGTGGAGTCAGTATCAACGCGTTCGGGTCGAGGCACTCGCTGTCGGTCGACGCCAGTCCGGTCTTTGTGCCGCGCGCCGGCGAGATCTATTTCGAGGAGGAACCGCCGTCGTCGTGGGACTGGTGGTGGGTCTGATGTTCATTATGTCCCGTCACTCCCCGTGACTCGACTGTAGACCCGTTCAGTTTCCTCGGCAGACTGTTCCCACCGGAATTCGGAAGCACGGTCCCTGGCGTCCGCTGCCAGCTCTCTTCGTCGATCGCTCCCGAACAACTGTTCGATAGCCTCGACGTGTGCGTCGACGTCCGTGGGATCACAGCGTACTGCGGCGTCTCCCGCAACTTCCGGGACGGAGTAGACATCCGAGGTGACGACGGCACAGCCTGCGGCCATCGCCTCGAGGACTGGCAGCCCGAATCCCTCGTGCAGTGTCGGAAAGTAAAAAATGGCCGCCCGTTTGTAGAGGTCGACGAGTTCCTCTTCGGGGACGTAGCCCGCTATCTCGACGTTCTCCGTGGCCGGCGTCGACGGGACGTGCTCGTCCCAGCCACTCCCGGCGATCACGAATCGGTGGTCGACACGCTGGGCCACTTCGGCTATCGCGGCCGGGTTCTTTCGTTTCGCCGCGAGACTGACGTGGAGCATAAACGGGGTCTCCTCACCGCTGTCGTCACCATCGTCCCGATACCGGTCGTCGACGCCGTGGTGGATCACACTGATCTTCTCGGCAGGGAACTCCGCTCTCAACGCGTCCGCGACACTCCCGGAGATAGCGATGATGTGATCACACTGGTCAAACAGCCACCGCTGGGTGTAGTTGTTGACCGGGTACAGCCGCGGCCGGGCGGTGAGTTCCGGCCTGTCGAGAAAGAACAGGTCGTCCGTCGAGACGACGACCGGCACGTCCGAGCGGAGTATCCGGAGGAGTTTCGGGTACTCGAACTCCGAAAGTGCCGCCCGCGAGTAGAAGTTGACCTCGAAAAGGTGGACGATGTCGGCCTCCCGCCAGTCGTCGACCGGTGTCACTCCCCGTTCGACGAGTGCGTCCCTGAGCGATGACATATACATATGCTCGGACGCCGTCGTGTCGGTGAGGGTGAAGAAGTACACCGAGAGGGGCCCGCTCATTGTCTGGACTCCCGCAGCGGCGGTGAAATCTGTTGTGCTTGTGTGTTCCCCGTCACTCCGAACGAACACCGCACTAGCGCTTTCGACTGCCGGAACGGTCGTCGTCCGTATCGAGACTCCTGACGGAGTCGGCGCTGTTTCCCGGTCACGAGACGGGTCGTCGATTCGCTGTGGGGACGTAATTAGGTGCAGATACGCGAAACAACTGACTTGAAAGAAAGGTACTTTTGGTAGTTGCTACATCGTAGATACGTATCCGGCGTCGCCGGGAACACGAGTTGGTATGTACACAGACACAGATGTCGGCTGGGTGTATCCAGCCGTGGGCCACTCGGCGAACGACTCCGATGCCAACTACGGACATCCAGCGCACCGGGGCTTCCAGGAACGGATCGACGCTGATCCGATCTGTTTCCCGGACGTTCCAGTGGGGCCGCTCACTCACACGCTGTTGAAACCGGCCATCGAGGCGACGCGACTCGACGTGCCCGAGTACGACATCTACGTCTTCGAGAACGCGGAATCCGTCTACGCCGCGACGCGGATCAAGCGACAGTATCCCGATTCTACCGTGATTCTGCTCGCTGCACACCGGGTGTTCGGGCTCGAGAGCTACGACTTCGCCAGCGACCAGTTCCCGAAGTCGCTCGTCCGCCGCGCCGACCGGTACTCCGATCAGGCCCTGATTCGTCGGTTCGTCCGCGAACACGTCGACGGTGTACTCGCTGTCTCGAAACACGTCGAACGGACGGTCCGGTCGTTCGCACCGGAGACGCCGACGGAGGTTGTCCACCCGTACGTGCAACCGGCGTTCGCCGCTGAACTCGACGGGATGACGCCGTCGCTCGAGTCGAACCACGCCATCACGGTGTGTGAAGGACGTGATCACAAGGGCGTAGATATGCTCGTGGACGCCTGGGAAGGAGTTCGTGAGTACGTCCCCGACGCGACGCTGTCCATCGTCGGCCGGAACCATCCCGAGGAGTACGAGTCTGTCTCCGGTGTTACCGTCAGCGGGTACGTCGAGAACTTGGCCGAAGAGTACTCCCGGGCGTCACTGTACGTCCACCCTGCCCGCGCCGACGCCTTCGGCGTGACTGTGCTGGAAGCGATGCGCACCGGGGTCGTTCCGATGGTGACCGAGGCAACTGGGTCGTATCCGTTCGTCGCCGACGTGGACGACGACCTGGTGGTCGATCCGACGACGGAGTCGATAGCCCGCGGGGTCGTCCAGTACTTCCAGTTACCCGACGACGAACGACAGGCTCGTTCCGAACGGTCGAAGGCTGTGACCGCGCCGTTCGTCGAAGATGTGAAGACACGTGAATTCGAGTCGCGGTTTCGTTCACTACTCGCACGTCTCTCTACGATATGAACGGGGCCGCCGAGAGTCAAGTACCAGACCAACCCATCGTGTGGTGTTTTCGTGGTGTTCGTAGATCTCTCGTCGATATCCGCTGGTGAGGCGGACGGCTAATATCGACAGGACAGCCATCCTTAATAAACCCCGGGAGAAATCGGCCCGATAATGGTAGGGAGTGGAAGTGTGTCCTACGTGCGGGAACAACTGGACGAGTGGGGGTGGCGGGCAGTACCGAAGATCGGTTCTGAGTACATTCACAAGTTCCCCAACCCGGACACGCAGAGCGTCTGGGAGTTCGAGTGGGACCTGCTGATCGTCCTCGATTCCTGTCGGGTCGACTGGATGCAGGAAGTCGCGTCGGAGTACGATTTCATCGGGGCCGTCGACGAGATATGGTCTGTGGGGGGGCACTCCGAGGAGTGGCTCGAGGAGACCTTCACTAACGGTCCGGACGAGAGAGTCACGGAGACGGCCTACGTCTCCGGGAACCCGTTCGTCGAGAACGTCGCGGACGAACCGTTCGCCGTCCTTGACGATCTCAATGCGCTAGACTACGATGTCGAGTCGCCAGTCGCTCCGGCTCACGTGACTACTGACAGGGCAATCGATGTCGGGCGCTCTGCGTCCGTCGACCGGCAGATCGTCCACTATATGCAACCACATAAACCGTTCATCGAACACGGGGAGGAGAGAGGTGACGTCTCAGTCGCGGACTGGTCGAAAGGGACCGACCTCTATCACGCGTACTTCGATGGTAAAAAGTCGAAAGCGGAGCTGCGGGAGGGATACATCGACAACCTGCGGTACGTCCTCGACGACGTCCGTGCACTGCTTGAGAACATCGAGGCAGACGACGTCGTGATTACGGCCGACCACGGCCACGCTATCGGTGAACGGTTCCTCTGGGACCACCGACAGGGGGTCCAGCACCCCGTTATGCGACGTGTTCCGTGGGTCGAGACCACAGCCGTCGACTGGGGGACCATCGAACCGGCCGAGTACGAGACTATCGACCGTTCAGACGACGAAGTGAACGACCGACTCGAAGCGCTCGGGTACAAATAGCGAGGTAGTCAGCGTGGGATCCAATCTATGACTGTACCGGACATCGTTCTGGTCACTATTGACAGTCTCCGGGCCGACAAATGTGGGTACACCGGCGGAAAGGAACTCACACCGACACTCGACGCGATGGCAGAAGACGGCGTGTCCTTTACGAACGCTATCGCTCCGGGAAACAAGACGTATGAGAGTATGCCGGCAATCTGGACGGGGGAGTTGATGCATCCCAAGCCTGACTCGCTGGAGGGGGATGATATGCCCGGGCAGAAGGAGGTGAATATGCGCACGGAGACGATTCCAGAGATGCTGTCCCGTCGTGGATACACGTGCAAGGCGTTCACCAGTAACCCACACACTAACCGCTCGTCGCTGTTCAGCCGTGGATTCGACGAGTACGAGGATTTCCTCTCCGAATCGAATGGCTCGCTCGCCGAGGCGTTCACCAACCACCCGGCACTGCACAAACTCGTCCATATTTATCGGACTCTCACGGCGAAACGGGTCGCTCGACCGGTTGAATCGTTCTACGACGAGGCGATGGCGTGGTTCGAGAGCGCGCCTTCTCCGACCTTTCTCTGGTTGTTCGTACTCGAACCGCACACTCCGTATCTCCCGTCCAAGCAGTACCGTTCCGGGTCGACGCCGTCGATGGTGTTCGAGAACGCGAGGTTGACGCTGAAGGACTCTCCTATCGTCAGTCCGAACGCTGACCGTCTCGACGCGTGGTACGAGGATACGATCCGCGAGACTGACGACTTCCTCGCGTCACTCCGTGCGGACACGTCGGACGAGACGACGATACTCGTCCACTCGGACCACGGTGAAGCGTTCGGACCGCGTGATCACGGCGAATTCGGGCACGAGAGTCATCTCTTCGAGGAGAACATACACGTTCCGCTCGTCGTCGATACCCCGGACCACTCTGTGACGGTCGACGATCCTGTTTCGCTCACCGAGATTCCGGAGATGCTTCGGTCGATTGCCGACGGCACGTTCGAGATCCCGGAATCAGATATCGCGCTGTCGCGGTTGTTCGACCCCGACAGGCTTGCTGGACGTACGGCTGATCACAAGTATATCGTACAGATAGACGAGGATCACAGTATCGGTGGTCTCGAAGTGTACGATTTGGAAACTGACCCAGAGGAGTCTGAACTATGTCCCGGCGCGGAGGTAAACTTTACAGAACTAAAACCGCTGTTGTGTCACGTGTCTCACGAGCGCGAAGTGATACGTCTCCAGGAAGCGGTCTACGGACACATTGTTTGCGAAGACTTAGAAGGACATAAGGTTTGAATATAAGAAAAATATAATAATAATATTAACAAAATTATATGTACAAGTCAAAAATACTTTTTGTCTTACAACCGTGTGATGCCATATGACAACCCCTTCAGTGAGTTCAATCACAATTACGCTGAACGAGGAATCAAACATTGGTGAATGTATAGATTCCGTAGATTGGTGTGATGAGCACATAGTTGTAGATGAATATTCGGATGACAACACCATAGAAGAAGCTAAATCGCACGGTGCAAATGTATTTACTGCCGAGACTCCTGATGACGCGAACTCCTTTGATATTCTTCGGTCTAAGGCTATAGACTATGCATCACACGACTGGATTCTACGTATTGATGCTGATGAGCGAAGTACTCCGAGTCTCAACCGACGACTCCAGCAACTGGTTGGACAGGACGGAGTCGATTTGGTCCGTGTTCCACGCCAGACGTATATCGGTCAAAAGTGGATTACAAGCGGGGATCGCTGGTGGCCAGATAGGTGCCCTATGCTTTTTCGAGCTGAATCAATTGAAATCTCCGATCAGATTCATCAGTACATCGTTCCTAAGTCCGATGCTGACATCATTGAGCTACCGGCCACTGAAGAAACGTCATTAAATCACTATTCATATAGTTCACTTCCAGATCTGGCTCGCCGCCGATGGCGATATGCAGAAAGTGATGGTCAGAGTCGAAATATTGGATTAAGTTATGTGATTTTAGCTACCGCACAAGATTTTTTTACAGGTATTATTAAAGATGAAGGGTTCCGTAATGGCATCGTTGGAATAGCTGTGCCGATAATTGATTCTTTGTATAATATCGCTGTTGCGTACTATAGTATCAGGGAAAATAATATATAGCCCAAAATTAAAACTGGTGCGATTATATGTACATAAATTCAAGGTGTAAATAATATGGCCGTATCGATATCTAAGTTCATATCGGTGTTATGTCGGCCGCAAAGCTATACAGAATAATAAGAATAATTTATTTATTAATAATGAATAGTAATAAAAATAATAATTCGTCGACTAGTTCCGTAGTAGAGGTCCTTTCAGGAGGGACACTCGTCTCAGTAGCGAAGGTCCTATCGCTTGGCATCGGCTTTCTGACTCAGATAGCACTGGCACGCCTTCTCACCGAATCGGGGTATGGGAGCGTCGTCCTTGCGCTGTCGGTGATGAACGTCGCTGCGCTGGTCGCGAAACTCGGTCTTGACGACGGCGTTACGAGGGAACTCCCACACCATGAGGACAACCCGAAAAAAGCGGCTGGCGTAATCAGAGCAGGGTGGGTCATAGCCGCCGTTTCTGGACTGGTCGTCGCAGTCTCCTGTTCGTGAGCGCACCCCTCGTCGGACGTGAACTGTTCGGCAAGCCGGCAGTCGTCCCGTTACTCCGTATCGCCGCCGTCGGGGTCCCGTTCGTCACGGTCGGTCAAGTGGCCGTCGCCATCGCTCGCGGAAACTTGGACGCGGGCGTGCAGGCGTACGTCTCGCAGTTGTTCCAGCCGGCGATGCGCTTGCTGTTGGTCGTTGCTCTCCTGATTGCCGGGTTCGGTGTTATTGGGGCCGTCAGCGGACAGGTAGCTGCAATCGGGCTGGCAGCGCTCGCAGCCATCTACCTCACCCGCCGATCACTCCCAGCGTACGACGTGACACCAGAATCGATGTACCGCTCCGTTCTCGTGTTTTCGCTCCCGTTGATTGCCGTCCAGGGTATGGGGTTCCTGAACAGCAACGTCGACGTCTATATGGTCGGGTATTTCCTCGCGTCCAGCGAGCTGGGCATCTACAACATCGCACTCCAGTTGGGGAATATAGTTACCGCTATCCTGGGCACCGCAGGCTTCCTCCTGCCGCCGATGCTCACTCGACTCCACGAACAGGGTAAGACCGTCGAGATGCGCCGTACGTACCAAGTTCTGACGAAGTGGATGGTCGTGTTGATTATGCCTATCTTCGTCGTGCTCTTTTTTTCGCCACGCCTGATCATCGGGACGTTTTTCGGCACCGACTACATCCCAGGAGTCCTGGCGCTGCGGATCCTCCTGGCTGGGAAGTTCTTCGCTATCATTATGGGGCTCAACGCGCAGGCGCTCATCGCACTCGGCGACAACAAGGTCGTCTCGTATATTGCCCTGGGTGAAACAGCAGTGAACGTCGCTCTCAACGTCGCGTTGATTCCGGTCGTTGGCATCGAAGGCGCGGCCATCGGTATGGCTGTCAGCACCGTCGTTGGTGACCTCCTCGGCGTCGCAATCCTGTACCGGCGGTTCGGCCTGCATCCCTTCACGAGCAGTGTCCTCTCGCCGGTCGCGGCGTTGACCGTCGTCGCCAGCGCCTCGTACGGACTGCTCTGGATACTCGGACTGCCGGGATTCCTCACCGTCGCCGTCGTCGGTATCCTCTACCTTCCGGTCGTCGCCGTGTTCGGTCTCGACCCGGAGGATCAGGAGCTTCTCGCCACCGTCGAAGACCGCACCGGGTACGACCTCGATCTCGTGCGCCGAACGGTCTTTGCACTCCGTTGAGGAGTCAGCCACCGAGCGTCTCGTTCCCCGTGAACGGCGGCACCTCGTCCTCGCGGTTCTCGTAGTACACTGCGCTGTACCCGCTCGAGTAGAGGCGACTCCCGTCGGTGAACGCGCTCATATTCTTCTCGAAGAAGAAGAACTTGTAGCCGATGGCGAACCCGTCGAGGTCGTCGCTGTACTGTTGGCTGTGCAGATACGTGCCGTTCGGCAGGTCGGTCTGGTTCAACTGGATCGGCTTGTACCGCAGTCCGAGTGCGCCCTCGCTCGCGAGCGTCCCCCGGTAGTAGTCGCGTTGGTTGTCGATACGGACGTCACCGTAGATAGTGTCGTTCGCGCCGAGGTTTCCGGCGACCCAGGCGTGCGTCTGGACGTTACACTGGGTGCAGGCCGCCGCCCGCAGTCGGAGGTTCGGGTCCTCACTATCCAGCAGCCGTTCTTGACTGACTCGGTTACTCGGAGCGACGTCGCCGGTAACCGTCTCGGAGACGACGCCGACGTCAACAAAGAAAGAGTGCGACACCGACCGAGAGTAGCGTCAGACTCACGCTACGGTCCGGGAGCACGGACGCGTCACCGCTGAGTCGGCCGACGATACGCGCCGGTATCGCACCCAGTTCCCGCGCGCCGACGACGGCGAACGGGACGGCGAACGTGAAGATTATCATCATCACCCGGGCGACAGCGAACCCGCTACCCGAGGGGAGTATCGACCCGACGAACATACTGAAAAACCCGATGGCGACGGCGAGATAGCCGAGTTCGACGGACTCGTCGTGGAACACGACGAGCCGTAGGGCCGCGGCGCCGATTCCAATCGTCATCAGCAACCCGAGAAGGACGTAGAAGTACTTTCCGACAGTAATCGTCGTCGCGGCGTAGTTTTGCGTGTACGAGGTGGCCGTACTTCCCGTCGCTTCCACGTAGAGTACGCCCTCGATGGCGGCGATGATCTTGCGCGGCAGGATGACGAACTTCTCGCTGTTTGCAGTGTAGATGTACCAACCGAGCGTGAAGACGCTGTAGAAGGCCAGATAGGCGGGCGAGAGGACTGCAGGGATACCGGCGAGCAGGCCGGCTGACTCGCCCCCGTCGCTTCGGGCCGCGCTGTACCGGTCCGGGAGCATCGACGGGATGTCGGCCCGTACCAGCACCGAGAGGCCGACGAAGGAGACGAACCCGACCAACAGCGAGAACAGCACTACGTAGGCGGTGCCGTAGTGTGAGACGACGATACCAGCACCGAACACTAGCATCAGTGCCCGCCGGGCCACTGGCGGGAGGTCGCTGTCGCTGTACGCGAGGCCCACCAAGGCGATGAACACGACCGGCGTCGCGGCACGGCCGGCACCGGGATAGAGCACGTAGAAGGGATAGGAAAAGACGAACAGACAGACGGCGACCAGCGCCTCGGTCGGCCGGACGAATCGACGGAACACCTCGTAGAGCGTCACGGGCAACAGCGAGACCAGCAAGGGGTTGACGAGGTTCCACTCGACACCGATGGGGAGGTCGGTGACGATAGCGTACGTCGGGAACAACACGCCGTTGGCCAGCAGTGACCCGAACGACCCGGCGTTGGGGATCCAGCGCAGTTGTGCGAGGGTCAGTTCGGGGAGCGGCTGCGTGACCGTGTACACTCCCGGGACGCGCCCGTGGTACAGCAGTGCCAGTGACAGACACCAGATCGCCAGTGGGTAGTACCACGACTCGTTGCCGAGAGCAGCGGCGAGGATCGGTATCGCAGCTATCCCCAACAAGAGGCCGATCAGGACGATATTGTTCCCCGAGGTGTGATAGAACACTGATCCGAGGATGCTGAGTGGGACGAGAAACAGGAGTAACGGCACTATCGGCCGCGTGAGCCACCCACTATCGACGGTGATGGCAAACGACTGCTTTCGGGCGGTCCAGGTAGCCACCCCACTCACGAGCAGCCACGTCACGAGTATCGCGTTCAGCGAGAGCGGGCTATCGAACCCGACGAGCGGGGACAGGACGCTCACCACGCCACCGACGGCCATCACGGCGGAGATACTCAGCCCGAACGCGTAACAGACAGTCGAGGTGAGTGACCCGTCGTACCCGAACTGCAACAACAGTAGCGTCCCGGGGACGAACGTGAGGAAGACGACACCGACGACTTCACGGACGAGCGGCGGCGCCAGACCAACACCCTCGAGAGCGTCGAGGGCACCGATCAGGACGAGCGCTGTCACCGCCAGTGCCAGTACTCGGACGCTCGTCACTCGTATCGAAACGGTGCCGTCGCCTGGCCCGCGGTTCCACTGTAGGGGGTCGGTCATACTATCACCCAGCCACCACCTGTTCGTACACCGCTATCGTCGACGCCGCCGTCCGGTCCCACGTGAACGACTCGGCGCGCGCTCTCGCATTCCCGGCCCGTTCACGCCGGTACTGCTCGTCATCGAGGAGGCGTTCTATCGCTGCGATATGCTCGTCGGTATCGTCGGGGTCCACCAGGTCGATACAGCCACTTCCGATGTCGGGACCGGCCGAGTTGATCGACGCGACGACCGGCGTCTCGCTGGCCATCGCCTCCAGAATCGGTAGGCCGAACGGCTCGTAGATCGATGGGAGATACAGCACGCTCGCAGACCTGTACAGCGTCAGCAACCGGTCCCGATCGACGTAGCCCAGTACCTCGACACCGTCTATGGCCGTGAGCTCCTCACCGTACTTCTGTTGCCAGTCCCAGCCGACGACTTTGAGGGTCGTATCCAACCGTCGGGCGGTCTCGAGTAGTGCGGCCGGGTTCTTGTGCGGCGAACACTTGCTCACGTGTAACACGAAGTCGGTGTCCGTCATTGTCGCCCTCGATAGGAATCGCTCGTGGACACCGTGTGGTATCAGGTGCACTGTGTCGCCGGGGAATCCGGCGTTCACGAGAAACCGCTTGTCAATAGAGCTGATGGCGATGATAGCGTCGACCCGGCGTCCGACCGCTGAAGAGCCCAGCCGTTTGGCCGCATCGGCGACGGTCTGTAACGCTGGATGTGCGTCGACGTACATCGACTTCCCCACGTCCGAGAACTCCTCGACGCCGTGTTCTGTCACGACAACCGGCGTCTCTGAGTCCAAGAACACGCGACCGACATCGCGGACGTGGCGTCTTCGACTCCGTTTTCCCCACACGACCCGTCCCGTCGGATTCAGGAAGTTGAGGTGTACCACGTCGGCGTCGACGACGCCTTCGACGACACGGACCCGTCTATCGGACGCCATCTGATCCCGGAGTTGGTCCATATAGTACCGCTGGGAGGTCCAGACGGCGTCGTTTCGGTCGAGATATACGTTGATGGGATACTCAGCCATTGGTCAGTACAATGCCCTCAGGTCGGCGACGCGGCTCTCCCAGGACAGCTGTTCGGCCTCGGTACTCGCCGCCGCCGCCATCGACGCCCGTCGGTCGTCGTCCCGTAGCAAGCACTGGACGGCGTTCGGGAACGATTTGTCGTCGTCGACGACGACCGCCGCGCCGCTCTCCTGGAGTTCCTCGGCGACGGCGGGCCCAGTAGAGAGGACCATCGCCGAACCCAGCGCGGCGTAGTAGTAGATCTTGACCGGCGAGGACGCACGCTGGAGGTCCGACTGATGCTGTGGGTTGATAGCGACTGCCGCGCTCGCGACCAGTTCGAACGCCTCCTCGTCCGGAAGCCGTCCGGTGACACGGAGGGTCTGATCGTCGGCCGCCACCTCGGCCAGTCGCTCCCTGTTCGCGCCGTCACCGACGACGACCACCTCCTCGACTTCGGGTAGGTCGGCGATGCCGACGATGGCCTCGACGTCCAGTTTCGGATGGAGCGTCCCGAGAAACGCGACGCGGCCGGGAACGGTATCGACGTCGGCGT
This sequence comes from Halapricum sp. CBA1109, assembly GCF_009741825.1. Lineage (GTDB taxonomy): Archaea > Halobacteriota > Halobacteria > Halobacteriales > Haloarculaceae > Halapricum. Next base: position 27,876 of record NZ_WPCA01000003.1, read on the forward strand.
AGGGGTCGACCTTCTCGCTGAAGTAACCGTTTGGGACGACCGTAATCTCCGTCGCCGCGACGTCGAAGGCGTCGGCGACGAGACGGCGCATGTTCTCGGAGACGACGACGACGTCGTCGGCCGACTGGACCGCACGCGATTCGATGGTCCGGATCACTCGCTGGACGGCTTTCCCGAACGGCAGACCACCGTACAGTGGTGATTCGAACGCCAAGTCGTGCATATCGAGGACGTATCCCTCCGCGCCGGCCAGTTCGCCGATGCCGCCGAGCGTCGAGTGTTCGAACTGGAGTCGCGCGTCGAGCCTGTCGGCTATCTGTCGCGCCCGCCAGGTGATCGCTGCCGCCCGCACTGGCTGGTCGGCTACACTCGTGTTGGGCACGTCGACGGGGTAGACTTCGACATCGGCTAGACGGTCCGGCAGTTCGTCCTCCGGTGTCGGGACGACGAGGACCACAGTCCGGCCGTCTCCTGCGAGTCCGGCCGCGAACGCTGTCACCCGGTTGGTACCGCCGCTCGGTTGACTCACGTCGCCCCCGTGGGCGATGACTACCGACTCGCTCATATCTGCTCGGCCCCCGTGACGCCGTCGATACACGTAGCGAGTGCCGACCGCTCGTCGACGTCCGTCAGAAACCGCCCGGCAGTTCGCACGCTCTCGCCCGGTGGCGACTCCCCGACGGGCGTCCAGTGTCCGTCCTCGTCGGTGGTGAACTGGACCGGGCCGGACGGCGTGCCGACCGCGACCGCGGTCCCGTCACGGGTGTACGCGACAGGCGGTTCGGTCGGACTCGTCGCGTCGTCTTCCCCGTTCGCGATGCCCGTCAGAATACCCGGCAGTTCACGCAACGACGTCGGTTCCGCGATGGTGTCCGACTCCAGCCCTTCGACGACGAACGGCACGTGAACGTTCTCGGCGTGGAGGTACGGCTCGTGACCGTACGTCCCGTGCTCGCCGAAGGCCTCGCCGTGGTCGCCGTGCACTGCCACGACGGGGTCGTCCTCGGACAAGTCTCGCCGAAGCCGTCCGAGGAAGGCGTCCGAGTACCGGATCGAGTCGTCGTAGGCCCGGACGAGCCGCTCCTCCATCGTCTCCGAGAACGGCGTCTCGTGGCTCTGTCGCCAGAACTCGACGTTCGCCCGGAACTCCCTGAGCTTCGACTGGGTCCGGTACTCCGCACTCGACATATAGGGGTTGTGGGCGTCCATCAGGAACACCCACAAGAAGTACGGCTCCTCTGCCTGCCGAGTCCACTCGATCACCTCGTCGTAGTAGGACTCCCACGGCTTGAACACCTCCTCGCCCTGCCAGAAGTTCAGAAACACGCGAGCGAGCGAGGACACCGAACTCTCCTCGAGAAACCCTTGGAAGACCGACTTGTACAGCCGTCCGCGGTTCTGCTCGTCCATGAAGTCCTGGAAGTGGTCGAACCCACCGTCGAACCCGAAGTGCCGGGACGTGAACGGGTTGGGGGTAAACGCCGCCGTCTCGTATCCGCGGTCCTGCATCCGCTCGGGCAGGGTCGTCCGGGCTTCCATATGGGCACTGATGCGCTCGCGACGCCGTTCGAGCTCCGTCCCGTCGCCGCCGCGGTCGACGGGCCACTCGCCGGTGAAGACGACCGGCATCGACTCCGGCGTGGCAGGCCCGGGCGATATCGCCGCCTCGTAGTCGACGCCCGCCTCGGCCATCGCGTCTAGCGTCGGCGTCGTCGCCTGCTCGTAGCCGTAGTGTCCGCAGTGGTCGGCCCTGAGACTGTCTATCGTCACGAGCACGACGTTCGGTCGGTCGCTGTCGCTCACAGTCTCCCCCCCTCTAGTACGTCGTCGCTCGCGGCGTCGATGGCACGCCGCTCGCGTTCCGCGTCCACGTGGGACTGACGGGCGTCGGCGAAGGCGCTCGCCGCGTCGTCGTTCCGCCAGTAGCGGTTCTCCTGCTCGTCGCCGCCGACCGACAGGTCGTACAGTTCCTGTGTCGTCGGATCCTCGATGTACTTCGCCGAGGCGGTGCGGATGGCGACCCGTCGGTCGCCTTCCGCGAACACCTTCGACGTGGCCCACGGCCGGGCATCCCCGTCTTCGAGGAGACCGGGTACCGGGAACGGATCGCGGGCATCGCCGAACGACGCGAGGGTCGGGGCGAGTTGCCGCAGTTCGACGGGGCGCTCTACCCGGTCGTCTCGCCCGGCGTTCCACAGGACCAGCGGGACGTGCGTCAGGTCCTCGTAGAGGAACGGCTGGTGGCCGAAGCGGCCGTGCTTGCCGAACTCCTCGCCGTGGTCCGCGTGGACGGCGATCACCGGGTCGTCGTCGCCGAGGTCGGACCGCAACCGGGAGAGGAACTCGTCGCCGTACCGGGTCGCGTCGTCGTAGAGGTCGATCAGCCGCTGTCGTTCCGCCGGGGCGAACTCCGGCGTCCACCCGTTGTTGAACATCTCGAAGTACTGCCTGAACGCGCGGTACTTGTCCCCCCGAGAGCTCCACTGCTGGTAGTCGGTCGGCGGCATCCACGGGTGGTGTGGCTCAAGCAGCAACACCCACAGGAAGTACGGCTCCTCTGCCTGTTCCCGCCAGGCGAGTATGTCCTCGTAGAAGTCCTCCCACGGACGCAGAATCTCGTTTTTCGTGAGGACGTTCCGCGCGAGACGGAGGTACGTCGACGCGCCGCCGCCCTCCATAGAGTCCCGGAATACGCGGTTCCAGGCCCGTTCGATCAGTCCGTCGTCCTCGTCGAGGTAGTCCTCGAACCAGTCGAAGCCCTCGTCGAACCCGAAGTAACTGGACGCCGGCGGGTTCGGCGAGAGCGCACCCGTATCGTAGCCGGCGTCCGAGAGCACTTCCGCGATAGTCGGGTTCGTGGTCACCTGTTCGCGTTGCTCGGTGTTGAATCCGATCTCCGGGCTGGCGAGGGAGTGTCGCCCCGTCATAACGCTCGTCATAGACGCGATGGTCGGAACGCCCGACGCGACTGCGTTCTCGAAGACGACCCCCGAATCGGCCATCTCGTCGAGCGTCGGCGTCGTCTCCCGGTCGTAGCCCATAAACCCACAGTGGTCGGCTCTGAGGCTGTCGTAGGTTACGAGCACGACGTTTCGTTGCGCTGATCCCGTCACGGTGCCACCTCGTCGTATATACTCGTGAACTCCTCGGCCACGGACGGCCAAGAGTACTCGTTCGCTCGCGTCCGGACGGCACTGTCGGGGCTGTCGACGCCAGTGAGCGCATCGTCGATGGCGTCCGCCAGTCCGGCGACGTCGCCGGGGTCGGCGAGCGTCCCTGTCCGTCCGCTCTCGATGATGTCCGGGAGTGCGCCGACGCGGGTCCCGACGACCGGTGTCCCGGCGGCCATCGCCTCGATAGCGGTCATCCCGAACCCCTCCTCAAGCGACGGGACGACGAACAGGTCGGCGGCGTGGTACAGCGCCGGGAGGTCCGCCGCCGGGACGAACCCCGGCATCGACACCGCCGATCCGAGCGCGGCCTCCTCGACGAGTGACTCGACCGTCTCGACGTATCCGGTGTCCAGTTCCGGTTCGCCGGCCAGGATCACTTCCACGTCCCGACCGTAGTCGTTGACGACGGTGTCGAGCGCTCTGACGAACTCGGTGACGCCCTTCCGTGGCATCAGCGTCCCGACGAACAGCAGCGTCGGTTTCTCACCGAGGTCGTACGTCGACCGTACCCGTTCGAGCGCCGCCGGGTCGACGTCGCCGAACCGCTCCGTGTCGACACCGTTGGGGACCGTCCGTACCGATTCCGCCGGGACGCCACGGTCGACGAGGACGTCCGCGATCGCGGAGTTGAGTACGGTTGTCCGCGACGCCCGCTTGGCCAGATACACGTCCGGGGAGAACGCCTTGACTATCGACGGCACGTCGGGGCCCTCCCCGCCGTCGCCCCGTTGGTCCCCTTCGAGGATGTCGAGTCTGAGCTCTCCTAGGTGGGCCGTGAACACCATCCGGTCACGGAACCCCGGCGCGACCGAGACGACGACGTTCGCCGCGAACGGGAGGTGGACGTGCAGGACGTCGACGTCCATATATTCCAGCAGGCTCAGCGCCCGTCGGGCGAAGTTGATCCTGTCGCCGACGAGTCGCGTGAACTGTAGCGGGTCGGTCGCCACCTCGTAGGGGACCCGCGTCCAGGGTTCGTCCGCCCCGGTCCGCAGATTCAGGCGGACGAACTCGACGCCCTCGTGCTCGGCCGTCGGTGGGAGTTCGTCCCACTGTCGTTCGACGACGGTCACCCGGTGACCCTTCCGGACGGTCTCACGGGCGATGTTCCACACGACACCCGGGACGGAACCACGACCGGCGTGGACCTTCTCGTGACCGTCGTAGAGGTGTACTACGTGCATATGCCAGCCCCGTTCTCAGCGTCGGTGGCTGTACCCCCCAGTACACCCATCCTCATTCGTTCAGGTAGCCCAGCGATTTGAGTCGGTCCTCGACCTCTTGTTCGTCGACACCTTCGAACTCCTCGTCGTCTGTCTCCTGTTCCACTCGATAGAGAACTTCCTCCATAACGTAGGTGATGTACTCCTCCGGTTCGTCCCATTCCGTCCGCGGGAGCCGGTCTTCCACCCGTGCTATCACGTGCTCGGGCAGACGGACCGAGCGTGATTGTCCCTCAGCGGCCATACTAATTAGACTGGTAAGTAGAGCGATGTATATTTCTTTCCAAAAGGGTAGAATCTACGTCGATTATCGTCCCCTAGCGACCGGTTTTCGGCCCGAAAACCCATCTTTCCGGGGTCTTCGCACTTCCCGACGGCTCTCGAACAGGTGCAACGCTGTTTTCACACAGTGTGAACGACACCACTCACCGTGTGAACGATACCGAGTACCGAACCGGGATTGTGGCTCTCGACAGGGGTGGACCGTAAAGTAGTCCCCAGTGGTGACTGTAGACGGTCACGATGGATATCGCGTTCGTGTCGAACGTCGTCTATCCGTACGTCACGGGGGGTGCCGAAAAGCGGATCCACGAGATAGGCTCCCGCCTCGCGGCCGACGGCCACGACGTGACGGTCTACGGCCGCCACTTCTGGGACGGGCCGGAACTGATCGAGGACGACGGAATGGTCCTCCGGGCAGTCGCGCCGGGCACGGACCTGTACGTCGACGACCGGCGGTCGATATCCGAGGCAATCGACTTCGGGGTTCGGCTGGCGTATCCACTGGCCAGACAGCTCCGGGACGGTGACCACGATGTCGTCGTCGCGAGCGTCTTCCCGTACTTTCCGGTTCTCTCGGCTGCTCTCGCCCGCGTCGGCACCGGAACGCCGCTCGTCACGACGTGGCACGAGGTGTGGCGTGACCACTGGGACGACTATCTCGACACCCTCGCACCCTGCGGGAAACTCGTCGAGCGTCTCACAGCGGCCGTCCCACAACATCCGGTCGCGGTGTCCGGGGTGACCGCCGACCGGTTGTCGACACTCGGCCCGGACAGATCGACAGTCGATGTCGTACCGAACGGCATCGATATGGGGGCGATTCGGTCGGCACCCCTCCCCGTCGACCGGGGAGAAACGGCCTACGATGTCCTGTTCGCGGGACGCCACATCCCCGAGAAGAACGTCAACACGCTGCTGGCCGCCTTTGACAGGGTCGCCGGTCAGTACGACGTGACCCTCGGAATAATCGGTGAGGGGCCCCGCACGGACACGTTGCGGACCCGGGCCGAAGCACTCGACAACGCAGACGCAGTTTCGTTTCTGGGCTTTCTCGACGAGTACGAGGCAGTGCTCGGGCATATGCGCTCGGCGACGGTGTTCGCGTCACCGTCGACACGCGAGGGGTTCGGTATCGCCTACGCGGAGGCGATGGCTGCGGACTGTACAGTTATCGCCGCGGACCACCCCGAGTCTGCCGCCGGGGAACTCGTCGGCGACGCGGGGTTCGTCGTGGACCCGTCCGTCGATGCCGTCACGGCTGCGCTCGAGCGAGCACTCGACGGCGAACGGCCGCCGACGGAACCGACGGCCCGGGCCAGCGAGTACGACTGGGACACCATCGCGCACGATGCCCTCTCGACGTACGAACGCGCCGTGAACGGCGAGTGGTGAATACTGGTTCCGACACACCGAACCCGAAATTTCTGCGTCGCACGCGTATTTTAATTTGTCCGTCCCCGAACAGTCGCACACCTCGATGCACTCGCTTGCACATATCCTCTGGGGCACCTGCAAACACCTCTCTGCCGGCTACCTCGTCTTCTCGGTGCTCAGACGCATCAGCGGGGATCCGCCGACGGCCACGGCGACTGCGGCAGTGCTGTTCGGGAGTCTCGCGCCCGACCTGCTGGACAAGCCGCTGGTCGCTCTCGGCGTTCTCTCGTACGGACGCAGTATGTTTCACTCCCTGCTCGCGATGGGAGCAGTTGTCGGTCTCGTCGCGGTGGTGGGCCGGACACGGGGACGCACAGCAGTTCTCTACCCGTTCGCGCTCGGGTACGGATCGCACCTCGCCGTCGACTACGCCGACGAAGTACTCGGTGCATACTGGGGAGCCGACACGGCGTTTCTCCTCTGGCCGGTGCTGGTGGACTATCCGCTCCCGGTGGCAGTCCCGCTTTTGCCGGTCGACGACGGCACGCTCTTCGGAGCGGGTATGCTGGTGGCGCTGGCCCTCTGGGTGTCGGACGGACTCGTCGGCCTGACCGACGCGGTCCGCTATCTCCGGAACCGCTATGATATCGGGTGATCGATCCACTGCCGTAGACGACGATCAGTTATGAGTGGGATCGTGGCGCTGTTCGACCGCGAGGGAGCGGGGCTGGACTCCGCCGTCTTCGCGGCGATGCACGACCGTCTGGATCACCGTGGAGCGGACGGCAGCGACCAGTGGACCGACGATCGTATCGCTATCGGCCATCAGCATCTTGATATCACCCCGCAAGCGGCGTACGATGATCAGCCCTGCGTGACGGACGAACTAGTCGTCGCCGGTGATGTCCGAATCGACAACCGGCCGGAACTGTTCGACGCACTCCCGGCCCTCAACGACAGCGCCCGTACGCCGGACAGTCAAGTCGTCACTGCGGCTTACCGCGAGTGGGGGACTGACTGTGTCGACCATCTCGTCGGCGCGTACGCGTTCGTCGTGTGGGATCGGACCGAGAGGACGTTGTTCTGTGCCCGCGACCCTCTCGGCGTTCGGCCTCTGTATTACTATCAGTCGCCGGGTCTCGTCGCCGTCGCGTCCGAAAAGAAAGCACTGCTGGCTCTACCGTCCGTCCCGCAGACCGTCGACGACCGCCGTGTCGGGAGCTTTCTGGTCGACAGCTACGAGAACCGCTCGCGTTCGTTCTTCGAGGCGATACGCCGTCTCCCGCCGGCACACACGATGACTGTCGAGGAGGGCAGCGTCGACCGCCGCCGGTACTGGGACCTCGACCCGAACAGGACCGTCTCCCTCGCCTCGGATGCGGCGTACGAACGCCGGTTCCGAGCACTGTTCGAACGGGCGGTGAGCAGCCGGCTCCGGGCCGACGAGCCCGTCGGCGCTGATCTCAGTGGCGGCATCGACTCCTCGTCGATCACGGTGATGGCCCGTGACTGCCTCGAGGACAGCCAGCCCTTGCACACGTTTTCGCATCTCTTCGACGATGCGCCGTCGAGTGACGAGCGGGAGTTCATCGAGGCCGTCACCGATATCGACGGCATCGAACCCCACTACCTCCATCACGGGGACGCCGGGATATTCGGGGACGAGGACCGACTCCGGACGGTGTTCGACCAACCCCCGCACAACACGATGCACTTCGCCGAGTGTGCCCGCGCCCGGCGGGCCCGCGAGGAGGGTGTCGGCGTCGTGTTGAGCGGTGCTCTCGGCGATAGCACTATCGGGTACGGACTCGGCCTCCTCCCGGAGTTACTCTGGACTGGCCGTTGGCGACACCTCTACGGCGAACTGCAGGCGATGGGGGAGGTTCTCGACGCCTCCCCGAACTACCTGTTCGTCCAGTATGTCCTCTCGGAACTGGTGCCGCCACGGCTGTCGCGGTGGCGGCGACGATTCGACGGCGATCCGATCGGACCGATGGCTGCGAACCCCACGCTGTCGCCGTCGTTCGTCGACCGTATCGCTCTGGCTGACCGCTATACGGATCCCGACGCACGGGGTGCGACGTTCACGCCACGGTCCCGACGCCGCCAGCGACGGTCGATAATAACCGGCAAAAACGCCGTGAACTTCGAGGCACTCGACCTGACGTTCGCCGGGACTGGTGTCACACCTCGATACCCGTTCGCGGACACGCGACTGATCGAGTTCTCGCTGGCGATACCTCCCACCCAGCAGTTACGCGACGGGTGGACTCGGTCCATCGGTCGCCGGGCGCTGTCCGATCTCCTCCCCGAGGAGGTACAGCGGCGGCCGTGGAAGACGTTCCAGAGCGAGGCGTTCTGGAACGCGCTGGCCCGGTCCGACGACTGTCTAGATTCCTTGGCCGCCGACCTAGGGTCGGTCGGTCGATACCTCGACGCCGACGCCGTCGGGGCGGCCTACGAGCGATTTCGGGAGACACCGAGCCCCCGGGACGCCCGTGCGCTGTGGCGGGCGCTGTCGCTCTCCGTCTGGCTAGAAACGACCGGGCGTAACCGCCCGTGATCGACCGTTCCCGTGGGGCACGAAGTGTGAGCAAAAGTGACCGAACCGGGCGTCATCACCGGATACCGCCGTCACTTCGACGGATTCCTGCCGCGAATATTCGGTTGAGTGACTACTTTTTTGTACCTAGCCCAACTTCTATTCAGTGGCAACTATGCCATCCAAAACGTACGACACGCCGGAAGTAACCGAGTACGGGTCCGTCGAGACGCTCACTCTCGAGGACAAGATCGGGAGCGCGACCGACGTCTACTCCGAGGGGACCCCACTCGACGGATCGATCGTTCCCGATTCCTGACAGCGGTGGGGAATACACCGGTGGGGACGGAAACGAGGGCTGGTTGCGGTCGGCTTCGGTCGCCGACCGCCGCCGGCACGGTTTATGATCGTTGATCCCCCTCGAAGCGGCTGCTGTCGACGACAGCAGCGACGAGCGACGGGAGGACGTCGTGGTCGCTCGGACGCTGGAGGACGCCGAACGACGTTCGCTCGACGACGGCCGCACACTGTCTGAAGTGGTCGCCGGAGGCGTCGGTGTCCGAGAGCATTCCCTGCGTGTACGTTTGATCGACCAACTGGAACAGCCGCTCTTTCTCCGGGAGGTCCTCGATAACGAGACGTTCCCCCTGCCGGAGGACGTAGCAGCCCCCTATTGGAACAGGATCCGGCTGTTCATCGAACACGAGATACCGTTTGTCGGAGCCGCCGTCGTCCTCGCACTGGTGGGTCCTCTCGATACCGAGCGCCTCGACGGCGTCGGGTCTGAGACGCATCTCCGGGACGCCCGGGTCGACCACGGGCGTCTCGTCCTCGAACCGGATGCTGACGATATCGTCCTCGAGGATCGGATACCCGCGGGTACGGAAGGCGGCCGCTGTCGTCGACTTCCCGACGCCCCGCGGACCGAGAAACACCACGGCTTCCCCGTCGACCACGACGGCGCTGGCGTGTAAAACGAGGCGGCCACGCTGGTGGAGCACGACCCCCAGCATCTCGTTTTCGAACAGTCGCCGGACCAGCTTCGTCCCGACGACGTCCGTCGATACCGGGTCGAAGACGATACGATCCCCACCCGTTACCAGAAAGGAGCCGATGGTGTCGTAACTGAGCCGAACGTGCCCGGGCGTCGCCTGTACACGACGGATCCCGTGGCTCTCGACGGACTCGGGCACCGGTTCGACTGTCCCGCGTTCGATGACGACGTCCGCTTCGCCGGCGTCTCCCGCGATCGGAAGTTCCGGGAGTTCGAACGCCGACTGCACTGTCAGTCCGTAGGTTCGGTAGGTCTGTGAGCAGGTACGGCCGTCAGTCGAGTCGATGGGAGTCGTCATCGGTTGTGGGGTCGAGATTCTATCTGTGGGGCATACAGCGACGCGTACTCCCCGTCGCCGGCGATCAGTTCGTCGTGCGTCCCGGACTCGACGACCACGCCGCCCTCGATGGTGTAGATGCGGTCGGCGTCGCGGACTGTCGACAGCCAGTGGCCGACGACGACAGTGACGAACTCGGTGTCCATCGACTCGATACCGTCGACGATGGCTGCTTCGGTCGGCGAGTCGAGTTCGCTCGTCGCCTCGTCGAGCAACAACACGTCGGCGTCGCTCACGAGTGCGCGAGCGATGGCGACCCGCTGGCGCTGTCCGCCCGACAACCGCACCGCATCGTCCCCGAGGTCACTGTCCAGCCCGTCGGGGAGTTCATCGAGGAACGCCGAGACCTGACTGATCCGGCAGGCGCGTTCTATCTCCTCGTCGGTCGCGTCGGGTGAACCGACGGCGACGTTGTCGCGCAACGTCTCGTTGAACACGAAGGGGTGCTGGGGGACGACAGCGACTCGCTCCTGCCACGAATCGACGTCGAACCTCCCTATATCGTGCCCGTCGGCCCGTATCGTCCCGCTGTCGGGCGTGTACAGTCGTGCCAGCAGCGAGACGATGGTCGACTTTCCGGCTCCGGAGGGGCCGACCAGTGCGACCGTCTCGCCGCGCTCGGCCTCGATATCGACGTCCCTGATGTCGGTCCCGTCACCGTCGTCGTACCGGAAGGTGACTCCGGAGGCGCTGATGGAAGTGACTGGCGTCGGGACCGGGTCGCCGCCGTCGGTTTCGGCGTTGTCGGCCAACCGCTCCAACAGCGATTGTGTGCGGACGATGTGCGGGAGCGCCCCGTCGATCGTGTAGAGGCTGTCGTTGAGCGAACTGATCTGTGGCGACAGCCGGAACATCGCGAACAGCAGGACGCCCAGCGAGGCGAACGACAGCGACAGGTAGGCGACCGCGATGTACACCAGCACGAACAACGCCAAGACGTTCAGAAACTGGTTGAGGTTGTTGAGCGCGGCGCGGTTCCGGGTGAGCGCGACTCTGGTCTCGACGAGCGTCCCGTGTGCGTCCCGGTACTCACCGTTCAGCCTGTCGCCGACGTTGAACAGTTTGATGTCGTGGATCCCTCGTATCGCCGCGTTGACGAGGCCCTGAATACGTTCGTTGGCTTCCGAGACCTGATCCCCGATCCCGTAACTCGGTCGCACGACGTAGCGAGTGAACACCACGACGGTCCCGAGGACACCGACGGCCACAGCCGTCGCGAACGGTGCGATCAACAGCGCGACGGTGACGTAGATCAACGCGAAAAAGCACGTCTGTACCACGTTGAGGAGGCGACTGATCAGCCCCGAGGCCTGTGCCGCCTCGGTGACGATGGTGTTGGTCATCACGTCGCCGTCCTGATCGTCGAGGTACGACACCTCCGCCGACAGCAAGCGGTCGAAACACTGCGTTCGGAGGTGCGCTAGATACTGTGTGCGGAGGATCACTCCCAGCCAACTGGTACAGAACGAGAGCGCGTAGCGGACCGCCATAACGGCGGCCAGACCCAAAAGGAGCGTCTCGAGCGTGAACGGGACACCGACGAGCGAGTACACGACCAGAAAGTAGCTAGTCACGCCCGAGGCCTGCGCGGTGATGTTCTCGCCGGCTTGAGCCGTCTCGATGATCGGGACAAGCAGACCAAGGCCGATACCCTCGAAGATAGCGGTCAGGAGATTCAACGCGACGATCCCTGCCGCGAACAGCGGTCTGAACCCGGCGACCAGACGGATCCCGTGGAGTTTCTCGCGAAGCGTCGGTTCCGACACGTCGTCACTCGCCGTCATCTGTCGGCCACGGTGTCTAACGGCGGCAGGGGTTCGTACTGGTCGAGGTCGTCTAGGTAGCCGAGGACGACGTCACCGTCGGCCTCGATCCAGCTATGTGCTCGGACCCCTTCCCCACGCTCTTTTCGGACACCGATACGATGTTCGGTGTCGTACCCGTAGGCCGTAAACAGCGTCTCCGCCGCCAGCGACCGGACGAGACAGGTGCGCTCGCCCGGAACGTGACGGTCAGCCGTATCGACAGCCCACGCTATTTGTGCCGCCGGGGGCCGGGCCGAGAGCACCCGACGTGCCGAGGTGCCAGTGCGAACGAGTACTGACCTGGACCGGTCGAACGATATCGCGAACACTCCCACCCACGCGACCAGCAGTGCTGTCGAGGCGAGGAGGAGGCGGGCCTGCTGGCCACGCGAACACGACCTGAAGGCACTGAGCTTCCCCATCACTCACCCTGTTCGTCGACGACTTCGGCGAGTCCGTTCTCGAGCAACTCCGAGAGCAACGACTCGACGTCCCCACGACACTCCGCTCGGCTAACGTCGTACTCGTCGCTGATCCGGTCGGCGATGGTGCTAACCGACGACGGCGACTGGATGCACTCCCAGATGTCCGTCCCAACCTCGTTGAACCCGAAGTACGTCCCCGACCCGGTGTGGAGGACCACCGACTCGCCGTCGAGCGTCGTTGACAACGCCTGCTCGTCGGCGACCACCCTATCTGTGTCGCTGAGCCCCTGCATTTGTCGTTCCATCACTCTAGACGAGAATATAAGTGCTGATGTTCACGCAGCAATTCGTGTCGCTCGTGAACGGCACCGCCGATTCAGTCGGGACGTTCACGATGAACGAACGAAACGTTCCACAGCGTGAGCAGCGTGTCGTGTGGACTCCGGAGGGCGGACGCCGTCCCGACGATTGATGAGGCGATACACGCACCCTCGGGGCCATTTCTACAGCTACTTAACCGCCCTCACGCCCGGTTAAGTCACTCCGGGCACAATATTGAGTATGAGTTCACTTCCCCCTGAGAGTGGCGCGTCCCCCCTCGACCCGGACGACTACGAGACCCTCTCGCCGCGGGTACTGGTCGTCGGGGCCGGGGCCGCGGGCGCACGGGCCGCCATCGAACTGGCCGAACAGGGCGTCGACCCCTCGGAGCTGTTGGTCATCGGCAAACGCGGACACGGTGACGCCCACACGACGTGGGCGCGGGGCGGCATCAACGGCGCACTGGGCACCCACGACCCGGAGGACGACTGGACGGTCCACGCGGCGGACACGCTCAACGAGGGGCATCACATCAACGACCCCGACCTCGTCGAGACGGTGACCAAGCAGATGCCCGACCGACTCCGGGAACTCGACGAGTGGGGGATGCCGTACAGTCGGACCGAAGACGGCGACATCGACCAGCGGTACTTCGGCGCCCAGTCGTTTCGTCGGACCGCCTTCGCGGGCGACCACACGGGCGAGTCGCTTTTGGACACGCTCGTCGACCGCGCCCAGTCGCTGTCGATTCCGTACCGCGAGAACCTCTACGTGACCCGCCTTCTCACCGAGGACGGGCGCGTCCACGGGGCCGTCGGCGTCGACCTCGACACCGGCGAGCCGGTACGCGTCGCCGCCGACGTGGTCGTGTTGGCCGCCGGCGGCTACACGAGCCTCTACGAACGGCACTCCTCCCGGGACGACGAGAACACCGCCGACGGTCCCGGGCTAGCCTATCAGGCCGGCGCACGGCTGATGGACGTCGAGTTCGTCCAGTTCCACCCGACCGGGATGGTCGGCGACCGCTACGGCGAGGAGTGGGACGGTCGCCTCGTCACCGAGGCCGTCCGCGGCGAGGGCGCCGGCTCTACACCGCCGGCGAGGACGGCGAACTCGGCGAGCGGTTCATGGAGCGGTACTCGCCCGATCAGATGGAACTGGACGCCCGCGACGTGGTCGCACGCGCTATCGCGCGAGAGGTTTCGGAGGGCCGCGGGACCGAGAACGGCGGCGTCTACCTCGACATCTCTCATCGGGACCGGTCGTTCCTCGAAGAGCGCCTCCCGCGGATGGTCGAGCGGTTCGACGAGTTGGGCGTCGACATGGCCGAGCAACCGGTCGAAGTCGCCCCGACCGCCCACTACGGGATGGGCGGCGTCGTGGTCGACGAACACGGCGAGACGGACGTGCGGAACCTCTACGCCATCGGCGAGACGATGGCCGGGGTCCACGGCGCGAACCGTCTCGGGGGCAACTCCCTCGCCGAGACTGTCGCCTTCGGTAAGGTGACGGGTGCGGCTGTCGCGGACCGCCTCGCGGACGGTCCGGGCGCCGACGCCGACACCGTCGACCGCCTCGCCGGCCAGTCCCTCGCTGACACGATGGCCGTGGCGAACAGCGACGGCACGCACGACCCCGTCGCGTTGTTCGCGGAACTCAGAGCCGTGCTGTGGGACCACGCCGGGCTGCTCCGGGAGGAGTCCTCGCTGCAAACGGGTCTGGAACGGGTCGCGTCGATACGGGACCGGGCGGCCGACGTCGCCGTCGGTGGCCCCACTAGCGAGTCCTTCGAGTTCGCGATGAACCTCGGGTTCGCCCTCGACGTGGCCGAAGCGATACTCCGCGGCGCCCGAAAACGGACCGAGTCCCGCGGCGCACACGCCAGAACGGACGCCACGGAGACGGACCCGTCGTGGCGGCGGAACATCGTCGTCGAGCGGGACAGCGTCGGCGGGATGGCGCTCTCGACGCGGCCCGTCGACGACCCGAGCTCCGAGGTCCAACAGGCGCTCGACGCCGGCTACGAACTCGACTACCATCAGCTAGAGTAACGACGGTGACCGTCGTCCCGCCACGACTGACCTCAGAGCCGCTCGCCACAGGACGGACACGTCGGCCCGTCTTCGCCCGTCTCGGGGACGACGCTGATTCCGCAGTTCTCACACCACCGTCGGGACGCCGCGTCCGCTTCCGGCGTGTCGTGTGTCATTGTACCACAGTGTTCTATCGCGCCGGTGAAGAATGTCCGGGACGGCACGGTATGTATCAAGTAGTTACCGGGTTCGTACCGTTTGTCCACGTTCTGAATAGAATCACGGCGCTTTTGAGGGTCTAGCCATTTCTGAGCGTATGTCCGAACACGCGGAAGAATCGCTACTTGTGACATACTCGGTGGAGGGGTCCGAGCCGATTAGCGAGGCTATCGTCGACGCGTTTCTCGCCGCGCAGATCGACGTGTTCGAGCGGGAACAGCGGCTACAAGAGCAGATATCGACCGACGCGATCGAGGGGTTCGACTGGGGGTCGAACCGGTCGCTGCAGCTCCGCTGTGAACTGTGGGGCCACCGTGTCGTCGTGACGCCGGACGCGATAGCCATCTACGACTAGCCGGACACCGTAGCCGCGTTATAACAATGTCACACACAGCGGTAGCAGTACCGGATGTACGTCGAACCAGCATACGAGGGACTGCGGAACGTCGACGCTGCGGTCGTCGAGTACGAGGACGCCCCCGACGAGTGTACCATCTACGCCACCGACGCCGACGCTGACTGCCGGACGACGACGTGGCTCTCGGCACAGGAGGGCTCGTACTGCGCGGCGCGGGCGATGCGGTGACCGGTAGCGTGTGGCGCCGTCAGCGACCGATAGCCCCGCTGTAAGGTGTGATTACTTTAGCGTATGGTAGCCTTCTGCCTGTGTATGGACGGAACCCTGTCCGAAAGTGAGAAGCAACGCATGGCCGAGTTCGCGGCGACACCCACCTACGAGCGTGACCCGGAGATGCTGTTGCCCGACGCCGACGACTGATTCCGGACGAACACCGACAGCAGACGCGACGCCGTTCCCCGATCAGACGAGGTTCTCGGACTCGATGGTCTCCCAGACCGTTCGGCCCTCCTCGGTGATGCCGTAGATGCGCCCTTTCTTGCGCTCCTCCGGGACGAGCAGGTCGACGAGCCCGCGCTCCCGGAGTTCCTGTAGCGCCCGGGAGATGTGTGAGACGGTGCAGTCGGTGTCGCCGGCGATGGTCGATGGCGGCGCGGCCGACTCGTCGAGCCGCTGTAACACCAGTACGCGGTACTTCGAACTGACGACGTAGCCGACGATACCCCAGTCGGAGCTCATCGGGACCTCGCGTGGGCGAGCGCCGGGGCTATCGCCGGTCCCCGTGTCGCTTCGCATATGCTGTTGTGTATCATAGGGTCTGCTCCGGTCGGGTCCACGGACGGAACAGGACCGGTCGTTGTCACCGCTTGGTAACCGGGATACTCAGGTATACGGCACTTACCCCTCGAAGGGTGTCTCGGCGGGTCGTTCGGCCGGGTACTGGTGGCACCGACCCGACACAGTCGCCGACGACAGCGTGGAAGGCGGACCATACTGCCGGTAGCGGGTTACTTCGGTACTCCGTGACACGGTATGATATGACACGTAACAACGTGGTAGAGAACGGGACACGAACCGGCAAGAAGTGTTAATAATCGTAGCAATAGCCTACTACTATGGACCAGTGGTCAGGACGGGCTGTGAGCGAACGACGGGATCAGCGTGCGTATCGGGACGGACAATCCGGTGTAGCCCCTTCCCCGGGGTGGCACCGATGAGCCAATCGCTCCGGGAGACGTGGGAGGCCGTCCCGAACGATCCGGACCCGGAGGCGGACCTCGGGTACGAGTCCGTCCCGCTCACGCTGATCGACGTCCAGGAGGGCGAGGAGAAGTACGTCCTCCTCCCGCGGGAGGAAGACCACCTGACCGACTCGGAGTTCATCATCGCGGACACCGACAGCGTCCAGTCGCTGTCCGACCGGCGCTGAGCCTCATCGGTCGTACTGGCTCAGTTCGAAGGGGACCGAATCGTCCTGTCGGCGCAAGAAGAGTTGTACCGTGGCCGAGACGGCGAACATCGCGAGCGTCCCGATGCCGAGCCACAGCAGCGACGCCGACTCGAGCACCGGCGCTCCGGCCGCCGAGAGCGAGAGCAACACCCCACCGACGATAGTGAGGGCGAGATAGTGAAACCGCCACGGATAGGTGACCTGCTCGCCGCTGGTGAGGTACCGGTCGATGTTGTTCGTCCGGTCGGTGAGTCTGACGGTCCCGGCGTCTTTGTCGTACTCGATGGCGTTCATCTGTGCCATCTTCGGGAGATGTGTCTGATAGAGCGAGACGTACACCCGCTTGCGTTGCTGGCTCGTCAGGTCCTCGACGGGCACGCCGTTCTCCATAGACGCTATCTCCCCGGCGAGCTCCGTCACGTCGGCGGTGCCACCGGTCCGCCTGAGGTAGTACAACACCATCCGACGGCGGTGGTTGCTGAGTATCTCGAAGATGTCGTCGGGCGTCAGCTCTTCCGAATCTGGGGCGCTCATCGTCACAAGGGTACGTCCCGTAGCCGGGCCCGTTCGGTCGATTGCATACCCGTACAGAACGCTGAACGATGTATTGTTATGGCCGGTGTTACCGACTAGTAGCACCGGCATACCGGAACTTGCCCCGCGAGTGTTCACGAACGAACCGACTCGACCACTGGCAGGAGCGGCAAGCCCGACAGGACGCCGAGCACGGCGGCCGTCCCGACGACGGCCGGTGGCGTCGACCCCACTGCCGCGAGGAGTGCGAGCGACCCGATTGCTAACACCGAGAGGACGCTGATGTACGTGTGGTACTGTGACCAGCGCGCTTCGCTCTCCGCGTCGTCGTCCGGCAGGTAGTGTTCGAACGTCTCGCTGTTGTCGCCCGGTGCGATCTTGCCGCGGGGTTTGTTGTACGCTATCGCGTCTACGTCGTCCATCTTCGGGAGGTGACACTGGTAGAGGCCGACGTACACCCGCTTTCGCTCGCTGGAGGTGATCTCGCTGACCTCCTTGTCACACTCCCAAGCGGCGATCTGTTCGGCGAGTTCCCCCAACCGAACCTCCTCTCCTGCGGTCTGCATGTACCGCAGGACCGACCGCCGCCGCTGGTTCTTCAGAATCTCGAATATCTGGTCGATACTGATCGAGTGCGCCCCGACAGCCGATTCGTCGACTCCCCGATGGCCGTCACTACTGCCGTCGGTAGTCGCTGATTCCCCCGTACTCCCGGTGGAACCCGTCTCTACAGTACTACCCGCGTCACTGGTGCGTCCGTTTATCATATTCTCTCTCCCCAGTCTGATACGAGGTCCCTACGCTCAGTAGGAACCATACGCTACCACGAACCAGTGCCTACTACGTAAATGTACACTATTTTAACATCTCTGTCTGTTTTGAGTAACTGGGTCACACATAAAAACTCTGCCGCGGGATTTTCCGACCGCACTGCACTTATTCTCCCGTATCACGCCGAAAAACGGCTACCACTGCCAAACGTGATCGCTGTCGAGCGGTCACGATGGCTCAAAAAGGGGGTGGGGTCAGGTAGAGGGACCGGACGGTGGTGGGTGTGGGCAGCGTCCGCGCCCCCGTTTCCCTATCGGGGCGACAGCGGCATTGTTATGGGGCGGTTTCGTCGGTTTCGAGGCAGTGTGTCCGCCCTCACAACCCCGGGACCGTCGGGAGGCCGTCGCCGAGGGCCACGGTCGCCTCGAAGCCGAGACGCTCGCGTGCGGCAGTCGTGTCGGCTCGGCTGTGCCGGATGTCGCCGGGCCGGCCATCGACGTTGCGTATCGGCGAGTCCGAGTCCGCGGCCGTCCGGATTAACTCGGCCAGTTCGTCGATGCGGACGGTGTCGCCGGTACCGACGTTGTAGGCTTCCCCGACGGCGTCGGTGGTCGCCGCGCGGAGGTTCGCCCGCACGATGTCCTCGACGTGGACGAAATCCCGTGTCTGGCCCCCGTCGCCGTTGACGGTGATGGGGTCGCCCGCGAGCGCTTGCTCGACGAACGTGCTGATGACGGCGCTGTAGTCGCCGCCGGCCTGTCGCGGCCCGTAGGCGTTGAAATACCGGAGCGCGACCGTCGGGAGGTCGTACAACTCGGCGTACAGGCGGACGTACTGGTCGGCGGTGAGCTTGCTGATCCCGTACGGCGAGGTGGGCTCCGTCGGGTGGTCCTCCGGTATCGGGACGTACTCCGGGTGGCCGTAGACGGCGGCGCTGGAAGCGATCACCACGCGCGCGTCCTCGCGGCGCGCGTCCTCGAGGAGGGCGAGCGTCGCGTCGGCGTTCGTCCGGTTGGTCTCGACGGGCGCGTCGACGGAGTGGGAGACGCTGACGACGGCCGCCTCGTGGAAGACCACGTCGGCGTCTGCCATCGCGCTCGCCCGGTCGGCGTCGTCGGTCACGTCGCCGACTCGCAGCGTCGCGCCCTCGGGGACGTTCGCCCGGTCGCCCGACGAGAGGTCGTCGAGGACGGTGACGTCGTTGTCCGCGACCAGCGCATCGGCGATGTGGCTCCCGATGAACCCCGCGCCGCCGGTGACGAGGACGTTCTGCCCGGCGATGTCGTGGTCGATGTCGTTCATGCTCCGCCCTCCGTCCCGACCCACTGGCGGAGCGTCAGGTCGGCGCTGTGGGGCCCCGGACGGTCGGGCGGGCGCTCGGTGTAGACGAGATACCGCAGGCGGAGCCGTTCCCCGTCCATCTCGGGGTCGACGTCGGTGGCGAGGACGGTCGTCCGGCCGTCGCCGACGGTCACCTGCTCCTCGGTGACCGTTCGCGTCTCGGTGACGGTGCCGTTCTCGACGCGCTGTATCTGCCCGAGTACCGTGTAGGTCGTCTCCGCCCGTTCGTGGTTGGTGAGGCGGATATGCACCGTACTCGCCGTCCCGTTGTCGAGGGCGATTGGCCCGTCCACCCGCTTGTCGCCGTCGGGCCCGTCGACGAGCGTCGCCTCGGAGAACGACGCCCGGTCGCCCGTCGTCGGACCGGTGGCGGCCACCGCTCCGACCAGCGCGAGGGCGGCGAGGACGAGCGCGACGCTCTGGACGCCAGAGAGTCCGAGCCGTTCGGGGAGCGCGCGTACCGTCAGCGCCCGTGTCGGGTCCGCCCGGCGGTCGACTGGAAGCCGACGCCGGCGGTGGACCGCGACGCCGACACCGAGTACCGTCACCGTGCCGAGGGCGAGGACGACCGGGACGAGCGAGAGCACACCGAGTGCCGCGAGGGGCGTCCCGACGGCCCCGGCCACGAGGACGCTCCCAATCAGCGTCAGTGCCGCCCGGACGATCCACCCGGGCGCGTCGGGGTCGACGGCGGGCGTCGCGGGGAACAGCGCCGCGACGACGGCGTACCCGGGTGCGACGAGGACGAAGGGCACGCCGAGTGCCCACCCGACCCGCGCCGGCGAGGTCACGAGCAACACCGCGGCCCCGACGACGGCGAACGCGGCCACCGCGAGGAGGTCCCGGTCGAACAGTTCGGCGTCGGTCACGCGTCACCTCCCGCCGCCGGCGGCGTACAGACCACCACGTCGTCGTTGGCGTAGACGCTGTTGTACGAGGACGGACAGACGCTCGCGGCAACCGGTGGCGTCAGTTCGGTCAGCGGCGACTCCGACGCCCGGTGGAAGCTTATCGGGCCGGTCGACTGATACTGCCGATAGACGGCGGCGTCGGTCTCGGTGGGTCCGTCGGTCCCCAGACGGAGTATCGAGGCGTCGTAGCCGTATCCGCCGGCCCGCCTGAACAGGCTCACGTAGGGGTGGTCGGTACCGAGTTGTTCGTCCGCGGGCGCAGTCGCGCTGACGGTTTCGACGGCGGCTATCTCGGACTCGGTGAAGGAGAAGCGCTTGTGCTGGTCGTCGAAGGCCGGCGCGTCGAGCGTCGCCTTCTCCGCGACGACCATCGTCGTCGGGTAGCCGACGGCGACGAGGACGAACACCGCGAGCGTCAGCCGCGGCGGGAGCGTCCGGGCGAGGTGGAACAGACCGATGGCCCCGAGCAGCGCCAGCGAGACGTGGAGAAACGCGATCCAGCGGCCCGGCAACAGCGCCCGGACGCCGAACAGCGAGAGCCCGAACACGAGGACGAAAAGCGCCGCCGCGGCGACCAGATGCGTCGTCGACAGCGCCGAGGCCCCCTCGCTCCGGAGCATATAGATGCCGCCGACGACGGCGGCCCCCAGCAGTAGCGCGAACCCGACCAGTTCGACGTAGGGCAACACCGCCGGCACTAACCCCTCCGTGACGGGGCCGCCGATGCTCTCGGCGGCCTCCGGGCTCTCGCTGGCGAGGTTCAGGAACCCGGCGTTCTCGGCGACGACTTCCCGTAGCACCGCCAGTTCGCTCCAGAGGAATCGCCCGCCGGCGAACGGTGTCTGGGACCACGAGAGCAGCGTCGCCCCGAGGGTCACGACGAACACGCCGGTCACCGACAGCGTCGCCCGCGTGCCGACGCCCGTCCCGAAGCGGGTCCCGGTCGTCACCACGCCGGCCGCCGCGGCGATGGCGAGGACGACGAGCGTGATAACCGTCGACACTTGGTGAGTGAACACCACTGCGAGGCTGGCCACGCCGAGAAGGCCGACGACCCAGCGGTCGGCCCCGCCGGCGAACAGCCGCGTCAGCGCGTACAGCACCGCGAGGAAGAAGACGAGGCCGAGACTGGTCGGGATAAGGTGCATCCCCCAGCGGATGACCTGATCGGAGAACGCGACGAAGGCACTCGCAAGCAGCGCCCACCGCGCCGGCAGTAGGATTCGGCCCGTCGCGTAGACGAACAGTACCGACAGCGGGACCACCAGCCCGATGGTCAGGTAGATGCCGTCGCGGACGCCGCCGACGAGGAGCGTCCCGACGGCCCCGACGACGTGGTACAGCGGCGCGAGCAGGTACTTATCGCCCTCAAGCGGCACGAACGACCCCGAGGCGACGATGCCGTCGACGTAGACTGTCGCGTGGCTCCAGATGTCGATGCCGACGAACCCCGGCGTCGCGTACAGCGCCGACAGGCGGATGACGACGGCGGCGACGAGTATCTGCGCGAGGACGAGACCGGGTGCGATGCGCCGGTCGTCGACAAACAGTATCTGTGCCAGTATGGCGACGCCGATACTCCCGACGAGGAGGTATATCGGCCCGGTCCGGGTGCCGACGGCGTTCGTCGCGAGGACGAGGCCGGCCAGTCCCGCGAGCGTCACCGCCGGGAGGAAGCCGGCGACCATCCCCGGCAGCGACAGCGGCGTCCGGGTCGGTGTCGCCCCGCGCCAGGAGTCGGCATCGGGCGCGCGCCCGCGCTGTGTCAGCAGGTAGAGGCCGCCGCCGGCACCCACCGCGAGGGGGATGACGAGCAGAAACACCTGCGTCGCCAGCAGGCGGAGCCCGAGCGCGAGCACCGAGCCGACGACCAAAAGCGTCGCCAGCGAGACGTCGATGCGGTCGAGCGAGAGGCCGCTGTGGCTCATCGTTGCCAGTGGCGCCACTCGGTCGTCTGTCGGGCCGTAAGGGAGGATTTCGGGCCATAGCGGTCGGCTGTGAGCGTTGTGAGAGACACTGACCGGTGATACGGGCAAAACAGGGATTGTTATGTTCGGCCTACCGCCCGACGGACTCGTAGACGCCGGCGAGTCGCTCGCTCGTCCGGGAAAGCGAGAGCGACCGGACGTGGTCGCGGCCGTCGGAAGGTTCGCCGCGCCCTAAAACCGCCAGCAGGCCCTCGACCAGTTCGGCGTCGGTCCGACCGACCCGCGTTTGGGTGACGCCGTCGAGTCGCTCGGCCACGTCGCCCACGTCGGTACTGACGACGGGGCGGTTGCAGGCCAGCGCCTCCTTGACGGTGTTGGGCGACCCCTCGTGGCTCGACGTGATCAGCAGCGAGTCGGCGGCGTTCAGATACACCGGCATCATCTCGTGGGGGACGGCAGAGAGCGTCTGGAGGCGGACCGGCGTGTCCAGCCGCGACCGGACCGCCTCGACGACGGCCGCGGCGCGGGGGTAGTCTTTGACCGGCCGTTGTTTCGCGTACGGAAAGAGGACGTGCAGGGCGTCGTGGTCCCAGCCGACCCGCGCTCTGGAGTCGGCCGCCGGGAGCGGGCGAAACAGCGAGAGGTCGATACCGTGGGGGATGACGTGGGCGTCGACCGGTCCCAGCGCGTCGGCCATCTCCTCGGTCATCACGACGACGGCGTCGGCCCGGCGGGCACACCAGCGACTCACCGGTCCGTAGCGCCCGAAGAGGTCTGACCCCCACAACGAGAGGACGACCGGGCGGGTCGGTTGCGCGAGCGCGGCCGGGGCGGTCAGCCCGTAGTTCGCGTGGACGATGTCGTGGTCACCCAGACTGGCGCGCAGGACGCGCGGGTAGAATCGGAGGTAGTCCAGTACCGACCGGGAACTGCTCTCGTCGTCGGTCGTGGTGCGGTCGCGGGGACCGCGACCGTCTCCGTGGCGATTCCCCGGCGACCCAGCGCGGCGAGTTGCTGCTGGAAGAACTGCGCGTCCGGGTTCGTGACGAGGTTGAGTACCTGCATCGACTGACGACCCGACCGACGCCGCCGCGGCGGTTTGTAATGGTACTCCTACTCCACCGGTGGGCTCCGACTCGTTGCCTGTCACCGGGCCCGTTCACCCGTCGGATGGGACTCTCTAACAAAGACAGTCCGTAGCGTTGGCGACTGTATGCGCAGACACTCCCCCACACCCCGCCGTACGGACGACGGCGGCCAGCGAAACATCGTTCTCGTCTCTATCGACAGTCTCCGGGCCGACCACTGCGGGTACCTCGGCGACGACCGCGGACTCACTCCGGCGCTGGACCGGCTCGCGGCCGACGCGTCGGGTTCGAGTCGGCCGTCGCCCCCGGCCCGCAGACGTTCTCCTCGATGCCGGCCGCCTTCACCGGCCGCCATCGACCGACCGGTGACCTCGACGACTTCCCCGGGGAGAGCCACTGGCAGCGACGCCTCGCGGCCATCGACGACCATATGGACCGACACACGTCGCTGCCCGAACGCCTCGGCGACCGCGGCTACGCGACGGCCGGGTTCAGCCCCAACCCCTGGACCTCCACGGCGTCGGGGTTCGACCGCGGGTTCGACCACTTTCTCGACCTGAACGGCGGCGCGGACTCGGGGTGGCTACGCGCCGCCGCCGACCGCGTTCCCGGCATCGACGACTCGAGCAAACCGGTCCAACTGGTCCTGGATATGCTCACCGGCCGGTCGTTTTTCACCTCGTGGGAGGGGTACTACGACCGCATCCGGGCCGTCCGCGAACAGCTATCGGAGCCGTACTTCCTGTGGGTGTTCCTGCTCGACACCCACTACCCGTTCCTGCCGGGTCGGGCCCATCGGACCGAGCAGTCCCTGCGCGGGATGCTCACGAGCACTATCCGATCCGAGCGGGCGATGCGCGGGAACGCGGAGACGATGCCCGAGAGCGCCCGTGAGTCGATGGAGCGGAGCTACCGCGACTGCGTCCGGTCGGTCGACACCTTCCTCGACCGTCTGCGGTCCGATCTGGCCGGCGACGACCCCGCGTTCATCGTCCACTCCGATCACGGCGAGTCCTTCGGTGACCACGGCAACTACGGCCACCACCACCGGGAGCTGTACCGCGAGAACGTCCACGTCCCCTACGTCGTCGACGACGGGCGACGGAGCGCGGACGTCTCCGATCCGGTCTCGCTGGCCTCGATACCCGACGTGGCGCTCTCTATCGCCCGGGAGGGAACGTTCGACCCATCGGCGGTGACCACCGACGCCGCCGTCGCCACCAGCGAGTGTGGGACCAACCGCGCCATCAGGGACCGCTGGTTCAGCTACGTCGAACACGGGGACGAGCGGGCGCTGTACGCGCTCCCGGACGAGGAGACCAGCCGCCACCGCGACTACCCCGAGCGGTGTGCACAGAGCAGGGCACGGCTCGACCGCTTCGAGCGCCACCGCACGGAGACCGAACGTATCAAGCGGGCCACCACGGCGCTCGCTCGCCGCGGCGTCGTCTAAGGCGCTACATAACAATGTCCGCGAGCGGACTACTGGCGGGTGACACCGGCCGATAGCACGCGCCGGGAACGATACTATGACAGCACGATCACGACACCACTGCCAGCGGAGCCGAAACCGATGACCCGCGCCGCACTCGCCGACTCGGTCGACGTCGACCCGGGCGCGACCGTCGGCTACGAGTACGACCCCGACGCGAGCCCGACAATCGTCGGTCCCGACTCGCGCATCCGTCGCGGGACGACCGTCTACTGCGACGTGGAGTTGGGGGCCCGAACCGTGACCGGACACGACGCGCTCGTCCGCGAACACACGACCGTCGGCGACGACGCGGTCATCGGGACCAAGACGGTGCTCGACGGCCACGTGACGGTCGGCTCGGACGCGAGCATCCAGACCGGCGTCTACGTCCCGCCGGGGTCGGTCCTGGGCGACCGCGTCTTCCTCGGCCCGAACGCCGTCCTGACCAACGACGCCTATCCGCTCCGGATCGACAACGGACTGGAGGGGGCGAAACTGGCCGACGACGTCTCTATCGGCGCGAACGCGACCGTCCTGCCCGGCGTCGCCGTCGGCGAGGGGTCGTTCGTCGCCGCCGGGGCCGTCGTCACCGAGGACGTCCCGCCGAAGCATCTCGCCGTCGGCGTCCCGGCCGAGACCAGACCGCTGCCGGACCACCTCCGGGAGGGGAACGTCCTCGCATGATCGACATCGCTGACCCGCGCTTTGGCGAGGCCGAACAGGCGGCAGTGGCCGACGTACTGGAGAGCGGGATGGTCGCCGACGGCCCGGTCGTCCGGCAGTTCGAGTCCGAGTTCGCCGACTACTGTGAGGCCGACCACGCCGTGGCGACGGCCAACGGCACGGCGGCCCTCGTCACCGCCCTCGACGCCGTCGGCATCGGCGACGGCGACACGGTGGTCACGACGCCGTTCTCGTTCGTCGCCAGCGCCAACGCCATCCGGCTCGTCGGTGCCGAACCAGTCTTCGCCGACATCGACCCCGAGACGTACAACCTCGACCCCGACTTGGCGCGGGCGGCGGTCCGGGACCACGACGCCGACGCGATACTCGCGGTCCACCTCTACGGCCTCCCGGCCGATATGAGTGAACTCGCTGCCGTCGCCGACGAGGAGGGCGTCCGACTCGTCGAGGACGCCGCCCAAGCCCACGGCGCTCACTACGACGTACGCCCGTGGGTGCCATCGGCGACGCCGGGGCCTTCTCGTTTTACCCGACGAAGAACATGACCACCGGCGAGGGCGGGATGGTCGTCACCGACGACGAGACTGTCGCCGACCGGGCGGCGAGTTTCGTCAACCACGGGCGCACCGAGAGCGGGTCCTACGCCCACGAACGGGTCGGACACAACTTCCGGATGACCAGCATCGCGGCCGCCATCGGCCGCGTCCAGTTGCGGACGCTTCCGGAGTGGGTCGACGACCGACAGTACCACGCGGCGCTTTTGTCCTCAGCACTGGAGGACGTCCCCAGCGTCGAAGCGCCCACCGTCCCTGACGACCGCGAACACGCCTACCACCAGTTCACGGTCCGGTGTGAGGACCGGGCGGCCCTCCGGGACCAACTCGAGGCTGCGGGCATCGGGTCGTCGGTGTACTATCCGACGCCCATCCACCGCCTCGAAGCCTACGAGGGGTACGAGGCCCACGCGCCGGTCGCCGAGGCGGCCGCCGAATCTGTCCTCTCGCTGCCGGTCCACCCCGGGTTGCTCGCCGAGGAGGTGGACCACATCGCGGCGACCGTCCGAGCGGCCACCCCACAGATCCAGTGATCACCTCGAAATCCCGGTCGGGCGAGCGGCGAGTCCCGACCGCCGCGGTGCCGTAGATGTGGCCGTGGGAGCATCTGGGGGTCGGCTACCTCCTCTACTCGCTGGGGTGTCGGGCGCTCGGGCGCGACCCGCCGAGCGACGCCGAGGCGACGGTCCTCGCCTGCTCGGTCCTCCTGCCCGACCTGATAGACAAGCCGCTGTCGTGGGGGCTGGGCTGGGTCACCGGCGGCTACACCGTCGGCCACTCGCTGGTACTCGCCGTCCCCGCCGGCCTCGGCGCCCTGACCGTGGCCCGCCGCCGCGGGGCCCCCCGCCTCGGTGTCGCGGCCGTCGTCGGCTACTGGTCACACCTCCTCGGTGACGTCGTGAGCCCGCTCCGATCCGGGGGGCAGCTGGGGTTCCGGCGCGTCGGGTGGCCGTTCGTCGAGCGTATCCCCTACACGTCCGACCGGGGGCTAGAGCGCGGTGTCGAGTACCTCCGGGCGTTCCTGTCCGAGATTCCGTCGACTGATCCGTTGTCGTTCGTCCTCCTCTACCTGCTCGCCCCGGGTGTCGTGGTCGCCGTCTGGGTCGCCGACGGCGCGCCGGGGGTGGCGGTGCCCGGACGACTACTCGCGGTGCTCCAGAAGCGCCGGGCGTGACAGGCGGCTCCTACCGCCTGGGTAGGCGCACGATTACTAACGGTTTCGTGGCCGCTGTCTCGACCGTATGGACGAACGACCGATCCAGACCCCCTCAAGCGTCGCGTTCACGTACGACTGGTACCGTTCGTGGCTCGACCGCATCGAGGCGGCCGGCTACGAGTTCCAGACGTTTCCGAACGGCGCCGACGACGGGGAGGTACTGCTCAGACACGACGTCGACCTCTCGCTTGCGTCGGCGCTGACGATGGCTCGCATCGAGGCCGAGCGCGGCGTCGAGGCGACCTACTGCATCCTGCTCACGTCGCCGCTGTACAACCCCTTAGAGCGGGCCCACCGCGACAAGATTCGGGCGATATCGTCGATGGGCCACGACATCGCACTGCACTTCAGCACCCACGAGTACTGGGACGCCAGCGAGAACGCCGCGCGGTCGTCGGTCGCTGACCGCGTCGCCGCCGAACGGGACGTCCTCGGGACTATCCTGCCGGACCCGCCCGAAACCGTCTCCTTTCACATCCCGCCGTCGTGGGTCCTCGGCCGCACGTTCGAGGAGTTCGAGAGCACCTACCGGGCGGCACACTTTTCGGACATCGAGTACGTCGCCGATTCCGGCCAGCGCTGGCGCGAGGAACCGCCGTCGCTACCATCCGACGTCGGCCCGATACAGATTCTCACCCACCCCGGACTGTGGGGCGAGGACGACACCGACTTCGGGACCTGCGTCGACGAGAGCGTCTCCGGGGCCTGCCAGCACGCCAGCGAGAAGGCGACACGGGAGTTCCTCGATGTATAGAGACCACACCGTCGCGGCCGTCGTCCCCGCGTACAACGAGTCGGGGTTCGTCGGATCGGTCGTCGAAGGCCTGCCCGACTTCCTCGACCGGGCGTACGTCGTCGACGACGGCAGCACGGACGACACGTGGGAAGAGATCACACGACACGCCGCCGAGCGCAACGACTCTCACGACGGCACCTTCGAGGAACTGGTCGTCCCGATACGCCACGACCACAACCGCGGGGTCGGCGGCGCAATCAAGACGGGCTACCAGCGCGCCCGCGAGGAGGCCATCGACGTGACCGTCGTCCTCGGCGGCGACGACCAGATGGACCCCCGACAGCTCACCCGGTACATCGACCCCATCGTCGACGGCGAGGCCGGATACGCCAAGGGCAACCGCTTCGCCCGCCCCGAGGACCGGGCGGCGATGCCCCGGTTTCGCCTGTTCGGCAACGTCGTCCTCTCGTATCTGACGAAGGTCGCCAGCGGCTACTGGGGGTCGATGGACTCCCAGAACGGCTACACGGCCATCTCACTTGACGCCCTAGAGCGGACCGATATCGAGGGGATGTACGAGTACTACGGCTACTGTAACGACCTGCTCGTGCGACTCAACGTCGCGTCGGTCACCGTCGCCGACGTGCCCCGGTCCTCGGAGTACGCCTACAGCGAGGGCTGGAAGAGCCACATCGACTACCGGGAGTACGTTCCTCGGGTGTCGCTGATGCTGGCCCGGAGCTTCCGCTGGCGGCTGACCGAGAAGTACGTCTTGGAGGAGTACAATCCGATAGCGACGCTCTACGGGGTCGGAACCGGCGTCGCCGCCGCCGGCACTGCGGGGCTGGTCCGCTCGTTGCGCCGCCGCGAGACCGACACCGGATCGTGGTTCCTTTCGGTCGTTCTCGGCTTGCTCGTCCTCCTCTACGCCACCGTACTGGACCGCGAGGACAACGACCACCTCGACGTCGACGTCGACGCCGAGACCGAGGCTGCGGCCGAGGCGCCCGAGGCGGAACAGCAACAGCAGGTCCCGGCGGGCCCGCCCCGCTGGACCAACGGCCGGGAGATAGAGGCCGACGGCGGGCCCGTGTCGCCTGACGGCAAGTGGACCGCTGAGGGAGGCACCGATGAGTGATGTCCAGTCCGGGTTCGGCGGCGACGAACTGACCGTGTTGATGACCGGTGCCGGCGCTCCCGGCGCGTGGGGCATCGTTCGGAGCCTTCGGGCGATGGATGGCCCCGAGATCCACATCGTCGGCGTCGATATGGACCCCGACGCTTACGGGTTCGCCCTCGTCGACGAGGGGTACCGGGTGCCGGCGGGCACGGACGAGGGGTTCGTCTCCGGCATCGCCGACATCGTCACCGGGACCGGCACCGACGTTGTCCTCCCGTTGACGACCGACGAACTCCAGCCGCTGGCCGAGAACCGGGGGGAGATACCCGCGACGGTGATGGTCTCGCCGGCGGACGCGCTGTCGGTCGCAAACGACAAGGCCGCGCTGTACGGCTTCCTCGAGGAGAACGGTTTCGACGCCGCGCCGGCGTTCCGCCGCGTCGACACGATGGCCGCTTTCGAGTCGGCCGTCGAGGACCTCGGCTACCCGGAGACGCCGGTCTGTTTCAAGCCGACGGTCGGGAGTGGCGGCCGCGGCTTCCGCGTGCTCGACGCCGACGCCGACAGGCTGACAGGGTTGCTGGAGGAGAAACCGGGCGACCCGGTCACGACGCTCGCGGACGTCCGGCCGGTACTGTCCGGGGCCGACTCGTTCCCGGAACTGGTCGTCATGGAGTATCTCCCCGGCGAGGAGTACAGCGTCGACGTGGTCGCGACGGGCGAGACGACCGGCCCAGTCGTCCCCCGGACGCGGTCACAGACGCGCGCCGGCATCACCTTCCGGGGCGTCGTCGAACGAAACGAGGAACTCATCGAGGCCGCGGCCGACATCTGTACGGGGCTGGGGCTCGAGTACAACATCAACCTCCAGTCAGGTACGGCGCCGACGGGACGCCGAAACTCATCGAGATCAACCCCCGGGTGTCCGGCACTATCGTCATGTGCGTCGGCGCCGGTGCGAATATGCCGGCGCTCGGGCTTCGACACGCGTTGGACCAGCCACTTCCCGACGTCGACGTCCAGTGGGGGTCGACGATGGCGCGCTACTGGAACGAGGTGTTCCGGACGCCGAACGGCGAGACGTTCCACGTCACCGGCGAGCGGACCGTTCCGTCGGAACTACAGCGATGAGCGACGGGGGTGTCGCGGCGGTCTGTTTCGACCTCGACGACACGCTGTACCCCTACCGGGCCTACGCCGCGAGCGGCCTCCTCGCTGCGGCCGACCGCCTCGAGGCCGAGACCGGACAGTCCCACCACGAGCGGTTGCTGGCGCTGTACTTCGAGGAGGGCGTCACCGACGGAACCTTCGACACACTGCTCGCCAGGGCCGACCTCCCGGCCGAACTGGCTCCCGAACTGGTCGAGGCCTTCCACGCTGCGACGACCGCGCTGTCGCCGTATCCGGACGCAGTCGCGGTGTTGTCGACGCTGTCGTCGTCCCGGCCGCTGGGGCTGATCACCGACGGGCGCGGCGGCCACGCGAAACTCGACCGACTCGACATCCGACACTTCTTCGACGCCGTCCTCGTCACGCCCCGGATAGACGCCTCCAAGCGTGACCCCGCCGTGTTCGAGACGGTGGGCGAGCGGCTCTCGGTCCCGCTCTCGGCGACGGCCTACGTCGGCGACGACCCGCGGTTCGACAGCCCCGTCCCCAACGCCCTCGGGATGACGACGGTCCGGGTGCGTCGGGGCCGATACACCGACCGCGAACCCGCTTCCGACGCCGCCGGCCCGACTACGAGATCGAGTCCCTCGACGAACTGCCGGCGGTGCTCGGACTCGCCGGGGACTGACGAGAAAATAGAGGGCAGCGAAGCGCGCTACGGCGAGGATCAAGAGCCGTGGCCGACCCACGGGAGGCCGAGGCGGTCGAGCAGCGCCAGCGCGGACGCCACGCCCGCGTCGGTCGCTCGCAGGGTCACGCGCGCTGCTATCGCCGCGCCGATGCGGTCGCCGGGCCTGTCGGCGCCGGCGTCGACCCACGTCGCGTCGACGCTGTCGGC
>NZ_WPCA01000011.1 GCF_009741825.1 Halapricum sp. CBA1109
GTGGCGACAGGAGTTCGACGACACCGCGCGGACGTACAGGCGATGGCCGACTCCCCGACGGTCGACCTCGCCGACCCCTCGCCCGAGGAAGCCATCGAGTGGGCCAGTGCATACGACGCGCCCCTCCACCCGAAATACACCTACTGCTGGCACGACGTGAGCGTCGATGCGTCCTATCACTCGCAGATGCCGTCGAGAGCGCCGATACTGCGGCCGGCGACGGCGCGACGCTCGGCATCGAGCGACTGGAGGACGGGTCGGGCTTCGCCGTCTCGGCGATGGGGACGGCACTGCCGGACGCCCGCCCCGAGGAACTGTTCCAGATGCACCCCGAACCGGACGACGCGCGCCGCATCTCGATGCGCATCATTATGAACATCATCGAGTCCCACGACTGGGAGTTCGACGTCGTGACCCACGGCGACCAGACGCGCTTTGAGTTCCGGGACGTGATCTTCATCTAAACCGGAAGGGACTCCTCGCGGAGGTCCCAACGTCTGCCCGATGCAACAGACGCTCCGCGAACGGGTCCCGCTCGTGACCGCAGTCCTTTCGGTCGTCTCTATCGGCGTCGTGTTCGCTGCCGCCGGCCGCCGCATTCCAGAGGCAGTCTTGCCGCCGGTTCCCGAGTCGGTTATCGCGGCGGTGCCACACGTCAACGCCGTCATCAGCGTCGCCGCCATCGTGACGATAACACTCGGCGTCCGGGCCATCCGGAACGGCGACGTCACCGCCCACCGCCGGGCGATGCTCGCCAGTTTCGGCTTGTTCGTCGCCTTCCTCGTCCTCTATCTCACGAAAGTCGCCATCGCCGGCCCGACGTCGTTCACCGGTCCCGGCTGGGTCGAGACGTTCGTCTACTACCCCGTGCTGGCCGTCCACATCGTCCTCGCCGTGGTGACGATTCCGCTCGTCTATCACGCCCTGTTGCTCGCGGCGACCCACGACGTGTCTGAACTCCGGGAGACAGCCCACCCTCGTGTCGGGCGCCTCGCGGCCGCCGGGTGGCTGATATCCTTCTCGCTCGGGGTCGTCGTCTACGCGCTGCTTTACCTCTGAACGACTAGCTTTATTCGGGCGAGACGGGTAGGTCCATCCAATGCGAAACGTCGTGCTGTTCTGTCTCGACTCTGCCCGGCGGGACGTCTTCGAGCGGTCGGCGACCCGTCTGTCTGCCCGCGCCGACGTGACCTTCACGCAGTGCCGGGCCGCCAGTTCCTGGAGCGCACCCAGTCACGCCAGTATGTTCACCGGGGACCTCCCCCACCGCCACGGCGTCCACGTCCACGACCCCCACTTCGACTCGATTCCCCGCTCGGAGACGTTCCTCGGCGAGATGCCCGACCACGAGGCGCTGGGCATCAGCGCCAACGTCTTCGCCTCGCCGGCGTACGGCTTCGACACGTGGTTCGACCGGTTCGTCGAGGTGTCGACCGGTCGGCGGTTCACCGGCGGCATCGACCCCAACGCCTTCTACGTCGAGAGCGACGCCACCGGCCTCGCCCGCCACGCCGCGTTCGTCCGGGCGGCCCTGACCAGCGATCACCCGCTCCAGAGCCTCGCCAACGGGACGCTGGCGACGATAAACGTCCTCTCGCGTGACGCCCCGATACCGAAACTGCTCGACGACGGCGCCAACACCGTCGCCCGGGAAGCGAGACGCCTCACCGAGGCGGCGACGGAGCCGTACTTCCTCTTTACCAATCTGGAGGACACGCATATGCCCCACCGGCCGGTGTGGGCCTACGACGGCGACAGCTACGACGCGCCCGCGGACTTCTCGACGGACGACGCCGGCGTCTGGGAGGTCATCGACGACGTGGAGGGCCACCGGGAGTATCTCGAACACTTCCGGGACCTCTACGCCGCTTCGACGGCCTACGTCGACCGGACGCTCGACTCGCTTATCGACAGCTTACAGGCCCACAGCGACCGCGAGACGACGTTCCTGATCACGGGCGACCACGGCGAGAACCTCGGCACGCCCGAAGACGAGAACCTGCTTGGCCACAAGAGCAGCCTCAGCGAGGGCGTCCTCCACGTTCCGCTGGTCGTCGTCAACCCTCCCGAGGGGTTCGATTCGACCGTCGAGGAGTACGTCAGCCACCTCGACCTCCCGACGCTCGTCGCCGGCCTCGCCCGCGGCGAGACGCCCGACATCACCCGCGAGCGCGTCCCGGCGGAGATTCTCGGGATGAGTCCCGGCCCGGACCCCCCGGAGGACTACGACGCCGACTACTGGGACCGCGCGATGCGCTGTGTCTACGAGGACGAGACCAAGTGGGTCTGGGACTCGGAAGGCGGCCGCGAACGGGTAGATATCGACCGCGACCGGCCGTGCTGGCAATCGGTCGCCGAGGCGGACGCGACGCTGCCCGAGTGGATAGACGACTACTTCGAGAACGAGGTCACGACGGCCAAAGACGCGGCGATGGCGGCCGAGACGGCGGCTGACGTCGACGCTGCGACCGAACAGCGGCTCGAAGACCTCGGGTATATGTAGTTACTCGACGAGCGAGCCGAAGACCTCCTCGGCGTCGGCGGGCACGTCGAAGTCGTGGAAGTGCTCGCCTTTCTCCTTGGTGAGGATGTTGAGGCCGGCGGCCGCGCCGTCGCCGGCGGAGATGACGGCCTGCCACTCCTCGGCCCGGACCATCGCGCCCGTCGCGTAGGCGTCCTCGACGGACGTCTCCATCGTCACGTCCACGTCGACGGTGTCCTCGTCGGTGAACGCACAGCCCAGCGTCTCCGCGAGGTCACGGTTCGCGCCCGTCGCGAGGATGAGGTAGCTCCCGGTGTGTTCGCCGTCGTCCGTCGTGACGGTGAACCCGTCGTCGGTGGACTCGACGCCTGTGACCTCAGTCCCTTGGTGGCGCTCGACGCCGAAGTCGTCGACCTGATCGCGGAGGACTTCTATGTAGTTCGAGCCGTCCATCGACCGATGCCGGGGTAGTTGAACAGGTGGGCCTTGTGCATCCACGTCCCGTCGGTGTCGAAGACGGTGGCTTCGAGGCCGTTTTTCGCAGTGAACAGCGCCGCGCTCAGGCCGGCGGGGCCGCCGCCGACGACGAGTACGTCAGGCATACGTCCGTATCTCGGCCCGACCGGTGAAAAGTGTGTGCCGTTCGGCCACGGACAATATTTTATATCATCCCCGGCGCGATAGATGACTATGCGACGACGTACGTATCTGGGCCGGGCTGAGTGGCGGTGTCACGATGCTCGGTGGGTGTACTGGTGCGTGTGGGTGCGAACCGGTGGGGGGACCTACCGTCGAGTACGAGTCGAAATTCGTGCCCTGGGAGCGGGCTATGGGTTCGGTGACGGCGACTCCCACACAGACACGCGAGTCAGACGGCGTCATCGAGATAACAAAGGGCTCCGGAGACGCTGTCGATCCGACGCTGTTGTTTATCGAGGGCGATCGTCTCTACCCACGTGGTGATGGTACGTGGGCCAGTCAGCGTACAGGCTTCTCCGGGGACGCTATCTGGGGGGAAGTAAGCTATATAAAGGGAAATGCCACAATCTACGTCGACGCCGACCGCGACTGGCGGCTCGAACTCGTCTGGCGGCCGGATAACGGCGACGAGGAGACGGAAGTGCTCCACGAGAATCCGCCCGAAACCGACACACAACGGGGTTAGCCCGCGTCCGGCAGAAAGTACTCGTCGAACGCCACATCGCTCAGTTCCTCGAAACCGTCGTCGCCACAGGCACAGCCCGGCGGCTCCTGTACGTCGGCGTACACACGGTCACACCCCGCACAAACGAAGTATCGGAGCCCGAGCATCACGCGGAGGCCCCGACCAGTTCGCTCGCCTTCGCGCGTGACTGTTCGATCACCGCGGGCCGGCCCTCGAACTCGACGACGACCTGCTCGCCGTAGTCGACCGACTCCACGTGGGCGTGGTCGTGAATCCACGACAGCAGGCTCATCGTGTCGTCGGACATCGGGAGGACCAACCGTTCGGTCCGGAAGTCCGGGAGTTCGTCGTGGACGCGGTCACGGAGGGCGTCCACACTCGTCCCTTCCAGCGCGCTCACGGCGACGGGGTTGGGCGCTAGCGCCGACAGCGCTTCCCGTTTCTCGGCCAGTTCCTCCTCGTCGACCTGATCTATCTTGTTGAGCACGGTCAGGATGGGCGCCTCGTTGCGCTCGTAGAGAGTGTCGTGACAGGTCACGAGTTTCTCCCGAATCTCCTCGACCGGTTCGTTCACGTCGACGACGAGCAACACGAGGTCGGCCCGGTACACCGAGTCCAGCGTCGACTTGAACGACTCGACCAGCCAGTGGGGCAGGTCCGAGACGAACCCGACGGTGTCGGTCACCAGCACGTCCCGGGTGCCGAGGTCGGCCCGGCGCGTCGTCGTCCCCAGCGTGGTGAACAGCTGATTCTCGCTCTCGGCGGTCGGGTCGAGGTCGGGGTGGAGGTCCTCGTTGTCCGCCACGTCTAAGTCCTCGGCGAGGCGGCGCAACAGCGTGGACTTGCCGGCGTTGGTGTAGCCCGCGAGCGCCACCAGATCGAAGCCGGACTCGCGGCGCTGCTCGCGGCGGTGTTGCTCGGTCTCCTCGATGGTGTCGAGTTCCTCGCGGATGTTCGCTATCTGGTTTTTGATGTCCTGCTCGCGGGACTCGTCGTACTCCCCTAATCCCATAAAGCCGGGCCGCTCGTCGCGCTTGGCGAGGCTGGCTTTGGCCTCGGCCCGCGGGAGTTCGTACCGGAGCTCCGCGAGTTCGACCTGTAGTTGGGCCTTGCGGGTCTGTGCCCGCTGGCCGAATATCTCCAGTATCAACCGGAAGCGGTCGAGTATCTCGACGCCCGCGGGGAGGACGTTCCCGAGGTTGTACGTCTGGTAGGGGCCGAGTTGGTTGTCGAAGATGACGACCGACGCCTCGCGGCCGCGGACCTCCCGGGCCAGTTCCTCGGCTTTCCCCTCCCCGATGTGGAACCCGGGGTCTTCGGTCGTCGTCTGGGTCACCTCGCCGACGACGCGGTAGCCGGCCGAGCGGGCCAACTCCCGGACCTCCTCGGTGTCGGCACTCCCCGAGTCGACACGCTTGACGACCACTGCCTGTGTCGGTGTGTGCGCGTTCGTCACTCGGTCGAGAATAGTGGGTCCGCCTATTTAGGTTTGTTCGGCAAAGGGAAACGGCGGGTGATGGGCACCCGCGCGTGTGACACTACGGAGCCGTCTGGCTCCACTAGCCGGTTGGGACTCCGGCGTAATAACCTCCTAGCTCCGTTCAGACGGCGAGAGGGCCGACGCTACTCCTCGTCCTCGATCAGCGACTGGGCCTCGGAGTGGTCGGCCAGCAGGTGTTGCATCCGCGTGACCGTCTCGGGGTCGCGGGTCGGACCGCTCTCTAACACCGACTCGGTCCGCTCGATGACGTTCCGGGTGTCGGACTGCAACAGCAACACCGGGACGCCGCGCTTCTCGGCCTTCCCGAGGACGGCCCCCGGCGGGCGGAAGCCGCCGCCGAGGATGATACACTTGATCCCGGAGGCCTCCAGCGCTGTGGTGATCAGCTCCGAGCGGTCGCCGCCGGTGATGAGCGCGGCGTTCTGGGTCCGCCGGAAGTAGGTGAGCGCGCCCTCGCCGGACATCGCGCCGACGGTCAACCGCTCGATGAAGACGTCGGTGTCGGCGTCGGTCGTCAACAGTTCGGCGCCGAGACGCTCGGCGAGGTTGCCGACGCTGATCCCGGCGAGTTCCGGAATCCGCGGGACGACCCCCAGAACGGGGACGTCGTGGTTCTCGAGGAACGGGACGACGTCGGTCGTCAACTGGTCGAAGACGGTGTCCGGGACGCCGTTAAACAGGACGCCTGCGAGGTTGTCGCCGATCTGGTCGGCCGCCGCGAGGATGTCGTCGATGTCGCCCGGTTCGTCGTAGCGGCTGAGGAGGACGACCCGCGCGTCGATGGCCTCGGCTATCTCCGGATCGGTGAGGTCGACGATGCCGCCGGTCGTGAGGCGGTCGGTCCCTTCGAGGACCATCAGGTCGCGGTCCTCGGCCAGCGCCTCGTAGTTGTCGAGGACGCGCTCGCGGAGCTCTGCGGACTGCTCGCGGCCGCGGATGGCCTCCTCGACGAACGTGGGCGTGTAGACGATGGGCTCCAGTTCGTGCATCTCGGCGTCGAGGTCCAGCAACTCGCGCGCGAGCATCGGGTCCTCGTCGCGTGTCTTGCCGGTCACGCTCTGCAAGCGCGTGCCCTTTGGCTTCATGTAGCCGACGTCTTTGCCCTGCTCTTTGGCGAGGGTCGCCAGCGCGAGGGTGACTGCCGTTTTGCCGGTCGCTGCTTCTGTCGAGGTGACGAGTAGTGGGTCCATTAGTTGCCTCCGTTACGTTTGTCTTGGTCGATAGTAAGTCGTACGTCCACCGCCGAGACGCCGTCGGGCGACGCGACGAGCGGGTTGATGTCCAGTTCGAGTATCTCCGGGAAGTCGGTGACGAGTTGCGAGAGCCGTTGGATGGTCTCGACGACGGCGCCCTCGTCGACGGGGTCCCGGCCGCGGGCACCCCGCAACAGCGGCGCCGAGTCCACGTCGTCGACCATCTCCGTGGCCTCCCGCTCGCTGACGGGCGCGACGCGGACGGACGTGTCCTCGAGCACCTCGACGAAGATGCCGCCGAGGCCGAACAGCACCAGCGGTCCGAACTGCGGGTCGCGGTTCATCCCGACGATGGTCTCGGTCCCGGACTCGAGGTCCAGCATCTCCTGTACCTGCACGCCGATGAGGTCGGCGTCGGGCTGGTAGTTTTTCGCCCGGCTGATGAGGTTGTCGTAGGTGTCCGCCACCTCCTCGACGGGGACGTTCACCTCGACGCCGCCGATGTCGGACTTGTGGAGGATGTCCGGGCTGACGATCTTCATCACGACGTTGCCCTCGATCGCCTCGGCGGCCGCGACGGCGTCTTTGGGGTTGTCGACGATGTCGCCCTCGGGCGTCGGGATGCCGTAGGCGTCCAGCAGCCCCATCGCTTCGACACCCAGCGCGTTCGACCCGCGGTCGACCGCCCGCTGGATTATCTCGTCGACGCGTTCCTCGTCGACGTCGAACCGCGCGGGGTCTTCGAAGGTCCGGTCCTGTGTCCGGGCGTACTGCCGCAGGGCGTCGAGGCTCTCGACGCCGCGTGCGGGGTCGAAGTACGACGGGACGCCCACGTCGTCGAGAATCGACGCGGCGGTCGTCGCGGACTCCCCGCCCATCAGACTGGTGGCGATGGGCGTGTCCGTCTCCCGGGACGTGTCGGCGACGACCTCGGCGAGGTCCTCGAACTCCATAACGGCGGTGGGACAGGCCACGACCATCACCGACCCGACGTTGGGGTCCTCCAAGACGATGTCAAGCGCCTCGTCGTAGCGGTCGACGGGCGCGTCCCCGAGGACGTCCACGGGGTTGAAGATGTTCGCGGCGTCGGGCATCGCCTCCTCCAGTCGCTGGAGCGTCTCGTCCGTGAAGTCGGCCATCTGCAGGCTGGAGTCGCCGACGGCGTCGGTCGACATCACGCCCGGGCCGCCCGCGTTCGTGACGATGGCGATGCCGTCGTCGTCGGCCCGCGGTTGCCCTTCGAGGATGGAGGCGTAGTCGAACAGTTCCTGGACGCTCTCGGCGCGGATCACGCCGGCCTGCTCCAATCCGGCCTCGTAGGCGCGTTCGCTGCCGGCGATAGCGCCCGTGTGGGAGGCCGCGGCGTTGGCCCCGGCGTCGGTCCGGCCCGACTTGACCGTCACTATCGGGGTGTCCTCGGTCACTTTCCGGGCCGTGTCGATGAACTCCCGGCCGTCGTCGATGTCCTCGAGGTAGCCGAGGATGACGTCGGTGTCGGGGTCCTCGCCCCAGAAGTCGATGAAGTCGCCCTCGTCGAGGACGGCCTTGTTCCCCAGCGAGACGACGTCTTTGAACCCGAGGTCGCGGTCGCTGGCCCAGTCTAAGACGGCGGTGATGAACGCGCCCGACTGGCTCATGAAGGATATCGACCCCTCAAGCGCCGACTGGGAGGCGAACGTCGCGTTCATCCCGACCGGCGAGGAGATGATGCCCAGACAGTTGGGGCCGACGAGGTTCATGTCGTACTCGGCGGCGATAGACTGGAGTTGTTTCTCCCGGGAGGCGCCCTCGCTGCCGGCCTCGCCGAACCCGGCGGTGACGACGACGACGTCGGTGATGCCGGCCTCACCGGCCTGTTTCAGTACGTCGACGGCGATACCCGGCGGGACGACGACGACCGCCAGGTCGACGTCGGACGCCTCCGATATGTCGTCGAGGGCGGCGATACCGAACACCTCGTCGGCGTTGGGGTTTACCGGGATCACGTCACCCTCGAACCCGTCGAGGAGGTTCTCCATGATCGCGGCACCGACCGCTCCCGACGACTCCGTTGCACCGATGACGGCCACCCGTTCGGGTGAGAATAGTGTTCCTAGATTGCCCATCGTGTCCCTTCGTGGTTACACCCCGACGGTGAAATATCTGCCGTAGAGTCTCGGCGTTTAAGAACCTATACTGAACGATAATGCCATAGTTACTTGTCTGTCGCCGGTGGCAGAAACGATCCTGCCCTCGGGCGTGTGGCAGACGCGTGTCAGACACGCCACAAAGGTTTTTGCCCGTACGTGGGGTGTATCATACAATGGCCGGACTCCGTTCGCTACTCGATGATATCGCCGACGGGGTCGACTCCGTGTTCCTGTTCTCCCCGAGCACCTCGCTGTACGAATCGACCGTCGAGGACGAGGACCGGACCGTGGTGGTCGTCTCCCCGGAGAACGACGTCGACGCCGACGCCTACGTCGTCCTGCCGGTGGAGTTCGCCGACCCGACCGAGCGGGTCCGCTTCGGTATCGAGGGGGCCGTCGACCAGGAGCTGATCGAGGAGACCGACACCGTCCTCTGTGCGCTGAAGAGCTTCGACGACGACGTCGACACCGTGATGCGGGTCCGCGCGAGCGAGTTCTCCCGCTCGGGCGTCTACGACCTGTTCGTCAACAGCCGGGCCGAACCGGGCGTCGTCCGGAACGTCCTCGAAGTCGCGGTCGAACTCGGCAAGAAAGGGCAGAAGGGCAAACCCGTCGGTGCGCTGTTCGTCGTCGGCGACGCGGGCAAGGTGATGAACAAGTCCCGCCCGCTGAGCTACAACCCCTTCGAGAAGTCCCACGTCCACGTCGGCGACCCCATCGTGAACGTGATGCTCAAGGAGTTTTCGCGGCTGGACGGCGCGTTCGTCATCTCCGATTCGGGCAAGATAGTCTCGGCCTATCGCTACCTCGAACCCTCCGCCGAGGGCGTCGACATTCCGAAGGGGCTGGGTGCCCGGCATATGGCGGCCGGGGCCGTCACCCGGGACACGAACGCCATCGCTATCGTCCTCAGCGAGAGCGACGGGCTGGTTCGGGCGTTCAAAGGCGGTGAGCTGATCCTCGAACTCGACCCGGAGGCGTACTGATGGCGTCGCTGCAGATAGACATCCCGGATCTGATACGGGCGCTGTTCTCCGAACAGGGTGCGGTCGCCGTCGCCGTCGGGATACTGCTGTGCGGCGCTCTTGGCGGCTATCTCGTGTGGCGCGGGACCCGGCGGCTCCTCGTCCAGCAGGGTGTCGACGAAGCCGTCGAGGGGACGCTGTTCGAACGCTCCGTCCAGAACGTCGGGCTCTCGACGGTCGGACTGCTGGCGATGCTCGCCGCGGCGGCGGTGTACATCCTCAGCATCCTGCTCGCGCTGAACGTCACGCAACTCGTCGACAGCCAGTTCTTCTGGACGCGCTTTACCGACCTGCTCCCGCGGCTGTTCGTCGCCGCGCTGGCGGTGATTCTCGGCCTCGTCCTCGGCGACAAGGCGAAGTTGGAGATAGCCGACCGCCTCAAGAGCGTCAAACTCCCCGAGGTCAGCATCATCCCCGAGATAGTCAAGTACAGCATCTTCTTCATCGCCGGGCTGATAGCGCTCGGGCAACTCGGCGTCGCCACGACGGCGCTGCTCATCCTGCTCGCGGTGTACACCTTCGGGCTGGTGTTTCTGGCTGGACTGGCCCTGCAGGACCTGCTCACCGCGCCGCGGCCGGGACGTACCTCCTGCTCTCACAGCCGTACAGCATCGGGGACGAGGTCAAGATAGACGACACCCGCGGCATCGTTCAGGAGATAGATATGTTCGTCACGCGCGTCGAGAGCGACGGCGAGGAGTACATCATCCCGAACCACCGGGTGTTCAAAAGCGGCATCGTCCGGATCCGGAGCTAGCCCTCCGCGTCGACGACTTCTGCGGGGACGCCGGCCACCGTCGCGCCCGGCGGCACGTCCTCGGTCACCAGCGAGTTCGCCGCGACCTGTGCGTCCGCGCCCACGTGGACGCCCGGGAGGACGACGGCCCCGGCACCGATCATCGCTCGCTCGCCGACGACCACTTCGCCGGTCCGGAGTTCGTCCTGTAAGTACTCGTGACAGAGGATAGTGGCATCGTAGCCGACGATGGCGTCGTCACCGATAGTGATCAGGTTCGGCCAGAACACGTCCGGGGTGGCGGTCAGTCCGAACGCGACGCCCTCGCCGATGTCGGCCCCGAGGCGGCGCAACAGCCAGTTTTTCAGCTTCAGACTCGGGGAGTAGCGGGCGACCCAGACGACGAGGAAGTTGAGGACGACTCGGAGGGGGTGGCGCGTCTCGGGCCAGTGCCACAGCGAGTTCCGTGGGCCCGGCGTCTCGTGGTGGCGCAACCGGTCGTAGCGGGACGGCGAATCGTCGGACACGCCCGTCGGTAGTGGTGGCGTGACAATGAAGCCGACGGGTCACTCGAGGCCGTCGGCGTACTCGAAGTCGGCCGCCGACGCGGTCGGCGTCTCGCCGTCGAGGCGTATCCGGTAGCCGTCGACCTCCGTCGGGTCATCGAGAGCGTTCGTCAGCGC
The DNA here is from genome assembly GCF_009741825.1 of Halapricum sp. CBA1109. Taxonomy (GTDB): domain Archaea; phylum Halobacteriota; class Halobacteria; order Halobacteriales; family Haloarculaceae; genus Halapricum. The sequence continues at coordinate 10,915 of NZ_WPCA01000011.1, forward strand.
CGTCCGGACGGAGAGGACGTCGACGCCGTAGTAGTCCCCGGGGATGCCCTGAAAGTACTGGAGTGCGGTCCGAAAGAGGCTACGCATCCCGTCGTCGTCCTCGAAGTCGACGTGTTTGTACGCGCCGGCCGCGACCTGCACCATCCCGTGGAGGAAGGCGGACTCGGTGGTTCCGCGGCCGTAGTTGTACCATTCGTCCTCGAAACAATCGTGCGATTCGTGGAACGCCCCGGCGTTGAACAGGCGGACGCCGTGGACGGTGGCCCGCCGGAGGGTCGCGTGTTCCCACTGGCCGTCCGTCCGCCACCCCGTCGGTGACCCCGACGGCGGGGCGACCGTCGGGTCGCGGGTGTGGTCGTCCATAGTCAGGCGAACGTGACAGCGAGCAAAAAAGGCCTCCGCCTACGTCGCGCCGGCGCGTGCGCCCCACCGAATCACGAGGAAGACAGCGAGGAACAACACGACGCCCACGACGACACTGACGACGGCGTCGGCGTGCAGCGGATTCGAGGGGTCCGCGTGGAGGGTGATACGTCCGGCTGTCATCAACGGATCGTTGGGCCGTGGCCGACCTGAAACTGTCGGTTCGTGCCGCTCTATCCGTCCGAAGAGCGACAAGTCGGCACCTTCATTAACGCCCGACTCCGTAGGAGTATATATACGCGCGGCACTTCGACGTCGCCCTCCACACGACGACTGCCGCGGACAGGACACGACATCAGTACTGGAGCGCCACCGATGGGAACTACGTTCACCCGACGGAAACTGCTGGCTGCGACTGCCGGCCTCACGGCCGGGGCCAGCAGCGGGTGTGTCAGTTCCATCGGCAACCTGCTCGGCGGCGGCCCGCCGAATCAGGTTTCGGTCCAGATCAAGGCCCAGCCGGCCGACCAAGACACGGCGTCCGTCCAGATAGCCCGCACGCTCGCGGACCGGTTGCAGGCCGTCGGCATCAACGCGACGGTCGAGTTGCTGCCGGCCTCCCAACTGTACAAGGAGGTTCTCGAACAGCACGCCTTCGACATCTACGTGGGCCGGTTTCCCGCGTTGCCCGATCCGGACTACCTCTACGCGCTGTTTCACTCCCAGTATGGCGGAGACACGGGGTGGCAGAACCCGTTCGGGTTCGCCGACGTGGGGATGGACCAGTTGATCAGCCGCCAGCGCACCCAGGCCGACGGGGACCGGGCGGGAACTATCGGGGAGGCGCTCGGTATCGTCGCACGGGAACAGCCGATGTCGCCGCTCGTTCGGTCGGACGCCATCGCCGGTATCGGGACGGGGCGGTTCGAGGGGTGGGAGCAGTTCCCAGCTCGGGATCCGCTGTGGCTCGTCGGTCTCCAGCAGGCCAACGGATCGCCGGTCGAGCCACAGGCCGACAGGAGCCTCACCGTCGCGACACCGGACGGCGAGCCGACGCGGTCGCTAAACCCACTCAACCGGCGGACGAACGGGCTGGAGATAGCGACGTCGCTGCTGTACGACCCGCTCGGCCGGTACTACGACGGGCAGTTACAGCCGTGGTTGGCCGAGTCGTGGTTCTGGTCGAGCGACGACGACGACGAGTTGATTGTGCGGCTGAAACCGGACCTCCAGTGGCACGACGGGACGCCGCTGACGGCCGCGGACGTGGCGTTCACTTATCGGTTTTACTCCGACGCGACGATGGGGAAGTCCGACACCTTCGCGCCGGTCCCGCGGTATCAGGGGCGGACGGACCTCGTCTCGTCTGTTCGGGTCGCGAACGACCGGACCGTCGGACTGGAGATTGACGCCGCCGACCCGGTCGCGACGACGGCGCTCTCGGTACCGCTCGTTCCTCGGCACGTCTGGCGCGAGCGGACCGACGTGGTCGACGCCGACCGCGGACTGACCAGCGCCCACACGAGCGACAACGAGGACCCGGTCGGGTCGGGCCCGATGGTGTTCGACTCCTGGTCGAACGGGCGGTCGCTCACGCTCACCCGGAACGAGGAGCACCCGCTCAACCGGGATACGAGCAGTCGCCTCGGCAGTCGGTTCAACGAACTGGCGCTCACGGAACTGGAGTTGCTGGTCGCGCCCTCGGACATCACCGTCGTCGAACACGTCGCACAGAACAACGCCGACATCACGTCGCCGACGCTCGGCCCGTCGTCAGTCGACCGGGTCGAGGACGCCGACGGCGTGGACCTGCTGACGACGCCGTCCCGGACGATATACCACCTCGGGTTCAACACCCGGCGGCCGGTGCTTCGCAACCCGAACTTCCGGCGGGCGGTCGTCCGTCTCCTCGACAAGCAGGCGATGGCCGACGACATCTTCGGCGGGTACGCGACGCCGCTTTCCGCTCCCGTTCTCGGATCGGAGTGGACGCCCGAGTCACTGCAGTTCGACGGGACTGATCCGCAGGTCCCCTTCCTCGGGAGCGACGACGAACTCAACGAGACGGACGCCCGCGAGACGTTCCGCGAGGCCGGGTTCCGGTACACCGACGGGGGGTATCTCGTCCAGCGATGACGCTGGTCGACGTGCTCGTACAGGTCGGTGCGTCGACGGTCGCCCTCGTCACGCTCTCGCTGCTCGGCATCGTCGGTATCGACCGGATGCGCTCGCTGCGGACCGTCTACCGGGAACGCATCGTCGCCGTATCGCCGTACGTCGGCGTGCTGGGGCTGATACTCCTCGCGAACAGCCAACTCCGGAATTTCGGCAACGAGATATCGCTGGACTTCGGGCTCCGGATCACCGGAAACATCTACGACATCGAAGGGGCCTTCGTCGCGTGGGTTCAGTCCTTCCAGAGTCCGGAGCTGACGTTTTACTTCTCGCTCATCTACGTCTACGGCTACGTCTACCTGCTCGTCTTCCCGTTTCTGGCGTTCGCGATGCTAGAGGAGACCGACCGGTTCCGGAAACTCGTCATCGCGTACGGCCTCAACTACACCATCGGGTTGGCGTGTTACATCCTCTTCGTCGCCTACGGGCCGCGGAACCTCCTCCCGGGACAGGTCGAGGGCCTCCTCTACACCACGTGGCCACAGTCACAACTACTGACCTCGGAGGTCAACACGAACACGAACGTCTTCCCGTCGCTGCACTCCTCGCTCGCGGTGACCGTCGCGTTGCTCGCCCGCAAGACCCGCGAGGAGTACCCCTACTGGTACCCAATCGCCATCGCGCTAGCGGTCTCGGTGTGTCTCTCGACGATGTACCTCGGCATCCACTGGGGGACGGACGTCGTCGCCGGGATACTCCTCGCTCTCCTCTCGGTGCGGGCGTCGGACTGGTTGCTCCCCGTCTTCGAGACGCGGTTTCCGCCCGCTCGGGTCGTCTACGCGCGGGTCGCCGACCGGGCGGGCGACGCCCTCGGTCGCCTCCGGTCGTGACCGGTCGATGTCGTGGTGCATATATACCAGAGCCTCCTGCACACAGGACGCGTGCGAGGGTAGCCAAGCCTGGAAACGGCGGCGGACTCAAGATCCGCTCCCGTAGGGGTCCAAGGGTTCAAATCCCTTCCCTCGCACTGTTGGCCACTACGGCCACCCAAACAGTGCAGGAAGATCCGTTCGGAGCGATCTTCCCTCGCAAACACTCTCTAAAATCTGCTCGGGAGCCACAGCTATACGGTGGCGGACTCAAGATCCGCTCCCGTAGGGTCCACGCGAGCGACGCGAGCGTGGACTCGGAAGACTCGCTGTCGGCGAACGGTGAAACCGTGAGCCAGCGAGTCTTCCGGTGGTCCAAGGGTTCAAATCCCTTCCCTCGCATCGCTGTGTGGCCCATCCCGGGCCGCACAAGATGCACACGGAAGGATTTGAACGTCGTCGGACAACTCCGACGGGAGTTCAAATCCCTTCCCTCGCACTGTTGGCCACTACGGCCCCTCGCAACAGTGCAGGAAGATCCGTTCGGAGCGATCTTCCCTCGCAAAACCTTCTACGGCGGACTTACGACCGAACCAGCGGCTGGAACTCCCTGTAGGTGAGCGTCCGCCAGAGCCACTCGACCGGGCCAAAGCGGAAGAACCGAATCCACAGCACCGACAGCGAAATCTGGACGGCCCAGAAGGCGAGGACCATCCCGAGGGCCTCGGCGCGGCCGACGCGGCCGAACAGGCCCAGCCCGTGGCCGTAGAAGACGCTCGTGGCGACGACGGTCTGGAGGAGGTAGTTCGTGAAGGCCGTGCGGCCGACGGCCGCGAACGCGCGCGTGAGAGGACCGCCGGGTCGCCAGCGGGCGTACAGCGTGACGAGGCCGACGTAGCCGCCGGCGACGAGGAGGCTGGCCCAGTAGTTGAACTGCCGCCAGATCAGCGCCGCGTCGGCGCTCCAGTCGGCGGCCTCGATGTAGCGGACGCCCAACAGGACGATGCCGACGCCGACGGCGCCGCCGGCGACGAGGAGCCGATACAGTCGGGTCGAGCGCTCGCCGGTGAGGACGCCCCAGCGGTAGAGTGCCATCCCCAGCAGCATCGTGCCGCCGACGCGCCAGAACGTCTGCCCGAGGAAGCCGCTGGTCTGGCGCTCGAACGCGGTCGGGACGCGGTGGGACAACTGCTCGGTCCAGCCGCCGCGGTAGGTCGCTATCTCGGCTTGGAGCACCGACCCCGCGGGGGCCCACTGGTCGCTATCGCCGCGCCGCCGCCCGCGAGGCCGACGGCTAACTCCGTCAGCGAGGGGACCAACAGGAGGACGACGCCGACGCCGGCGAGCGTCCGTGCCGGGGTGTCGACGAACAGGACGATGACCAGTCCACAGAGGGCGTACGCGACGAGGATGTCGCCGTACCAGAGGAGGTAGGCGTGGGCGAGGCCGATGACGAGCAGCCACGCGGTGCGCCGGTAGTGGTAGCCCATCGCGGGGTCCTCGGACTGACGGCGTTTCTCGACGAACAGGACGGTCCCGGCCCCGAACAGCGCCGAGAACACCGTGATGAACTTCAGTTCCGCGAAGACGTGGCCGAGAAGCCACGCCCAGTAGTCCAGTCCCGTGAACCCGCCGTAGGCGGTCGGGTTGAGCAGCGTCACTTCCGGCATCGAGAAGACTCTGACGTTGATCAGGAGGATGCCGAGGACCGCGACGCCCCGGAGTGCGTCGAGACTCACGATCCGTTCGGTGGGAGGTGTCGGGCCGTCTGTCACGGACAGTTCGACGCAGGAACCCCAGCGACGAATAGGTGTGTGGTCCGCCCGCGGGCTACTCCTTGATCGTCACGCCGAGTTGGAGGTCAGAGCGGTCGGCCAGCAACCGTTCCCGCGTCGCCTCGATGGGGTCGGGGTCGCCGGCGCGGAACTCCCGCGCCAGTTCGAGGGCGGCCGCCGCGTGGTCGATAGCGTCGGTGAACAGTTCGTAAGCTCTTTTCGGGTCGTCTTCGGCGACGGCCCCGTGGGCCTGCCACTCGGCGGCCGAGGCGGCCTGACGGTGGTGGTCGAGTAGCGAGGCGACCGTCTCCTCGACGCGGGTCTGCAACCGCTCGCGCTCGATGCCGAGGAGTCTCCGTGCGCCCCAGCAACAGTCCAACAGCGTCCGGTAGGTGTCGAACGCTCGGCGAAGGTGAGCGGCGGTGTCCGCGGGGTCCGTCGCGGCGTCGGCCGCCGTCCGGGCGTCGTCGGCTCTGTCGATGGCCTCGCGGCCGACGGCAGCGACCCGGTCGGCGGCGATGGAGAGCGCCGTCTCGGTGTCGCCCGCTGCCAGCGGTGCCCGGCCGTCGGTCCGTTCGCGCACGGTGACGGCGCGCTGGTCGTCGGCCGTCGTCGATCCGACCGGGTCGATGCCGTACTCTTCGACGCGTTCGGCGGCCGCGCGGTAGCTTCGGGCGGCCGTGGCGAAGGCGTCCAGCGCCCCGACGTGGTCGTCGTCCGCGAAGCGCTCGCTGGCAGTCGCCGTGGCGACGGTCAGTCGCACCAGCAGCGCTCTGGTGTAGGCGGATTCGAGGGTTCGCTCGGCCCGGTCGACGGTCCGCTGGAGCGACGCCACGTCCTCGAACGGCGTCTCCTCGGCGGTCCGTCTGGCGTCGGCCACGCGTTCGGTGAGGAAGTCGTAGCGGTCCGCGACCAACTGCCAGTCGCCGTCCTCGCGGATCGGTTCGACGAGGTCCCCGCGGCTGGCGTGAATCGTCGACGCCGTCTCCTGTGCGCGGGTCCACACCTCCGCGCCGGTCCGGACGTACCGGACGGCGGCCGCGGCCGTCTCGGCGCCCCCGTCGGCGACCGGGACGCGCCAGCGGTGGCCTCGCTCGTGGACGACCGAGAGCGTGGCCGGGGCCGACGGGTCGTCCAGTCCGACGCGGCGTACGTCCGCGAAGTGAATCGGAATCCGCTGGTCGCGGGCCGACCGCGTCCCGGACCCGGGGACCAAGATTACGATCCGACGGTCGGTCACGGCGACGAGGGACGGCGCGCCCGCCCGTGGCGTGAGTTCCTCCGTCCGCCCGTCGCGGTCACACTCGACCGTTCCCTCGGCGTGTTCCAGCAGGTACTCCGGTCGCTCGTCGTCGTGGAGCGACGCGAGCAGTGTCTCCCTTGCCCCCGGTTCGTCGTTCGATACTCCCCGCTCGGTCGACTGTCGGCTACGTCGCGTGATATCGTCCCACCCCGTAGGTTCCCGTTGTGAGTAATTTTAAATAAACCTTGGTGATCGCCCACTCCCGACGGCGTTAAGTGGGCGCTTGGCATATGACTGGCCGAATGCGTATCGAACGGCTGGGTGACGGGCGACCGGAAGTCGCCGTCGTCGCCGCCATTCACGGCGACGAACCCTGTGGCGTCGAGGCAATCGAGCGGATACTCGCCGAGGACCCGGCGGTCGCGCGGCCGGTCGCGCTGATCGTCGCCAACGAGGCGGCGCTGTCGGCCGGGACCCGCTACGTCGAAGAGGACCTCAACCGGGCGTTTCCGGGCGACCCCGAGGGACCGACACACGAGTCGCGGCTGGCGGCCGAACTGACGGACGTTCTCGCCGGATGTACGACGCTCGCGCTCCACTCCACACAGTCCTACGACGGGCCCTTTGCCATCGTCCAAGACGGGGCCGGCGAGTCGGCCGACTTGGCGCGGCAGTTGCCCGTCGACGCCATCGTCGAGACGGGCGCGTTCGACGAGGGACGGCTGTTCGAGTCGGTGTCGCCGCTGGTCGAAGTCGAGTGTGGGTTTCAGGGGTCGGCCGCCGCCGCCGAGAACGCGACCGACATCGTCCGGCAGTTCCTCGCCGCCACGGGCGCCCTCGCGGACACCTCCGCGCCCGAGTCCCGGGACGTGCCGCTGTTCCGCCTGTCGGACGTGGTGCCGAAAGCGGCCGCCGAGAGCTACGAGGTGTTCGCCGAGAACTTCCAGCGAGTCGAGGCCGGGGACACCTTCGCTGTCGCCGACGGCGAGGAGTACGTCGCCGAAGAGTCGTTCTATCCCGTCCTCCTCTCGGCGTACGGCTACGAGGACGTCTTCGGCTACGCCGCGGTGAAAGCGTCTTACGGCAGTAGTTAGTCGCTCGTCGGGGCGCGCTCAGCCGTCCTCGGGCGGTGCGAACTCCACGAGTGTCAACTCCCGGTCGAGCATACAGTAGTCGTGTGGCGGGTCGCCGAGCACCTCGTCGATGCGGTATTCGCTGTCGAAGTCGGCCCCGGCCGGTTCACAGAACCGGTGGCTCGGACAGTCCGTGTAGGGACAGGACCCGGCGAGACTCGCCTTGCTCCCGGCGTAGGCTCCCTTGCTCGGGACGTTGGCGGTGATCGGTGCCGGTTCGACGTCGACGGCCTGGACGCCGCCGTCGTGGACGGCGCAGTCGAGGACCGAGGTGTTCTCGCGTACGTCGACCACCTCGTACTTGCGCCCCTCCGTGAGATTGAGGCACTGGTCGCGGTAGGGACACCCCTCACAGGCGTCGGCCTCGCCCTGATAGACGAACGTCTCCCCCTCCCGTGCGAGGCGCGTCCCGATGAGCGTCAGTTGAGTCATTGGGAGACGGTAGTCGGGGGAGCCGATTAAGTGTTCCCGCCAGTCAACCGGTCGAGTTCGTCGAGATACGCCTCACGAGGCACCTGATACAGCGACCGGTAGTCGACCTCGCCGGCGTCGAACGCCTCGGCCAACTCGACGGCGGCGTCGACGGCGGCCTCTCGGGTGTCGTAGCTCTCGCCGTCCCGGGAAACGTCGGGTTCGAGACTCAGCGAGACGTACCACGGATCCCCCGGCGACGGTCGGTGGTCGCCCGGCCGCCGACCGCGACGGCCGTGTGTCAGGTATATCGTCGGCAAGCACGGCGCGGGGAACGCCTGACTGTCGAAGACGTCGGGCCGATAGACGACGACCGTCCGGTGGTCGCCGTCGTTCCAGACGGTCCATCCCGACAGGTCCGCGAACGTGTCCATACCCGAGGGTTCGGCGCGCGCAAGATGAATCTCCCGGTCGGCGGACACCAGATTTAAGTAGTTCTCGCGGGCCGGGTACGAAACGCTCCGGAATCGCGGGACAGTGGTAATATTCGGTCGTTGTTCTATTCAGAAAATGAGTGAAATAATACCTATATCGGAGAAGCGCTTATGTTGCTGTAGCGACGAATGATATTAGAGTATCGGTATTGGTACGAGATACCACACCCCACTCCCGACCCGACACCGACGTATGATACACGACCACAATCGACAGACTCTCGGTCGATCACCGCGGCCGTCGAGCGACCGCCGTCGACGGAGGGTCTCGCCGTCGCGTGCCGTGAGCGACACGGTCGGGACGGCGACGCGTCCCGAAGGTGTCCCCACTGGGACGCCCTCCACGAACACGTGATACAATGACAGGCACTCCAGATACGCTGGCAGAACTGAGCGACGAATACCGCGCGTCCATCCCCGCGGACCTGCGCAAGAGCAACGACTTCGAGTGGTACCTAAAACGGCTGTACGACGAACCGAAGATAGCCCGCAGCGCCCACCAGCGCGTGGCGGATATGTTCGACTTCTACGGCACGGAGTACGACGAGGAGGCCGGTCTCGTCGAGTACAAACTCGCCTCCGAGGACCCGCTCAACGACGGCGAGAACACCTTCTACGGGCAAGTCATCCACGAGTCCATCCACGAGTTCGTCAACAAGGTCAAGTCGGGCGCCCGCGGACTCGGCCCCGAAAAGCGGATCAAACTCCTGCTCGGTCCGGTCGGCTCCGGGAAATCCGACTTCGACCGGCAGGTCCGGCGCTACTTCGAGGACTACACGCGCCGGGAGGAGGGCCGGATGTACACCTTCCGCTGGACGAACCTCTGTGACGTCATCCCGGATCAGGACCCCGCGGACGATACAGTTCGGTCGCCGATGGATCAAGACCCCATCGTCCTGATCCCACAGGAGCAACGTGACGACATCATCGAGGACATCAACGCGGACCTGGACGCGCCCTACACCATCCGCAACGAGCAGAGTCTCGACCCCGCCAGCGAGTTCTATATGGACCGACTGCTGGCGTACTACGACGACGACCTCGAAGCCGTGCTGGACAACCACGTCGAGGTGATCCGGCTGGTCGCCGACGAGAACATGCGCCAAGCCATCGAGACGTTCGAGCCAAAAGACAAGAAGAACCAGGACGAGACTGAACTGACCGGCGACGTCAACTACTCGAAGATAGCGGTCTACGGCGAGTCCGACCCGCGGGCGTTCGACTACTCCGGCGCGTTCTGTAACGCCAACCGGGGCATCTTTTCGGGCGAGGAGCTACTGAAGCTCCAGCGGGAGTTCCTCTATGACTTCCTGCACGCCACCCAAGAGCAGACGATCAAACCCAAGAACAACCCCCGGATCGACATCGACCAGGTGATCGTCGGCCGGACGAATATGCCCGAGTACAAGGACAAGAAAGGCGACGAGAAGATGGAGGCGTTCAACGACCGCACCAAGCGCATCGACTTCCCGTACGTGCTGGGCTACGAGGACGAGGCCAAGATATACCGGAAGATGCTTCGCAACGCCGACCTGCCGGACATCGCGGTCGAGCCCCACACCTTGGAGATGGCGGGGCTGTTCGGCGTCCTCACGCGCATCGAGGAACCCGACGCGACAAACGTCGACCTGATACAGAAGGCCAAAGCCTACAACGGCGAGATAGACGAGACCGACGACGTCGACGTGAAGAAACTCCGCGAGGAGGGCGACGCCGCCGCCGAGATCGGCGAGGGGATGGAGGGCGTCTCCCCGCGGTTCATCGGCGACGAGATAGCCGAGGCCATCATGGACTCGATGCATCGGGACCGACAGTTCCTCTCGCCGCTGACGACGTTCAACCACCTCGAGAAGAACCTCGAAAACCACGGCTCTATCGCCGCCGAGGACTTCGAGACCTACTATCGGTACCTCGAGTTGGTCCGCGAGGAGTACAAGGACCGCGCCATCGAGGACGTCCGCCACGCACTGGCCTACGACGTCGACGAGATACAGCGCCAAGGCGAGAAGTACATGGACCACGTGATGGCCTACATCGACGACGACACCGTCGAGGACGAGATAACGGGCCGCGAGCAGGAACCGGACGAGCAGTTCCTCCGCAGCGTCGAGGAGAAACTCCAGTTGCCCGAGGACCGCAAAGACGACTTCAGACAGGAGGTCGCAAACTGGGTCTCCCGGCGCGCCCGCGAGGGGTCGAGTTTCGACCCGCAGGACAACGACCGCCTGCGCCGCGCCTTAGAGCGGAAACTCTGGGAGGACAAGAAACACAACATCAACTTCTCGGCGCTGGTCTCCTCCGGCGAGATGGACGACGACGAACGCTCGGCGTGGATCGAGGCACTGATCGATCAGGGCTACACCCGCGACGGTGCCAAGGAGGTGCTGGAGTTCGCCGGCGCGGAAGTCGCCAAAAGTGAGATGGAAGAGTAATGTCCGGCGAGGAGTTCATCGACGCGGCCGACCGCTCGCTGGCCTCGACCTACGAGGAGCCGATGAGCCTCGCGGGGTACGTCGATCTGGTACTCGACCACCCTGCCATCGCCTCCCACGCCTCGAAGTACCTGCTGGACGCCATCGAGGCCGCCGGGACCCGAACGGTGGTCGAGGAGGGCGAGGAGACCGAGCGCTATCGCTTCTTCGACGACCCGCACAACGACGGCGAACACGCCATCCTCGGCAACACCGAGGTGCTCAACCGGTTCGTCGACGACCTCCGGTCTATCGCTGCCCGGCGCGGCAAAGACGAGAAGATAGTGTGGCTCGACGGCCCGACGGCCACCGGCAAGTCCGAACTCAAGCGGTGTCTCATCAACGGCCTCCGGGAGTACTCCAAGACCGACGCCGGGCGGCGCTACACCGTCGAGTGGAACGTCGCCGGCGCGGCGGGCGAGTCCGGCGGCCTCACCTACGGCGAACAGGCCGTCGAGGACGAGGACGACTGGTACGAGAGCCCGGTGCAGGCCCATCCGCTGACGGTGTTCCCCGAGGACGTGCGGGCGGACATCCTCGCCCGCGTCAACGAGGCCCTCGACGACCACATCGAGGTCCACGTCGAGGGCGACCTCGACCCGTTCTCCCGGGAGGCCTACGACTACCTCGAAGAGCAGTACCGCCGGCAGGGCGTCGAGGACCTGTTCTCGGCGGTCACCGACCCCCAACACCTCCGGGTGAAGAACTTCGTCGTCGACGTGGGCCGCGGCATCGGCGTCCTCCACTCCGAGGACGAGGGGACGCCAAAGGAGCGACTGGTCGGGTCGTGGATGGCCGGGATGCTTCGGGAGCTGGACTCCCGGGGCCGAAAGAACCCGCAGGCGTTCTCCTACGACGGCGTCCTGAGTCAGGGCAACGGCCTGCTGACCATCGTCGAGGACGCCGCCCAGCACGCCGACCTGCTCCAGAAACTCCTGAACGTCCCCGACGAGGGCAGCGTCAAACTGGACAAGGGCATCGGGATGGACGTCGACACCCAGATGATCATCATCTCGAACCCGGATCTGGACGCCCAACTCAACCAGCACGCCGACCGCGAGGGGTCTGACCCGCTGAAGGCGCTCAAGCGCCGCCTCAACAAACACGAGTTCACCTACCTCACGAACCTCAGCCTGGAGTTACAGTTGCTCCTCCGGGAGTTGACCAACGACACCGAGGTCTGGGAGTCCGAATCGTGGGCCGACCTAGAGGAGCGCATCCGCCAGCCGGTGAGTATCGGCGTCCGCAGCGAGAGCGGTGTCCGCGACCGGGAACTCGCCCCGCACACGCTGGAGGCGGCGGCGCTGTACGACGTGGTGTCACGGCTCGACGGCAGCGATCTCCCCGAGGAGTTGACGCTGGTCGAGAAGGCGCTCTTGTTCGACCGGGGCTACCTCCAGGAGGGCGACGAGCGACGGGAGATAGACGCCTTCGCGTTCGACGACGAGGCCGCCGACGGCGACCACGGCATCCCCGTCACGTACACGCGGGACGTCATCGCCGACTTGCTCCACGAGACGACCGACCGCCACCACCCCGAGTTGCCCGTCGAGGGCGTGATTATGCCCCAAGACGTGCTGAACGCGATGGCCCAAGGGCTGGTGTCGGCGCCGGTGTTCTCCAAGGCCGAGGCCGCCGAGTTCGAGGAGCGCGTCGTCCCGGTGAAAAACTACGTCTACGACCGACAGGAGGCGGACGTGCTGGAGGCGATGATGCGGGAGAAACGCGTCGACGAGGCCACCGTCGAGGAGTACATCGAACACGTCTACGCGTGGGCGACCGACGACCGCATCGAGAACGCCCGCGGCGAGTTGGTCGACCCGGACCCGCTGAAGATGAAGGTGTTCGAGATAGAGCACCTCGGGCGCTTCGAGGAGAGCGACTACCGGGCGGACAACGAACCGACCGACGCCGTGGCCTCCTTCCGGACCGACCGGATCATCACGGCGCTGAACCGCTACGCGTGGCACAACCGCGACGACACCTTCCGCGTCGAGGACGTCAACCCCAAGGAGATTCCGGTGATCCAGACGGTGCTGGGCAACCACGACTGGGACGATGTCGGCCGGACGTTCGCGGACTTCGACCCGCGTCAGTGGGACGCCCCGCCGGCGAACACGGAGACGGCCCGCATCAAGGACCAGACCGTCGAGAATATGATCGAGATGTTCGACTACAGCGAGGCGACGGCCGAACTGACGAGTCGCCACGTGATGAGCCAGGTGAGTTACCGATGGGACTGAGAGACGACTTAGAGCGGTACCGCGAGGTGGGCGAACAGCGCCGGCAGGACCTCGCCGAATTCATCCAGTACGGCGACCTCGGGCGCTCGCGGGCGGACTCGGTCCAGATTCCCATCAAGATCATCGACCTGCCGGAGTTCGCCTACGACCAACGCGATCAGGGCGGCGTCGGGCAGGGCGAGGGCGCCGAGGAGGGCGACCCCGTCGGTCAACCCGAACCCGGCGACGGCGACGAGGACGGCGACCCGGGCGAGGAGAGTGGCGACCACGAGTACTACGAGATGGACCCCGAGGAGTTCGCCCAAGAACTGGACGAGCAACTGGGGCTGGACCTCGACCCGAAGGGCAAGAAAGTCATCGAGGAGAAAGAGGGCGATTTCACCGACATCACCCGGACCGGCCCCTCCTCGACGCTCGACTTCGAGCGGTTGTTCAAGGAGGGTCTCAAGCGGAAGATGGCGATGGACTTCGACGAGGAGTACGTCCGCGAGGCCCTGAAGATAGACGGCTGGGGCCCGGCGACGGTCTACGAGTGGGCCCGCGGGGAGAACATCCCCGTCTCCCGGGCGTGGATCGAGGACACCTACGCGGACATCCCGAGCGAGGAGCGGGCGAGTTACCCTGATCAGGAGGCCTTCGAGGACGCCGTCGAGATGGAGTCGACGGCAAAGCGCATCCGCCGGGAGGGCGTCGATCAGATTCCCTTCCGCCGGGAGGACGAGCGCTACCGCTACCCCGAAATCGTCGAGGAACGCGAGAAGAACGTCGTCGTGGTCAACATCCGTGACGTATCGGGGTCGATGCGCCAGAAGAAGCGCGAACTGGTCGAGCGGACGTTCACGCCGCTTGACTGGTACCTCACGGGCAAGTACGACAACGCCGAGTTCGTCTACATCGCCCACGACGCCGAGGCGTGGCAGGTCGAACGCGAGGAGTTCTTCGGCATCCGCTCCGGCGGCGGGACCCGCATCTCAAGCGCCTACGAACTGGCCGCGCAGATCCTCGAGGAACAGTACCCCTGGAGCGAGTGGAACCGCTACGTCTTCGCCGCCGGCGACAGCGAGAACTCCAGCAACGACACCGAGGACCACGTTATCCCGATGATGGAGGAGATTCCCGCGAACCTCCACGCCTACGTGGAGACTCAACCCAGCGGCAACGCCATCAACGCGACCCACGCCGAGGAGGTCGAACGGCACTTCCGCGGCGCGGACAACGTCGCCGTCGCCTACGTCACCGGGCCCGACGACGTCGTCGACGCCATCTACGAGATACTCAGCACCGAGGAGGACGACTCATGATAGACGACCGCATCGCCGCACAGCGAATCGCCGCCGAGTTAGAGGAACCGGTCGAAGAGGCCGGCAACCTCGCCGAGAAACTCGGGTTGACCGCCTACCCCGTCAACTACTGGATCGTCGACTACGACGAGATGAACGAACTCATCGCCTACGGCGGGTTTCAGGACCGCTACCCGCACTGGCGGTGGGGAATGCAGTACGACCGCCAGCAGAAACAGGGCCAGTTCCTCGGCGGCAAGGCCTTCGAGATAGTCAACAACGACAACCCGGCCCACGCGTTCCTCCAAGAGTCGAACTCGATGGCCGACCAGAAGGCCGTCATCACCCACGTCGAGGCCCACAGCGACTTCTTCGCCAACAACGAGTGGTTCGGCCTGTTCACCGACCGCGAGACGGCCCCGGGCGAACGCTCTGAGGTCCACCCGCTGGAGGGCCCCGACGCCGCCGGGATGTTGGCCCGCCACGCCGAGACGATCCGCGAGATTATGGCCGATCCGGACGTCGACCGCGCCGAGGTCGAGAAGTGGATCGACCACGTCCTCTGTCTGGAGGACAACATCGACCAGCACGTCCCCTACGAACCGGTCGAACCGGAGGCCGAGGCCGCCGAGTTGGACACCGCCGACGTCGACGAGCAACTGGACGAACTCGACCTCAGCGAGGAGGTCCGCCGGCAAGTGTTCGACGAGGAGTGGATCGACAGTCAGGGCGAGGGCGACGGTCCCGTCTCCTTCCCCGACGAACCCCAGAAAGACGTCATCGGCTTCCTGTTGAAACACGGTAAGCAGTACGACGACGACGCCGAGAAGGCCGTCGAGATGACCGACTGGCAACGGGAGATTCTGGAGATTCTCCGCCGGGAGGCCTACTACTTCGCACCCCAGAAGATGACGAAGGTCATGAACGAGGGGTGGGCCAGTTACTGGGAATCCGTGATGATGGTCGACGAGGGGTTCGCCGGCGACGACGAGTTCGTCACCTACGCCGACCATATGTCCCGCGTGCTGGGGTCGGGCGGACTCAACCCCTACAAA
Source organism: Halapricum sp. CBA1109 (assembly GCF_009741825.1). Classification (GTDB taxonomy): domain Archaea; phylum Halobacteriota; class Halobacteria; order Halobacteriales; family Haloarculaceae; genus Halapricum. The sequence continues at coordinate 26,367 of NZ_WPCA01000011.1, forward strand.
CTGGGACTGGAACTGTGGCAGTACATCGAGAACAGCGAGAACCGTCGGGAAGTCGTCGAGCGACTGCTCCGGGTCGAGGGCATCGCGTGGCGGAACTTCCACGAGACGGTCGACTTCGAGGCGATACAGGCGACGCTGGAACCGCCCGCGTGGCTTGTCGACGTGCCGGGCCACCTCGACGACATCGACCCCGAGGACCCGCGGGTCGACGCCGACGGACTGGCGGCCGCCCGTGACGGGGAGTTCGACGTCGAGGCGTACCCGTGGAAGGTCCTCACCTACGAGGGCCTCTGTGAGCGTCACTACTCGCTGGTGCGGCCACAGAACCGGGGCTTTCTCGCCCGCGTCAGTCCCGAGGAACTCGAACGCGTCTCCCGGTATATGTTCGACGACGAACGATACGACAGCGTCGACGCCGCCCTCGCGGACGTAGAGTACACCCGCGGCTGGGACCGGATGCGTGAGATACGCCAGAGCCACAACGACGTGACGTTCATCGACGCCTTCCTCACACAGGAGTTTGTCGACGACAACGACTACTTCACCTACGAGTACGCCCACAAGAGCGGCGACTATCGGGTCTCCTCGACGGACTACGAGGACGTCAAAAAGAAGCTGATGTTGCAGTTCACCAACTTCGGGAAACCGACCGTCGTCGTCGAGGACGGCAACTTCGACAACGCCGGGGAACTCCTGTTGGCCCACCAGTACAACGGCGTCGCGCTGGACATCGGGCAGGCCAAGGAGACGCTCAAGCGCGTCTTCGAGTTGTGGGGGCGGCCGGTGAACCTCCTGACCATCGTCAAGGAGTACGACGAACACGACTTGGAGGTCGCTCGCCGCCGTGACCGCGAACCCGAGGCGACGGAGGTGGGCAAGCGCATCCGGTACGACGGCGAGGCGGTTACCATCACCGACGTACCGTGGGAGGCCGTCGAACACCTCGCGGCGACGGACGTCGACTACGACACCACGCCCGAGGAGTGGCTGGCCTGACCGACGTCACTGTTTCGGCGGACTGAACCATCGCCTCGAAGTCCACGTAGTGTTCAGGCAAAGAGCCACTCGGCATTGAGGCGGAGAAATCCCTCGGGACTCCCGACTCCTGTGGCTCGCTGCCCGTGGGTCGAGAGCGCGTCGCTCTCCCGCGATCACCGCTCGTCGTGAAGAGAGAACTCTTCGATGGGCTTCCCCATTGTGTAGCCCACACAGATATGATATCGACAAGGCCGGATTAAAGAATGGGTCACAGCGGAGCGGTCGCGGCTTTCGTCGGGATCACGTTCGTGTGCCGCTACCGCTGTCTCCGAGAACAAACACAGGGCGTCGTCCTCGGTTTCGGGGGCTGAGCACGGGCCGTCCGTGCGCCTACCGGGGTAGCGAGTTCTTCCCGCGGTCGCTCATTCCGGCAGATTGCCGCCGTTTACTTCCTCGTCGCTGACTTCCTCGTCGCCGGACTCCGAAGCTGTGCCGCCACCAAGGCTGACACTGTCGGTGGACCCCGGCAGGTTTCGCGTGTCGACAGACAGGTCCTGTGGACTCGTGGAGGCGCTGCTGCCGTCGGGGATGTCACACGCCTCTCCGACCGTGTTGTAGACCGGCCGTGCGTCGTTCCACATAGCGATATCGTCGGCGTCCCAGTCGCCGCCTCCCTCGACGGGACCGAAGTCCGCCGGCGGTTCCCGGGCCTCGGTGAGTTGTTCGAACGCGTATGCGGTCTCGATGAGTTTCGGTTCTTCGAACTTCGGTGCCAGAAACTCCATACCGACAGGGACGCCGCTGTCCTCCCGGAAGCCGACGGGCATAACGATGGACGGCCAATCCAGAATCGGGGACAGTTGCAGATTGGCAGGGCCCCAGCTGATGTCCTCGGAGTAGTCCGGGGTCGGGACATCCTGATTCCCGGGGTACATCACCATATCGAGGTCGTGTCTCTCCATCTGTGAGAGGATGTACTGCTGGAGTTCACGCTGGTTGTAGTAGGGCACGGAGAACTCGACGTTCTCTTTGAGTCCCTCGATCGTCTCGGGTTCCTCCAGCGCGAAGGTGATGCCACAGCTTTCGAGTTCGCCGGTCAGGGCGAGGTCCTCGATACTGTCGTACTCCTCGATCGTTTCGAGGTAGTTCTGCCAGTCCCAGTTGATCGTGCTCGAACGGTACGCGCTGTCCGTGAGATCATCGGGCGGGGACTCCAGATAGGAGACGACCGTCGCGCCCGCGTCCTCCATCTCGTCGAACACCGATTCGAACTGCTCGCGTATCTCCCCCTCTGGCATCCAGTCGGCGTAGACGCCGATTCGAGCACCGTCCAAACCGTCCTCGTTGAGGAAGTCCGTGTACCGGTTGCCGTCGGCGTAGGGTGTCTTGCCGTACTGGTGATACGTGAGCGTGTCGCCGGGACTGGGTGCCGCGAGGACGTCGAGCATCAGCGCCGTGTCCGCGACAGTCCGGGCCATCGGTCCCGGGATATCCTGTCTGGAGTACAGCGGCGAGACCCCCGCACCGCTCACCAGTTGCCGCGTCGGTCGCAGGCCGACAAGGCTGTTCGCCAGCGACGGTACCCGAACCGAGCCGCCGGTGTCGGTCCCGATTCCGATGGCGGCGTAGTTGGCTCCCATACCCGTGCCGGACCCGCCGCTGGACCCGCCCGAGGTCCGTTCCAGATTGTAGGGGTTGTACACCGTTCCGCCCATCGAACTGGAGGAGGTGTAGCCGAACGCGAACTCGTCCATGTTCGCCTTTGCGATGACGATTCCGCCGGCGTCCCGGATGTTCTGGACGATATCGGCACTCTCGGTCGGGACCGAGTCCTCCATCGCAACTGTCCCGGTCGTCGTCGGGATGTCGTCAGTGTTGCAGTTGTCCTTCACGAGGACGGGGACGCCGTGGAGCGGACCCACGAGGTCCCGCGGGGCCGTGACACTTGCCGATCCGCTCTCCTCGGATTCGGACGCTTGTACACCGCCCGGTTCGGCCGCTTTGTCGAGTTCCTCGGCTCGTTGGATCGCGTTGGGATTGATAGTGATGACGGCCTGTAACTGGTCCTCGTAGGCCAGAATGCGGTCCAGATACGCTTCGACTACCTCCACGGCCGTGAACGCTCCCGTCTCGTATCCGCGTCGGATCTCCCAGGAGTTCGCCTCGACCGGGTCGAACTCCTCCGATGACGTGTGCTCGTCCCCGCTCCCCACACCGGACAAGAGTCCGCTGACGGCGACGGCTCCGGCGGTCCCGAGGATGCCTCTCCGAGTTAACGATTTGTTATCTTTTGTGTCCGGTTTACTGCTTTTTTGTTCCTTATTAGCCATTTTTTCTCTTCGTTTACCCGTATCTACAGACCACTGATAAGCGTTCTGTGTAAATACATCCCCCCAGCGAACAGGTGATTATACTATACAGATGCTACCGATATGTCCCGTGTCTCCGGCAGACACAGGTAGCTGTTCTAGGAAACATATGTCATAGAATATCACTTAAAACTCACCAAAAGATTTAGTTTTGGGGGGATTTTGTTACGAATGTGCGAAGCAGTTCCCTATATCTTCCCATCGTTATCACTGCGATACTGGTGTTCGGTATGGGGACCACGGCGGCAGCCACGGACCAACCCGGTGGTCAGGACGTTCGGGCGAGTGCCGCGCTGTCCTCGTGTGCGGACGTCGACTCGTGGGAGGCGGACGCCGCCGGTGGCGTCGACTCGGACTCTGGTGACGACGTCCGAGTCGTCGTCATCTACGAGGACAATGTCACACGGGCGAGCTGTACCGGCGGGAGCGTCTCGGCGGTCGGTGGGCGCGTCCTCGGCGGCGAGAGCGTCGACATCGTGTCGATGCGGGTCGCGCGAGTCGACCCCGCGGCGATCCCAACGCTGCGGGCCAATCCGGCGGTCCGGGCCGTCGAGCGTGACCACGTCATCCGGATTCAGGATGGCGCTACCGGGAACGAGACGACCGATACCGGCGGGGCAGCTAGCCAGAGCGTTCCCTGGGGAGTCGGGCGGATAAACGCGACGCGGGCGGCACAGTCGGTCCCGGCTGCGAACCGGGCGAACGTCGACGTCGCCGTGGTCGACACCGGGATCGACTACGACCACCCCGACCTCGAAGGATCGGTCGAGTGGGGGTACGACACCACGGACGAAGTCGGTACGGCCGGCGTCAGGGCGGCGGACGACGACAACCGACACGGGACCCACGTCGCGGGGACCATCGCCGCCTCGGACAACGACCGGGGAGTCGTCGGCGTCGCGCCGGGGGTCGACCTCTACTCGATGAAGGCACTCAACGCGGACGGATACGGCTACTACAGCTGGTGGGCAGAAGCGCTCGACCGTGCCGTGAAGGGTCCGGACGGCGAAATCGGAACCGAGGACGATGCCGACGTCATTTCGATCAGCGCCGGCGGAGACGAGCGATCGACGACCCTTCGGAACGCCGTCGAGAACGCCGCAGAGCACTCGGTGATCGTCGCCGCAGCGGGCAACGACGGCGACGGTGACCCGACCACTGACGAGGTCAGCTACCCGGCAGCCTATCCCGAGGTGATGGGTGTCGCGGCGACCGACCGAGACGACCTGACGACGAGGACGAGCGCCGAGGGCCCGGATATCGCGATCGCTGCGCCCGGGGAGGACATCCTCTCGACAGTCCCGATAGAACTGACCGGATACGATTACGGGCGTCTCGACGGTACCTCGATGGCCGCCCCGCACGTCTCCGGAGTGGCGGCCCTCCTCATCGCCAGCGACTTCGCCGACGGGGAACGGACCGTCACCGACGCGCAGATACGGGAACAATTGACAGACACCGCGACGGATATTCACACCGAGGGCCGTGACAACTACTCCGGCTACGGCCGCCTTCGGGCCGCTCAGGCGCTGAACGTGAGTGGCGGTCTCGGCAGCGAGGTAGTCGTCGAAGCCACGCAGGTCGACGCCGACGGCTTCCCGACAGTCGACGTCTACGTGTCGGTCACGAACGGGTCGCGGCCGGTGTCGGGCCTGACCGCCGCCGACGTCGAGGTCGACGAGAACGGGACCGACCGGCCTGTCGAGTCGGTCACCCCGATTGGGGACGACGACGCCGTCGACACCGTCTTTGCTGTCAGTCGGAGCGGGACTCTCGATTCGGGAACTCTCGCGGACGCGACGGCGGCGGTCAGACAATACGTCGGGAACTTCGGGCCGAACGACGAGGGCGCGGTGGTGTCCTTCGCCGACGACGTGCGGATCGACCGGCGCTGGACGGACAACAGGACAGCACTGAACCGCTCGGTCGCGAGCCTCCAGACCGGCGGGAACACCTCGCTGTACGACGGCGCGCTCCGGAGCGTGCGGGAGGCCGCCACACAGGATGTCCGGACGGCGGTCGTGCTACTGGCCGGCGGGGAGGGCGACGACGACACCCACACGATGTCAGACGTGGTCGACGCCGCGCGGGCGGAGAACGTTCCGATCTACGCGGTCGGCCTGCCTTCAGGCGACGCGACAGTCCTTCGCAATCTAAGCCGCCGGACCGGCGGGGAGTACTACGCGGTGTCGACGGCCAGCGATCTGAGCGAGGCCTACGCGACTATCGGCCGGCAGATCCGCGACGAGTACCGGGTCTCCTACGACGCGAGTGACACGGCGACGAACGGGAACCGTCGGACGGTCGAGGTCACTGCTCGGAGCGGTGGGATGGTGGGTTCGGGAATCGGCCGATACAGGGCCCCGTGTGCGCCGTTGCCGACTGCCGCGTTCAACTACTCGCTGGACCGGCAGACAGTCAGTGTCGACGCCGCCCCGAGTTCACCACGAAGCGACCTCAGCGCGATGCAGTGGGACTTCGACGGCGACGGCGTCGTCGACGGGCGCGGCCGGACCGCGAATTACACCTACGCCGACGGCGGGACCTACGAGGTCGAACTCCGGGTGGCACGCGAGTGTGGTGCCGACGACACCGCCGTCCGGACCGTCACTGTCCCGGATGCCCCCGACTCGGCGGTCGTCGTGAGTAACGGGACCGTACGCCCGGGTTCGCGGACCGAACTGACGCTCTCGGCGGTCGCTGACGGCGTCGCGGGCTACCGGACGAAACTCCGCTACGACCCATCGGTGCTGACGGTCGTCGACGCGATAGGAGGCGACTTCGCCACGCCAGTCGTGAACGTCGACAACGCGTCCGGAACGGCCGTACTGACCCAGTCCCGGGCGTCCGGCGTCGACAACCCGACCTTGGCGCGGGTGACCGTCGCGGCCGCCCCGGACGCCGAGGCGGGTACGTACCCGGTTACTGTCGACGCGGCGGCAACACGGCTGCGTGGCCCGACGGACGCGATTCCGGTCGGAATCGAGAACGGCAGCGCGACGGTGTCGGCCGCCGACGGGGTGACGCTGCCGGACGCCACGGGCCCCGCCGGTGACCCCGACAGCGACGGCCTGTTCGAGGACGTCGACGGGAACGGGCGGACCGACCTCTTCGACGCCCTCGCGCTCTACAACAATCTCGACAGCGACCCGATCCGGACCAACGCCCGGGCCTTCGATTTCGACGGCTCGGGGAGCGTCGACATCTTCGACGCGCTTGCGCTGTACAACGAGGTCTCGGAGTGATCCGCGTTCGGTCCCGTCAGGCTTAGGCCACTGGCTGTCGTCGGCGCGGATATGCGCGTCTCGGTCGTGTTGTGTACGCACACGCTGGATCGGTACGACGACCTGCTGGAGGCGGCCGAAAGCGTCCACGCCCAGACCTACGACGACGTGGAACTGGTCCTCGTCAGCGACGGCGACCCCGCGGTGGCAGAGCGCTACCGCGAGGACTTCGGCGACGACGAGGACGTCGTCGTCGCGGAACTGACCCGGAACTGCGGCCTGCTCCGGGCCCGAAACGAGGGCGCGAAAGCCGCAAGCGGCGACGTGGTCGCGTTCGTCGACGACGACGCCGTCGCCGACCC
>NZ_WPCA01000153.1 GCF_009741825.1 Halapricum sp. CBA1109
ACCATCGCGGCCACGCCCGAGAGGGCGACCACCGCGAGGACGGCACCGCCGCGACCGCCGGCGAGGTGAGCGTGACGGCGGCCACGATGCCGCCGCCGACGGCGAGTATTCGAACGGTCCAGACCGCAAGAAACCGCCGCCACGCGGTCTCCAGCGGGTCACTGCCGAGCAGGTCCGCGACGCCGAGGTCGCTCCCCTCGACGACCGACCCGGCTGCGACGCCCGCGGCCGCGGGTTCCTCGGTCGCCGTCTCGGGGGCCGGGGTCGTCGCGGCGTACCACGCCCCGCGGCCGTCCTCGGTCGCCGTCTCCCGTGGGTCGTCGTCGGACGCACCGGGACTGACGGCCTCTTCGTCGCCGTCGTGGCGCAGCAGGTAGGTCCGGTGGCCCAACCGGTCGTACTCCGCCCGCCGCGCGGGGACGGTGAGTATCGACCGCGCGGCCGAGAGGTGCTTGAACACCGCGGCGGCCGTGTCGGTGTCCAGCGCCGCGGCCTCCCGCCGGTCGGGGTGGTACTCCTTCACTGCCCGTCGATAGGCCCGGAGTATCGCCGCCTCGTCGGCGTCCGGGTCGACCCCGAGCAGGTCGTAGTAGTCCTCGAAGTCGGTCACCCCCTCGCTCGCGTCTCCCATCGGATCGGGATTTGAACCCGGCACACTTAGGCGTTGAATTATCCGATTCTCTCGATGGACGACACCCGCCGGCAGTTTATATACAACGAGCCGGCAGACGGGGTGATGGCGACGTCGACGACGGCCGAACGGACGGCACTGCGGGCGCTGGACGACGAGGACCGGTCGCGGACCGGGCGGGTGTTCGCGGCCGCCAGAGCGATAGCCGGCACGGAGGCGACGATGGCGGACGTACTCGGGACGTTCGCGCGGTGGCGGAGCCGGTATCACTTCCGGCCCCCACCGGAGACGGCGCGGACCGTCGAGGCGCTCTGTGCGGCGGCCCGCGAGCAGGGTCACGAGGTGGCGGCGGCGTCGGTGCTGGACGCGGCGGTGCCCGACGACGAGGCGGCGGTGCTGGCGCGGTTGCGCGGCATCGAACAGGCCGAAGCACTCTCGATGCGGGAACGCGATCAGCGCCGCGACGCGTTTCTCGCCGCGGCGACGGACGCGGGCTACGACCTCGACCGGCAGGACGCGGTCACGCACCGCCGACCCCCGGAGGGTCCGGACGACGAGGAGGGGGTAGAAACGGACGAGGAGGACGATTCCGATATCGGTGAGGAGGCGGCGACGGCCGAGCGCAAGCTACTCCCGGCGGAGCCGGCGGCGCTGTCCGAACGGGTGTGTGCGGCCGGGCACAACGAGGTGGTGATCGACAGGGCGTGACCGGCCGAGGTCGGCACAGTTAAACAGGTCTGGCCAGAAGGCGTGTGCAGATGGTCCGTGATCCGTTCGCGGACGACGACGGTCCGACGCTGCAGGACGTCCTCGACGCCTTGGACGACCCGGAGTGTCGGGACATCGTCGGCGTCCTCGACGAGCCGAAGACGGCCAGCGAGATCTCGGAGGACAGCGACGTGCCGCTGTCGACTACCTACCGGAAACTCGAGCTGTTGACCGACGCCTCGCTGTTGAACGAGGGCGTCGACATCAGGCCCGACGGCCAGCACGCGAGCACCTACGAGATCGATTTCGAGGAGGTCGTCATCGCGCTCTCGGAGGATCTGGAGTTCGAGGTCGGTATCGCCAGACAGGCCCGGACGGCCGACGAGCGACTGGAGGATCTCTGGTCGGAGGTACGAAAGGAAACATGAGCCCACACATCCAGTACGTCATCGCAGCGAAAACCCTGACACTGCTGCTCGGGGGACTGATCACCTACTTCGCCTACAAGGCCTACAACCGGACCGGGTCGCCGGCCCTGCGGGCGCTGGCGATAGGGTTCGGGTTCGTGACGTTAGGGTCGGCGACAGCGGCGTCACGAACCTCGTACTGGATATGTCGCTCGAGACGACGCTCGTCGTCGAGGCGTCGCTGACGGCTGTCGGGTTCGCCACTATCGTCTACTCGCTGTACTCCCAGTAGGTTCCCACCCGCCGGGAACGGGGACAGCGGATTTATTCTCCAGTGTCGTTCGGCCGAGTATGCGTCTTGACCGACGGCAACTACTGGCGGCGACGGCCACAGTCTGTGCCGGCGCGGCCGCCGGGTGTAGCGCGAGCGAGGAGCCACCGACGTACGACGGGCCGCGCGTCGACGCGCCCAGCGGGGTCGAATCGTACCTGAGCGACACCAGCAACTTCGACGGGGAGATGCTCGACTGGACCGGCCGCGAGGACCCGACCGTCGACGTCGGCATTCAGGGCAACGGCGGCAACTACGCCTTCGGCCCGGCGGCGATGCAGGTCGCCGCGGGAACCACCGTCACGTGGGAGTGGACCGGCGAGGGACAGGCCCACAACGTCGTCCACGAGGACGGGACCTTCGAGAGCCAGAGCACCGCCGAGGAGGGCTTTACCTTCTCTCACACCTTCGAGTCGACGGGCACCTACCGCTACGTCTGTACGCCCCACCGGTCACAGGGGATGAAGGCCGTGGTCGTCGTGACCGACGCCCGAACATCTTCGGCAACAGCGGAAGGGTGACGGCCCGCGTACGACCGCCTATGCCAGGAATACCATCGCTCGGTGGCGACCCGGACACGTTCGACGAACAGGGGGCGTTCGTCCCAGACCATATCCCCGACCCGGGACCGTTTCTCCAGTCTGAGGCGGTTCTGGCGGGTGACGAGCACATCAACGTCCACACCGTCGCGCGCGGGGTGTTCGAACAGCGCGGCGTCTACGACGTGACCTTCGGGTACAACCTCGCCAAACTGAACCGCGACACCCGCCACGAGTCGGCGGGGTTTCGGTACGCCGAGGGGACCGACCCCGAGTCGGGCCCGGCGGCCGAGTTGGACGCCGCCGATCCGTCGGTGCTCCGCGCGGAGTTCACGCCGACGACGGAGTTCTGCCCGCAGGGGGACTCGCTTGCCATCGGGGCCTTCCGGGCGTTCAATCTGGAGTCCCAGCGCCACGGCTACGACCTCGTCCGGGTCCGGGTCGACGAGATGCATCAAGACAGCCGCACGCTGAACACGAAGCTCCAGTCGCTGGAGGAAGAGTACGCCGAGTCGGGCACCATACCGGGGAACGTCGGCGACGGCCCCGACAACGAGGTGCCGAACGAGCGCGGGATGGGCGCGCCGTTCTGAACGGATCGTTCGTGACAGACGGTTCAACAACCTGACTTTTATTCGACGGCACCTCGTGTCCTGAGACGATGAGCGACAACAGTCACTCGGAGGTGTTGTACGTCGACGACGACGGCGCGCTCTGTGACCTCGTCTCGACGTACCTCGACGCGAGCACGAGTGGCTCTCAGTGACGACAGCGAACGGTGTCCCCGAAGCGAGGAAACTGGTCGACGGGGAGACGTTCGACTGTATCGTCAGCGACTACGATATGCCCCACGTCGACGGCCTCGCGTTTCTGTCCGAACTGCGGGACACCTGCCCTGAGATGCCGTTCGTCCTCTACACGGGGAAAGGCAGCGAGGAGATAGCGAGCAAGGCAATCTCGGCCGGGGTCGACGAGTACCTCCAGAAAGAGCGCGGGACCGACCAGTACACCGTCCTCGGCAACCGGATCAGGAACCTCGTCAGGCGGCGGCAGGCGGAGGCGGCCGTCGATGTCGCCGACGAGCGATACCACAACCTCGTGGACACGGCGCCGGTACCCATCGTTCTGTTTCGCCCGGACCGGTCGGTGGTGTACGCGAACGATGCCGCCGTCGACTTCCTCGACGCCCCGAACGAGGATGCGCTGACGACACACGAGATGCCGGACTTCCTCGCGGAGGGCGACCGGGAGAAGGCAATCGACCGGTTCGAGAGACTGTTCGAGGAGCAGCGACCGATGCCGGAGGTACAGTTCACGATCAGGACGGTATCGGGGACACGAAAGGAAGCCATCGTGGCGACGGCACCGGGTATCTACCGCGGCGAACCCGTCGCCCAAGCCATCGTCCGCGTCGTCGACGCCGAGTAGCCGCCGACGCTTGGAAAGCCATTTATCCCGTCTCGGGGTAGAGTCCGCCAATGAGTCTCAGCGACGGCGACAGGGAACTCGTCACGGAGCACCTCGGTCGGGACCCGACACAGGCGGAGGCGGCCCTCTTCGAGAACCTCTGGAGCGAACACTGCGCGTACCGATCCTCCCAGCCACTGCTGGGCGCGTTCGAGACGGACGGCGAGGACGTCATCGTCCCGCCCGGCGACGACGCGGGCGTCGTCGCACTCGACGACGACACCTACATCGCCATGGGCATCGAGAGCCACAACCACCCCAGCTACGTCGACCCCTTCGACGGCGCGGCGACGGGCGTCGGCGGTATCGTCCGCGACATCCTCTCGATGGGCGCATACCCCATCGCCCTGACCGACAGCCTCTACTTCGGCGACTTCGACCGCGAGCACTCCCGGTATCTCTTCGAGGGCGTCGTCGAGGGCATCTCCCACTACGGTAACTGCATCGGCGTCCCGACCGTCGCCGGGAGCGTCGCCTTCCACGACGACTACGAGGGCAATCCGCTGGTGAACGTCGCCTGCGTCGGCCTGACCGACGCCGACCGACTCGTGACAGCCGAGGCCCAGACGCCCGGCAACAAGCTCCTCCTCGTCGGGAACGCTACCGGCCGTGACGGGATGGGCGGGGCCTCCTTCGCCAGCGAGGACCTCGCCGAGGACGCAGAAACCGAGGACCGCCCGGCCGTTCAGGTCGGTGACCCCTACAGCGAGAAACTCCTCATCGAGTGCAACGAGCACCTGATCGACGAGGACCTGATCGTCTCCGCGCGGGACCTCGGCGCGGCCGGACTCGGCGGGGCCTCCTCGGAACTGGTCGCCAAGGGCGGTCTGGGGGCCGACATCGAACTGTCTGACGTCCACCAGCGCGAACCCGGGATGAACGGGACCGAGATTCTCCTCAGCGAATCCCAAGAGCGGATGGTCTACGAGGTCGACCCGGAGAACGTCGACCGCGTCGCCGAGATAGCCGAGCGCTACGAGATGGGCTGTTCGGTCATCGGCGAGGTCACCGACGACGGCATCTACCACTGCACGTTCGAGGGCGAGACGGTCGTCGAGGCCGACGCGGAGTACCTCGGCGAGGGCGCGCCGATGAACGACTTGGACCACGTCGACCCCGAACCGCCCGAAATCGACCGGCCGGCGTTCGACCTCGCCGAGGCCGTCGAAACCGTCGTCGGCGCACCGAACACCGCGAGCAAGCGCTGGGTCTACCGCCAGTACGACCACGAGGTCCAGGTCCGGACGGCCCGCCGACCCGGCGACGACGCGGCGATTCTGGCGATCAGGGAGGCCGAACAGGGGTTGGCCATCTCGGCCGGCGCCGACCCCAACTGGACGGACGCGGCCCCCTACGACGGCGCGCGGGCGGTCGGCATCGAGAACGCGACCAACCTCGCCGCGAAGGGCGCGACGCCGCTTGCGGCCGTCGACTGCCTCAACGGCGGCAACCCCGAAAAGCCCGAGGTGTACGGCCGGTTCAAGGGCATCGTCGACGGCCTCGCGGACGCCTGTGCCGACATCGACGTGCCGGTCGTCGGCGGCAACGTCTCGCTGTACAACGACTCGGTCGCCGGCCCCATCCCGCCGACGCCGACGCTGACGATGGTCGGAACGAAAGACTCCTACGAGGCCCCGCCACAAGCGCTCTCAGGCGACGGGACGCTGCTGGTCATCGGCGACCCCGTCGACGACCCCGCGCTGGGCGGCTCGGAGTTGCTGGCCCAGTTGGGCGGCAGCGACCGCTTCCCCGCCCTGCCCGACGCGCCCGGTGCCCTCGTCGAGGCCATCGCCGATGTCGTCGACCACGAGGCGGTCACG
>NZ_WPCA01000016.1 GCF_009741825.1 Halapricum sp. CBA1109
ACGTCGATCCGATCCGGTCGGCCATCGCGGCCACCACGGACGCGGACGTCGTGGCCGACCGCGGACACGAGTTCGACGACGACATCGAGCTCCCGCTGGTCGTCGACGACGAGTTCGAGGACCTCGTGAAGACCCAAGAGGTCGTCGACGTGCTCGAAGCGCTCGGTATCGCCGACGACATCGAGCGCGCCGAGGACCGTAAGATCAAGGCCGGGCAGGGCAAGACTCGTGGGCGGAAGTACCGCCGACCGAGTTCGATCCTCTTCGTGACGAGCGAGGAGCCCTCGAAGGCCGCGCGGAACCTCGCGGGCGCGGACGTCGCCACGGCGGCGGAGGTCAACACGGAGGACCTCGCCCCCGGCGGCGACCCCGGCCGACTGACGGTCTGGACCGAGAGCGCCGTCGCGGAGGTGGCTGACCGATGACGGATCATCAGGTCATCAAGTACCCGCAGGTCACCGAGAAGGCGATGAACAAGATGGACTTCGAGAACAAGCTCCAGTTCGTCTGTGACATCGACGCCACGAAGGGAGAAATCGTCGACGCCGTCGAACAGCAGTTCGACGTCGGCGTCGAGGACGTCAACACGATGGTGACCACGGACGGCGACAAGAAAGCCGAAGTCCGGCTCTCGCCGGACGACGACGCACAGGAAGTCGCCTCACGAATCGGGGTGTTCTGAGAATGGGACAGCGCATTCGCGGACAGCGACGAGGACGCGGGGGGTCGACCTTCCGAGCGCCGTCGCACCGCTACAAGTCCGATCTACAGCATCGCAAGGCCGAGGGCGACGACGACGTCATCAACGGCACGGTCGTCGGCATCGAGCACGACCCGGCCCGCTCGGCGCCCATCGCGGCCGTCGAGTTCGACGACGGCGACCAGCGCCTCGTGCTCGCGCCGGAAGGCGTGGGCGAGGGCGACCGGATTCAGGTCGGCGTCTCCGCGGAGATCGCGCCCGGGAACACGCTCCCGCTGGCTGAGATCCCCGAGGGCGTCCCGGTCTGTAACGTCGAGGCCAACCAGGGCGACGGCGGCCGCTTCGCGCGGGCGTCCGGTGTCAACGCGCAGTTGATCGCCCACGACCGCAACGTCGCGGTCGTCAAACTCCCCAGCGGGGAGTTCAAGCGCCTCGACCCGCAGTGTCGGGCGACTATCGGCGTCGTGGCCGGCGGTGGCCGCACGGAGAAGCCGATGGTCAAGGCCGGCAACAAGTACCACAAGGTCAAATCCCGCGGCACAGTGTGGCCGCGGGTCCGTGGTGTGGCGATGAACGCCGTCGACCACCCGTTCGGTGGCGGTGGCCGCCAGCACCCCGGTCAGCCCAAGTCCGTCTCGCGGAACGCGCCGCCGGGCCGGAAAGTGGGCGACATCGCGTCGCGGCGAACGGGCCGCGGTGGTAACAAATGAGTTCAGAGTATCAGATCGGTCACGAGGGTGAGTTCACCTACCGTGGCCACACGCTCGAGGAACTGCAGGAGATGGACCTGGAGGAACTCGCGGAACTGCTCCCCGCACGACAGCGGCGAAGCATCACGCGCGGCCTCTCCTACGAGAAAGAGCAGTTGCTCGACGAGGCACGCGAGGCCGAAGAAGAGGAGACGGCCAACGACCCGATCCGAACGCACCTGCGGGATATGCCGATCCTGCCGGAGTTCGTCGGGCTCACCTTCGCCGTCCACAACGGCCAGGGCTTCGAGCGCGTGAAGGTCGAGCCGGAGATGCTCGGGCACTACCTAGGCGAGTTCCAGCTCACGCGCACGTCGGTCGAACACGGACAGGCCGGCATCGGCGCGACACGCTCCTCGAAGTTCGTACCGCTCAAGTAATCATGGGAATCAGCTACTCAGTCGACGCCGACCCGGACACGACCGCGAAAGCGATGCTCCGGGAGCGGCAGATGAGCCACAAGCACAGCAAGGCCATCGCGCGCGAGATCAAGGGCAAGACTGCCGGCGAGGCAGTCGAGTACCTCAACGCGGTTATCGAGGGCGACCAGCCGGTCCCCTTCCGCAAACACAACTCGGGCGTTGGCCACCGAAAGAACATCGACGGCTGGGACGCCGGTCGCTTCCCCGAGAAGGCGAGCAACGCCTTCCTCGACCTGCTGGAGAACGCTATCGGGAACGCCGACCACCAGGGCTTCGACGGCGAGACGATGGAGATTATGCACGTCGCCGCCCACAAGGTCGGCGAGACTCAGGGCCGCCAGCCCCGAGCGATGGGGCGGGCCTCCGCGTTCAACAGTATGGAAGTCGACGTCGAACTGGTCCTCGAGGAGGTCGAGGCATAATGGCCGACGAGCACCAGTTCATCGAGGACGGGCTTCAGCGGACCCAGATCGACGAGTTCTTCGCCGACGAACTGAGCCGCGCGGGTTACGGCGGCATGGACGTCGCCAAGACGCCGATGGGGACTCAGATCGTCCTCAAGGCCGAAAAGCCCGGGATGGTCATCGGGAAAGGCGGGAAGAACATCCGTAAGATCACGACTACCCTCGAGGAGGAGTTCGACCTCGAGGACCCGCAGGTCGACGTTCAGGAGGTCGACGAGCCGGATCTGAACGCACAGATCGTCGCCGACCGACTGGCCAACGCGCTCGAACGCGGCTGGTACTTCCGGAAGGCCGGTCACACGACCATCGACCGGATTATGGAGGCCGGCGCGCTCGGTGCGGAGATCGTCCTCAGTGGGAAGGTCACGGGCGCACGCTCCCGCGTGGAGAAGTTCAACCGTGGCTACATCAAGCACAACGGTGAACCCGCCGAGAGCATCGTCGACCACGGCCAGGGCGTCGCGGTGATGAAGCTCGGCACCATCGGTGTCGATGTGAAGATCATCCCGCCGGAGGCCGTCCTGCCGGACGACTTCGAGATCTACGACGACGTCGACGTCTCGGAGTACGTCGTCGAGAGCGAGGGCGAGTCGGTCGACGAACTCCTCTCGGGCGAGCCCGAGGGCGAGGACGCGGCCGAGGAGCACGACGACGCGGCGGCGACGGTCTCCGACGAGGCGGCCGACGCCGACGACGAGACGGACCTCGTCGACGAGGAAGTCGTCGAGGAGGACGTCGAGGTTCCGACCGACGACGACGTCGAGGAGGTCGACGTCGACGAACTCGACGACGCGGTCGAGGAGGAACTCGACGAGGACACCGAGGCGGAAGCCGAGGAGCTCCTCGACGAGATGGACGACGAGTCCGATGCGGAGGGTGACGAGGAATGACGCTCCTGCATCCCGAAGAGGTCCGCGACATGACGCCGGCCGAACGCGAGAACGAGTTGGAGGAGCTCAAGACGGAGCTTCTGAACGCCGACGCGGTGCAGGCGGCCGGTGGTGCCCCGGACAACCCGGGCCGCATCAGCGAGCTCCGGCGGGCTATCGCGCGGATCAAGACGATCCAGAACGAGGAAGGCGACCACGACGAATCGGAGGGGAGCTAATGCCCCGTACGCCCGAGACGCTCGTTCGCCACGAACTCGTCGGGACGACCGTGACGGTCGTCGCGGCAGCCAATCCCGATCTGATCGGGATCGAGGGCGAGGTCGTCGCCGAGACGACCAACACGCTCCACGTCGAAGACGGCGCTCGGGCGTGGCAGGTGCCGAAGGCCACCGCGACGCTGGTGTTCGAACTTGACGACGGACAGCAGGAGGCGGATGACGCCTCCGAACGAGCGAGCGGCGAGAGCCGCGAGCGCGTCCGTGTCGAGGGCGAGCGACTGGTCTCGCGGCCGGCCCGACGCACAGAACAGACAGGTGATTCACAATGGCGTTAGGACTGAACGTACAGCAGCCGGAGACGACCTGTGACGACGAGAACTGCCCGTTCCACGGCACCCTTTCGGTGCGCGGGCAGACGCTCGAAGGCACAGTCGCCTCCACCGACATGACGAAAACCGTGATCGTCGAGCGAGAGTACGACGTGAAGGTGCCGAAATACGACCGCTTTATGAAGCGGCGTAGCCGGGTCCCCGCGCACGCACCGCCGTGCATGGATCTGGAGGTCGGCGACACGGTGACGATTGCAGAGACACGACCGCTCTCGAAGACCAAATCCCACGTTGTCGTCTCCATCGACGGAGGTGACGACTGATGGAAGCGCTCAAAGCGGACGTAACACAGGGCCTAGAGAAGGGCTCGCTGATCAACTGCGCCGACAACACCGGCGCGCGACAGCTGAAGGTGATCAGCACGGCCAACTACCAGGGCACCAAGTCCCGCCACCCGAAGGCCGGACTCGGTGACAAGGTGACCGTCTCGGTCACCAAAGGGACGCCCGAGATGCGCCGGAAGGTGCTCGAGGCCGTCATCATCCGCCAGCGCAAACCCATCCGTCGACCCGACGGCACCCGCGTCAAGTACGAGGACAACGCGGCCGTCATCGTCGACGAGAACGAGGACCCCAACGGGACCGAGATCAAGGGTCCCGTCGCGCGGGAGGTCGCCGAGCGGTTCGGCAGTATCGCCTCGACGGCGACGATGATCATCTAACAATGAGCGAGCAACCAACCAAACAGCGAAAGACGACACGGGAGGCCCCGCTGCACGAGAAGCAGCGACAGGTCCGAGCCGCGCTGTCGCCGTCGCTCCGCGAGGAGTACGGCCAGCGCTCGGTCCGGGTCAACGAGGGCGACACCGTGGAGGTAAAGCGGGGCGACTTCGCCGGCGACGAGGCCGAAGTCGTCAACGTGGAACTCCGCGACGCCGTCGTCCACGTCGAGGACGTGACGCTGGAGACGGCCGACGGCGAGGAAGTGCCGCGGCCGCTGGACGCCAGCAACCTCCAGGTGACGGACCTGGACCTCTCGGACGACCGGCGCCGTGCCCGTCTCGAATCGGAGGAGGATAGCGCATGAGCAACCACCAGAAACGACTCTCCGTACCGAACAGCTGGCCAGTCGAGCGCAAGACCCAGACGTTCACCGTGAAGGCCGACGCCGGCCCGCACGGCGAGGACGGGGTGCCCCTGCTGATCGTCCTTCGGGACGTGCTGGGGTACGTCGACAACCGCAAGGAAGCGCGCTACGCGCTCAACGAGGGAAGCGTCCGGATCAACGGCGAGACGCTCGCAGACGAGAGCCGACCTGTCGGGATGTTCGACATCCTCTCGTTCGCCGAACGCGACGAGCACTACCGGGTGTTCCCCGGCGAGGGCGGTCGACTCGCTCTCACGGCCATCGACGAGGACGCGGCCCAGTCGAAACTCGGAAAGATCGTCGGCAAGCGCGACGTGCCCGGCGGCGACACGCAGTTGACGCTGCACGACGGGCAGACGCTGCTCGTCGAGGACGGCACCGAGTACGACGGCGGCGACTCCATCGTCGTGGCCAACGAGGACGACGAGGTCGTCGCCCACTTCGAGTACGAGGAGGGCGCACTCGTCACCGCAGTCGACGGCCAACACGCCGGCGAGATCGGTGAGATCGACGAGATCCAGGTCACGCCCGGTAGCAACGACAACAACGTCCTCGTCAGTCAGGACGACAATGGTTTCGAGACCATCGAGGAGTACGTCGTCGTGATCGACGAGAACTTCACGGACGACGAGGACGACGGCGAGACCGCGCCGGACGCCGAGGCCGGTGCGGAGACGCCGGACGACGGAGGTGACGACGAATGAGCTCCGAGTCCGCGGACGCCGAGTTCCACGAGATGCGCGAGCCCCAAGTCGAGAAGGTCGTCGTCCACATGGGCGTCGGTCAGGGCGGTCGTGAACTCGCCAACGCCGAGGAGATCTTAGAGGAGATCGTCGGGCAACAGCCCGTCCGAACTCGAGCGAAAGAGACGGTCGGCGAGTTCAACATCCGGCAGGGTGACCCCATCGGTGCGAAGGTCACGCTGCGGGCCGAGGACGCAGAAGAGTTCCTCGAGACGTCCCTGCCGCTGGTCGAGCTGTCGAAGTCGCAGTTCGACGACACCGGCAACTTCAGCTACGGGGTCGAGGAACACACGGAGTTCCCGAGCCAGGAGTACGATCCGAACATCGGTATCTACGGGCTGGACGTGACGGTCAACCTCGTCCGCCCGGGCTACCGCGTCAGCAAACGGGACAAGGCCTCACGGTCGATCCCGTCGAACCACCGACTCGACGCCGACGACGCAGCGGCGTTCGTCGAGTCGACCTTCGACGTCGAGGTGAGCGAATGAGCGAAAGCGAGACAGACTCCGAGGAGACGAGTGAGGCCGACGCGACCGGCGAGCAGGCAGCGAAACGCACCGGACAGCTCCGGGCGTGTCAGCGCTGTGGCCGCGAGCAGGGTCTGGTCGGGAAGTACGACATCTGGCTGTGTCGCCAGTGCTTCCGCGAAATCTCCCGGGACATGGGCTTCAGGAAGTACAGCTAACAATGACAGGCGCAGATCCACTCAGCAACGCGATGTCCGCGGTCGACAACGCCGAGGGCGTCGGGAAGCTGACACAGACTGTATCGCCCGCCTCGAACGAGGTCGGCAGCGTGCTCGAGGTCTTCTACGACCGCGGGTACATCGACGGCTTCGAGTTCGTCGACGACGGCAAAGCCGGCCAGTTCGAGGTCGAACTGAAAGGTGCGATCAACGAGTGTGGCTCGGTCAAGCCCCGATACACCGCGGGCGCGGACGAGTTCGAGAAGTGGGAGAAGCGGTTCCTCCCCGCCCGAGACTACGGGACACTCGTCGTGACCACGAGCCACGGGATCATGAGCCACTACGAGGCCCGCGAAGCGGGCGTCGGTGGCCAGGTGATCGCGTACGTATACTAACAATGCCACGAACAGCACTCGACATTCCAGACGAGGTCGACGCCGAGATGGACCATCTCGAGTTGACCGTCGACGGACCGAACGGCAGCGTCACACGCCGGCTCTGGTTCCCCGACGTCTCAGTCACGGTCGAAGACGACACGGTCGTCGTCGAGTCCGACGAGGACGACGCCGAGACGCGAGCGACGATGGGGACCTTCGAGAGCCACGTCCGGAACATGTTCTACGGCGTCACCGAGGGCTGGGAGTACGAGATGGAAGTCTTCTACTCTCACTTCCCGATGCAGGTGCGCGCCGAGGACGACGCGGTCGTCATCGAGAACTTCCTCGGCGAGAAGGCACCTCGGCGGACGCCCATCCACGGCGACACCGAGGTCCAGGTCGACGAGGAAGAGATCACTCTCTCCGGCCCGGACATCGAAGCCGTCGGGCAGACCGCCGCGGACATCGAGCAGATGACCCGCGTCACGGACAAGGACATCCGCGTCTTCCAGGACGGGATCTACATCACGTCAAAGCCCGAACGAGGTGAGATCTGATGGCCGGTCCCGAGGAACTGACCGACATCAGCGGTATCACCGAGACGAAGGCAGAGAACCTCAGCGAGGCCGGATACGACTCCATCGAGGCGCTCAAGGGCGCCTCCGAGGACGACCTGACGGCCGTCGACGGTATCGGGACCGCCCTTGCGGGTCGCATCCAGGCCGCGCTCGGGGACCTCGAAGACGACGAAGCCGACGAGGCCGAGTCCGAGGAGTCCGAGTCCGACGAGGCAGACGCCGAGGAGGACCCCCTCGCGGACTACGACGACCTGACGGACATCAGCGGTGTCGGCGACGCGAAGGCCGACTCGCTGCGCGAGGCCGGCTTCGAGTCGGTCGAGGACGTCGCTCGCGCGAGTCAGGACGAACTCGCGGAGGTCAACGGCGTCGGGAACGCGCTCGCAGCGCGTATCAAGGCCGACGTCGGCGGACTCGAAGTCTCCGAGGAGGCGACCGGCGAGGTCGAAGAAGACGAACCGGAGACGGACGAGGCCAAGGACGAAGACGTCGAGACCGAACTTCAGCCTCGCGGCCTGACCGAGAAGACGCCGGACCTAGACGAGAACACCGAGCGACTGCTGACCCAGCGCAAGCGGGTCGGCAAGCCGCAGTTCAACCGCCAGGACTACCACAAGAAAAAGCGGACGCCGACCTCGTGGCGCAAGCCGCGCGGTGGGCTCTCGAAGCAGCGCCGCGGCCACAAGGGCAAGGGCCCGAAGGTCGAGGCCGGCTTCCGGTCGCCGAAGGCGGCCCGGGGGCTCCACCCCAGTGGCTTCGAGGAAGTGCGCGTCCACAACGTCGACGACCTCGACGGTGTCGACGGCGACACCGAGGCAGTTCGGATCGCCTCGAAGGTCGGATCGCGCAAGCGTGAGCGGATAGAGGAAGCGGCCGAGGACGCGGACATCCGCGTGCTCAACCCCACCTACGTCGAAGTGGAGGTGTCCGAATGACGGATCTCAGCGCACAGAAGCGACTGGCGGCCGACATCCTCGACGTCGGTGAGTCCCGCGTCTGGCTCGACCCCGAGCAGCAGGGCGAGATAGCCGACGCGATCACCCGCGAGGACGTCCGCGAGCTAGTCGACGACGGGACGATTCAGGCGGAAGAGGCAGACGGCAACTCGCGCGGTCGGGCCCGCGAGCGCAACGAGAAGCGCTCGTACGGCCACCAGAAGGGCCACGGGACCCGCAAAGGGAAATCCGGCGGCCGCCAAGACGACCGCGAGGACTGGAAGTCGCGCATCCGCGCCCAGCGAACACGGCTGCGGGAGCTCCGCGACGAGGAGGAGACGCTGACAGCCTCGGAGTATCGCACGCTGTACGACCGCGCGAGCGGCGGCGAGTTCGACTCGGTCGCCGACCTCGAGCGGTACATAGACGACAACGAAGAATTCGGTGAGAACTAATGGCGACAGGACCACGATACACGGTTCCGATGCGCCGCCGCCGCGAGGCCAGGACGGATTACCATCAGCGGTTGCGCCTGCTGAAATCCGGCGAAGCCCGACTCGTTGCTCGAAAGAGCAACGGTCACACCAGGGCGCAGCTGGTGACGACTGGCCCCAACGGCGACGAGACGGTCGCGAGCGCTGTCTCCAGTGACCTCGAGGCGTACGGTTGGGAGGCCCCCACGGGCAACATCCCGGCCGCGTACCTCACGGGGCTGCTGGCAGGCCTTCGCGCCGTCGAGGCTGACGTCGAGTCGGCCGTGCTGGACATCGGACTCAACAGCCCGACACCTGGTAGTAAAGTATTCGCAGTACAGGAAGGCGCAATCGACGCCGGCCTGGAGATTCCCCACAACGACGACGTCCTCGCGGAGTGGCCTCGGACGCGCGGCGAACACATCGCCGAGTACGCCGAGAGCCTCGACGAGGACCTCTACAGTGGGCCGTTCGACGCGACAGAGTTGCCCGCGCACTTCGACGAGACGCGGGAGACCCTCTTGGAGGGTGACATCGACCTATGAGTGACGGATGGAATCCACGCACGCGGCTCGGTAAAAAGGTCGCCGAGGGCGAGATCGACACGATGGTCGACGCCCTCAACGCCGGGCTGCCACTGAAAGAACCGGAGATCGTAGACCAGCTTGTCCCCGGCCTGGAGGACGAGGTTCTGGACATCAACATGGTACAGCGGATGACCGACTCGGGTCGCCGGGTCAAGTTCCGCTGTGTCGTCGTCGTGGGCAACCGCGACGGGCTCGTCGGCTACGCCGAGGGCCGCGACGACCAGGTCGGCGGTGCGATCCAGAAGGCGATCGAAGTCGCCAAGCTGAACCTGATCAACGTCTCCCGGGGCTGCGGGTCTTGGGAGTGTGGCTGTGGCCGACCGCACACGGTCGCGCTGCGGACCACCGGCAAGGCCGGCAGCGTCGAGGTCGAACTCCAGCCCGCGCCGCGCGGACTGGGGCTGGCGGGCGGAGAGACCGTCCGGCACGTCCTCGAACTCGCCGGTATCGAAGACATCTGGACACGTTCCTCGGGGAACACGCGCACGACGGTCAACTTCGCGAAGGCGGCGTTCAACGCCCTGCAGAACACGGCCGAGGCGCGCGTCCCCCAGCGCACCTTCGAGAAGCGTGAGGTGATCGAGTGATGCAAGCGATCGTTCAGATCCGCGGCGAGGTAAACATCTCGGAGGACGTACAGGACACCCTCGAGATGCTGAACCTCCACCGGGTCAACCACGCGACGCTGGTGCCCGAGACGGACGCCTACCGCGGGATGATCACGAAGGTCAACGACTGGGTCGCACACGGCGAACCGAGTCAGGAGGTCCTCGAGACCGTCCTCAAGTCCCGTGCCGAACCCCTCGAGGGCGAGGCGTTCGAGGACGATAGCTGGTGGGCGACGTGGGAGACCGACTACGACAGCGTGGCCGGTCTCGCGGAGGCGCTCATCGAGGAGGAGACGACCCTCAAAGAGCAGGGGTTGTCGCCGACGCTCCGACTCCACCCGCCGCGTGGCGGTCACGAGGGCATCAAACACCCGACCAAGGAGTCGGGTCAACTCGGTAAACACTCCACCGAGGAGATAGACACGCTGCTGGAGGCGATGCGATAATGACCAACAAGAAAAAGCGCCAGCGCGGGTCCCGAACCCACGGCGGCGGGACGCACAAGAACCGGCGCGGTGCCGGGAACCGTGGTGGTCGCGGCGCTGCCGGCCGTGACAAGCACGAACAGCACAACTACGAGCCGCTGGGCAAGTCCGGGTTCACACGCCCGGAGAAGATGCAGGACACCGTCGAGACCATTGACGTGCGCGACCTCGACGAGGACGCGCCGCTTTTGGCCGCTGACGGTCTCGCCGAAGAGACCGACGGCGGCTACCGGATCGACGCCCGCGACGTCGTCGACACGACGGCCGAGACGGACGCGGTGAAGGTCCTCGGTTCGGGTCAGGTCCGCAACGAACTCACCGTCGTCGCCGACGGCTTCTCCGACAGCGCCGAGGAGAAGATCGAGGCGGCCGGTGGCAGCGTCGAACTGACAGAACTGGGCGAGAAGCGACAGAGTGAAGACGACGAGGCCGACGACGAGTAACAATGAGCTGGAAGGACACCGCCGAACCGGTACTCACTCGGATGCCGTCGGTACGACGGCCCGAGCGCCACGTCCCGTTCAAGCGCAAGCTTGGCTGGACGGCCGGGGTGCTCGTGCTGTATTTCTTCCTGACCAACGTGTTCCTGTTCGGACTGGCACGTGGCCAGGGGGCCGACATCTTCGGGCAGTTCCGGTCGGTGATCGCCGGTGGACAGGGGACGCTTATGCACCTCGGGATCGGTCCCATCGTCACGGCGAGCATCGTGTTGCAGTTGCTCGGCGGTGCTGACCTGCTCGGCCTCGACACCCAGGAGAACCCGCGCGACCAGATCCTCTACCAGGGCCTCCAGAAGGTGCTGGTGCTGGTGATGTGTGTCCTGACGGGCCTGCCGATGGTGTTCGCCGGGAACTTCCTTCCGGCGAGCCAAGCCGTCGCCGACAGCCTCGGCGTCGGGACCTTCGGCGTGAACGTCCTAATGTTCGCGCAGGTGTTCGCCGGCGGTATCCTCATCCTCTACATGGACGAGGTCATCAGCAAGTGGGGCGTCGGGTCCGGGATCGGGCTGTTCATCATCGCTGGCGTGAGCCAGAGCCTGATGGGCGGGCTGATCTCGATCCCGCAACTCCCCGGAAACACCATCGGTGTCATCCCCGGCTACATTATGATGGCACTCGGTCTCGGGGACCTGTCGTTCCAGGGGATCGACACGCTGCTGTTCGGTATCGCCGGTGGCGCTCAGGGCGCGTCCGTCGCGGGTCTGATCGCAATCGCGACGACCATCTTCATCTTCGTAGTGGTCGTCTACGCCGAGTCGGTGCGCGTCGAGATTCCGCTGAGCCACGCCCGCGTGAAGGGCGCACGGGGTCGGTTCCCGGTGAAGCTCATCTACGCCAGCGTCCTGCCGATGATCCTCGTCCGGGCGCTGCAGGCCAACGTCCAGTTCCTGGGCCAGATCCTGAACTCCCAGATGGCGATCCCGACGTGGCTGGGTGAGTACGCGCAGGGGCAGGCCGTCGGCGGCCTGTTCTACTACCTGCGGCCGATCCAGTCGCCGGGCGACTGGATGTGGTGGCTCGGCACGTCTCAGGAGCCGTGGCAAATTATGATCCGCATCGGCGTCGACCTGACCTTCATGGTCATCGGCGGTGCGATATTCGCCATCTTCTGGGTCGAGACGACCGATATGGGGCCCGAAGCGACGGCAAAGCAGATCCAGAACTCCGGGATGCAGATCCCCGGGTTCCGCCAGAACCCCGGCGTCCTCGAGAAGGTCCTCGAGCGCTACATCCCGCAGGTGACGGTCATCGGCGGTGCGCTCGTCGGCCTGCTCGCAGTGATGGCGAATATGCTGGGCACCATCGGCGGTGTCTCCGGAACCGGGCTGCTGCTGACGGTGTCGATCACCTACAAGATCTACGAGGAGATCGCAGAAGAGCAGCTGATGGAGATGCACCCGATGATGCGCCAGATGTTCGGGTAACTCCGCCACATTTCGGGGTTTTACCCCACATCTTCGCGTTTCGTTCCCGTAACCTCGAAGCTCCGTGAGCGGCCGCGCTACACCGTATTAGTGACAGCACCCGGTCGCTGAGTCCTCGCCGAGACTCGGTAGCACACCGTTTTTCCCGGGTATGTGATTCCTTACTTTGATACTGCGGTAGGTGGGATGCTCTGTGAGAGATTCAGACTCGACGGAGGCGTCGGGGAACAGTCGCGTGAACAGGCGGCAGGTACTCGCGGGTGTCGGGACCGCCGGGGCGGTCGGTGTCGGCCTCACCGGGGTCGTGAGTGCCTCCGGTGTCGACGGAAAGCCGGTGTTCTGTGGCTGTAGCCAGATCTGTGTCTGTCTCGGCGGTCGCGCCGACGTGCTGATGGGAATCGAGCGCGACGACGGGAGCTTCGAGGTCGGGTTCGTCGTCGGCGACGGCGAACTCGACCCGTACCCCGACGGCGAGCCACGGTACAGTGGGAACGTCTGCGTGTCCACTGACGACGCGGGCGTCCCGACGGGAAGATCATCGGTCTGCAGGTCGCGGACACGCGGTGGATCAACCCCAATCAGTGTGCCCGAAAGGCCCTCGACGCGGAACAGCGACAACTCGACTCAGAGCACACGCGTGCGACGGGCGAGGGTGGCGGTCCCTGCGGCAAGCCGCCGTGCGAGCACCCCGGTCGAGGCGGCGGCAGACCGGAACCCGGCGACGACGGGGACGAACGGGGGAACGGCAATCCCGGCAACGGGAACGCTCGCGGTGGCAACGGCCGAGGGAATCCCGGCAACGGAAACGGTCGGGGGAGGTGACACGGGTCGGCTGTCGTCGGCCGATACGTCCTGCAGTCGATCGTCACGCCCAGCCAGCAACGATTAGTAGCGACCGCTGTAACGCCGGGGTATGGACGCGATTCGATTCCGTGATCCGGCGGGCGCGATCAGAGACGGGCGACTCCACGACGACCACGTCCACTTCGGCGAGGACGCTTACGACCTCGATCAGGTCGACGTGCTCGCACCGTGTGAGCCATCGAAGATCGTCTGTGTCGGGCGCAACTACGCCGAACACGCCGACGAACGGGGTGAGGACATCCCCGACCGGCCGCTGCTCTTTCTGAAGCCGCCCAACGCCGTCGCCAGCCACGGGTCGACGGTGACACTACCGGCGGACAAACGCATCGAACACGAGGCGGAACTCGCGGTCGTGATCGACCGCCAGTGCAAGGACGTCGCGCCCGAGGACGCCGAGGACGTGATCAGGGGGTACACCTGCCTGAACGACATCTCGAACCGCGACGATCAGGACCGCGAACAGAACTGGGTTCGGGGGAAGGCCTTCGACGGGGCCGCGCCGGTCGGGCCGGCAATCGCCGAATCGGTCCCCGAAGACGCCGGTATCGAACTCCGGGTGAACGGCGAGGTGCGCCAGTCCTCGACCATCGGGAAGTTCATCTTCGACGTGCCGACGCTGATCGCCGAGGTGACCGAGTATATGACGCTCCAGCCGGGCGATATCATCTCCACGGGGACGCCCGAAGGCGTCGGACCGCTGGAGGGCGGCGACCACGTCGAAGTCGACGTCGAGGGGCTGGCGACACTGGAACACGACTGTCGCCGGGCGGAGTGACGACCCACGACTTCGGGGTCTGAAACGCTGCGTCTATTTATAAGGTCTCGCCGCCGGTAGCGACTGGTGAGGACGATACCAATGCGGACCCGTCACCGCTACGCCATCGCGCTCGCGCTCGCCGCAGTCGCGGCAGTCGCCGGCGTACTGGCTCGCCCGGACCTCCCCGCTGACGTGGCCATACACTGGGACGCCGCGGGCCGGGCGGACGGGTTCGCGTCCCGATGGGTCGCCCTCACGCTGTTGCCCGCCCTCGCAGTGGTCCTCCTGACGCTGTTTGCCCTCCTGCCGCGAATCGACCCGCTGGGCCAGAATGTCCGGCAGTTCCGACCGACCTACGACTGGTTTGCCGTGCTGACCGTCGGCGTTCTCGCCTACGCCCACGGCGTCGTCCTCGCTCTGAACCTCGGATACGAGTTCAGTATCCTCCGTGCAATCGTCCCCGTAGTGGCCGTCCTCACCGTCGCCGCCGGGTACGTCCTCGAACGGGCCGAGCGCAACTGGTTCGTCGGCATCCGGACGCCGTGGACGCTCAGCGACGCGGCCGTCTGGGACGAGACACACCGCCACGCTGCCCCCCTGTTCAAACTCGCCGGAATCGTCACCCTCGGCGGCCTCCTCTTCCCGGCGTACGCGTTCGCCTTCCTCGTCGGCCCGTTGGTCGCCGTCGCTCTGTGCGCCACCGGCTACTCCTACGTGGCCTACCGGCGCCGGGCCGACGGCGCGTAGGCCCGGAACAGCAAACCTAAGTTTAGGCTCACCTAGCGATACGTGAATGCAGCCGGATCGGACGCCCGCCGACCGCGTCGACGTCTGTATCGTCGGTGCCGGGCCCGCGGGTGCGCTGGTCGCACACCGTCTCGCCAGCGCCGGCCACGACGTGGTCGTCCTGGAGGCCGGGCCGCGCTTCGAGTTCGAGGACCGGATAGAACGGATGGAGCGGTCGATACGGCCCGCACATCCCCCGCAGTCAGTGTGGGACATGGGCGGCGAACGGGACGCGTACAGCTCCGTCGGCGGCCACCACTACCCGCTGAACGTCGCCCGCGTAAAGGGTGTCGGCGGGACGAGTCTTCACTGGCAGGGGATGGTGATGCGGATGCCCGAGAGCGACTTCGACGGGAGCCACGGGCCGGCGTGGCCCATCGGCTACGAGGACCTCCGGCCGTACTACGCCGAGGCCGAGGCGGCGTTCGGCGTGGCCGGGGCCGAGGACAACCCCTTCGCGCCGCCGCGGGAGCGGCCGTTCCCGATGCCGGCGTTCGGGCCCTCACACAGCGACTCGATACTCGCGGAGGCCGCCGAGGAGTTGGAGATAACGACCCACTCGGTGCCGAACGCGCGAAACAGCGAACCACGGGACGGCCGGAGCGAGTGTGTCGGCTACGGCACCTGTCGGCCGGTGTGTCCCTCCGGCGCGAAGTACGACGCGACGGTCCACGTCGGCAAGGCCGAGGCGGCCGGGGCGCGCGTGATAGACGAAGTGCCGGTCCAGCGCCTCGAAACCGACGGCGAGGGGGCAATCGAGGCGGCTGTCTACGCGACGCCCGAGGGAGAGACCCACCGCCAGCGCGCGCGGTCGTTCGTGCTCGCCGCTGGCGGTATCGAAACGCCGCGCCTGCTGTTGCTCTCCCGGAGCGAGACTCACCCCGACGGACTCGCGAACAGTTCCGGCGCGGTCGGGCGGTATTTTATGGACCACCTCTTCGCCGGGGCCGGCGGGACCGTCGACCGGCGGACCCGACAGAACCACGTCGGGTTCCAGACGACCGAGAGCCACCAGTTCTACGACCCCGACCGCGAGGGCGTCGGCCCGCTCAAACTGGAGTTTCTGAACACCGCCGGTCCCTCGCCCGTCGAGCAGGCGATGGGGGCCGAGGAGTTCGGCGACGATCTGCTGGAGCAGTTGCGCGAGGGCTACGGCAACCACATCGCCGTCGGCGGCCTCGTCGGCCAGCGACCCGACCCGACCAATCGGATCACGCTGGACCCCGACCGGACCGACGACCACGGCAACCCGGTGCCCCGAATCGACTGGGCTGTCGGGGACCGCGCGCGGGCAACCATCGAGTGGGCCAACGGTATCCAGCATCGCCTGCTTGAGGCCGTCGACGCCGATGTCGGGTGGACCGCGGGGCCGGACTCGACGGGACCGGCCTACCACCATATGGGGACGACGCGGATGGGGACGGACCCCTCTCACAGCGTCGTCGACCCGGCCTGTCGGACCCACGACGTCGAGAACTGCTGGATCGCTTCCTCATCGGTGTTCGTCACCAGCGGCGCGATGAACCCGACGCTGACAATCGGGGCGCTGGCGCTGCGGGTCGCGGACAGGTTGGACGAACGCCTCGCACAGGCCTGATCAGATGCCGCCGGTGAGCGCACCGGCGGAGAGGAGAAGACCGACGGCAGCCGCCGACGCACCGTAGAGGAATGGTTTGGCGTTTTTCGCGGGTTCGCGGACCTTCTTTTTGCCGGTGCCGTCGGTCAGTTTCGAGGAGCCGACCTCGACGAGGCCGGCCATCACGAACCAGAGGACGATCATCACGACGACGAGGTAGCCGTTTA
The DNA here is from genome assembly GCF_009741825.1 of Halapricum sp. CBA1109. GTDB lineage: Archaea > Halobacteriota > Halobacteria > Halobacteriales > Haloarculaceae > Halapricum. The sequence goes on from NZ_WPCA01000016.1 coordinate 16,524, forward strand.
TCGACCCGAACAGGCCGTCGGTCGACCAGTAGCCGCCGAGCATCCCCATCCGGAGGCCGGTCAGCAACAGTAGCACAGCGCTCGCACGCGTGATCCACGTGAGTTTTCCGGCGATGGCTTCCAGCGGAGCGGCGTCGATGGCTCCGTCCCCGCCGAGTGGGAGGACGACGGCGGTCACGAACAACACGCTGCCGGCCCAGAGGCCGGCGAACAACAGGTGGACGGCATACAGCGTCGCTGATTCGGCACTCATACCCGTGTGACGGGACGGGCGATGCTTGAATCCCCTGATACGGAGCGCCGGCGGGCGGTCTCGGGGGTGGCGACGCGCGGTCAGAACGGGTCGCCGTCGGCTTCCCGGCGGTCGGTGAGGTCCCCGACGTCCATATGATCGAGCATATTGACGAACGCCCCGGGGTCGGGGACCAGAAAGAATCGGATCTCGAAACTCGCGTCGCGGTCGGCCACGTCGATGACGGAGTCGAGGACGATAGACAGCGAGTCCTGCCGGACGTGTGAGAGGGTGTCGTTGGCTATCTCCTCGCCGGGCGCGTACTCGACGCTGGGCGTGCCCATATCGATGGTCGCGCCGAGGGTGTTAGCGATGCCGTCGATGAACCCCGAGGTGAGGATGTTACACAGCTCCTGGAGGGCGCTCTCCTGTAACTGGTTGAACTCGGCGTCGACTTGCGTCCCGGTCATAAGGCCAGCCATCTCCTCGCCGGTCTCGCGGGGGAACGTGAGCAGGAAGACGCCGTATGGGGGCTCACGGAGGCGGATCGAGGCGCTGTAGAGCCGTTCGGTGCCGATCTCGCTGGCGATGTCCGAGGGCTCGACGAACGAGAGGCTCTTGATCCGGACGACGGACTCGACGCCGGCCAGCGACTCCAACGACTCCATGACGTTGTGGGTCCCGGCGCGGATGAGGCGGTTGATTATCCGGAGCTTCCGGATGTCGATGAGCAGAGGCATCCAACAGCGACTACCTCGCACCGGGGGGAAATAGCGGTTGTGGTGGCGCGTACCGACCCGCTGTGAGCACGCTTAAGACCCGTGGCCCGCTTGCGTCGGGTATGCAACCACGGGACCTCTCTATGCACACGGTCTACCGGCCCGGACGGGGTATCGAGGAGGTCGCCCGGGAACTGGATCTGGATCCCGACGACCTCGTGAAGCTCTCCTCGAACGAGAACGCGCTGGGCCCCGCGCCCAAATCCGTGCAGGCCATCCGGGACGTGGCCGAGTCGGTCCACCACTATCCGAAATCCTCCCACGCGGACCTGACCGAGCGACTGGCCGAGCGCTGGTCGGTCGACCCGGAACAGGTGTGGCTGGCCAACGGCGGCGACGGCGCGCTGGACTACCTCGCGCGAGCGATGCTCGACCCCGGACAGGAGGTGCTGGTCCCCGACCCCGACTTCACCTACCACGGGATGTCCGCCCGGTACCACCACGGGAAGACCACCAGTTACCCGCTCTCGAAGGACGACAGTTTCCACCAGTCGCCCGAGCGCGTCCTCGAACACTACGACGGCGAGCGCATCGTCTATCTCACCAGCCCGCACAACCCGACGGGCTCGGAGGTGACCGTCGACGAGGTAGCGGAGATAGCCGACCACACCGACGAGGAGACGCTGGTCGTCGTCGACGAGGCCTACGAGGTGTTCACCGAGCGGCCGAGCAAGATCGACCTCGTCCGCGAGCGGGACGACGTGGCAATCCTGCGGTCGTTCTCGAAGGCGTACGGACTGGCCGGTATCCGGCTGGGCTACGCCCTGGTCCCCGACGAGTGGGGCGACGCCTACGCCCGCGTGAACACGCCCTTCGCCGCCAGCGAGATAGCCTGCCGGGCGGGGCTGGCCGCGCTGGACGACGAGGAGTTCTTGGAGGAGACTATCGAGACGGCCCGCTGGGGGCGGGCGTATCTGCGCGAGCACCTCGACGCCGAGACGTACGACTCCGGCGGCAACTTCGTGCTCGTCGAGGTCGGTGACGGGGCGGCCGTCGCCGACGCCTGCCAGCAGCGCGGCGTCATCGTCCGTGACTGCACCTCCTTCGGCCTGCCCGAGTGTATCCGGGTGACGACGGGCACGCGCGAGGAGACCGAACGGGCCGTCGAAATCATCAACGACGTGCTGGCGGAGGAGTTATGAACGTCGCCGTGACGGGCACCCCCGGGACGGGGAAGACGACCGCTATCGAGTCGCTGTCGACCGATCTGGACGTGATCCACCTCAACGACGTGATCCACGAGGCGGACCTGATCGCCGAGACGGACGAGGAACGTGACACGGCCGTCGCGGATATGGACGCCGTCGCGGCGTGGCTCGCGGACCGCGAGGACCGCCTCGTCGAGTCACACCTCGCCCACCAGTTCCCGGCCGACAGGGTCGTCGTCCTGCGGTGTCACCCCGAGGAGATCGAACGCCGACTGGGCGAGCGCGGCGAGTCCGAGGCGACGGCGCGGGAGAACGCCGAGAGCGAGGCGCTTGACGTGGTGTTGTCGGAGGCAGTCGCCGAACACGGGGCCGAAAACGTCTACGAGGTTGTGACGACCGACTGCGAGCCCTCGGCGGTGGCGGCCGAGATAGCGGCCGTCATCGACGGCGACCGCGAGCCGTCGGCCGGCACCGTCGACTACGTGGGGTATATATGACACTCGACCAGTATCGCTCCGTCGCCGACCGCATCCTCGAACCGTTCGTCGCGGTGTCGGTGCGTCTGGGCCTGACGCCGAACCTCGTCAGCGTGCTGGCGATAGGCGTCGCCGCCCTCGCGGGCGGGGTGTTCTATCTCGCGGGGGAGACGCCGATACTGTACTTGCTCGGCTCGGCGCTGGTGTTGGCAAACGGATTGTTGGACCTGCTCGACGGGGCGCTGGCACGCGAGTTGTCGGTCGCTTCGGAGGGCGGGGACCTGCTGGACCACGTGTTGGACCGCTACGCGGACATCTTCCTACTGGTGGGGCTCGCGGCCGGTGTCGATCAGTTCGGCCTCGGCCTCGCGGCGGTGACGGGCGTGCTGATGACCTCGTATCTGGGGACGCAGGCCCAGGCCGTCGGGTTGGACCGGGTGTACGGCGGTGTGCTCGGCCGGGCCGACCGGTTGGCGCTGGCCGGCGGGACCGGCGTGGTCGCGGCGTTTTTTGACCGGCACCCTCTACGGACTGACGCTTATCGGGTGGCTGCTGGTCGTCTTCGCCGTCGTCGGGCACCTGACCGCCCTCCAGCGGTTCTACTACGCGATGGGCGACCTCTCGTAGGGCGGCGTACGTTTTATAGGGAGGGCAGGGCTAAGGCAGGGTATGGTTCAGTGTGAGATGTGCGGAGCCGAGACGTCCTCGCCGAAGACGGTGAAAGTCGAAGGTGCGGAACTCGACGTCTGCGACGACTGTACCGACTTCGGGACCGAGGTGCGGACCCAAGACAGCTCCAGCACGTCGACGAAGTACTCGACGGGGTCGAGTTCGGGCGGGTCGGACGGCGGGAGTTCCGGGAGTTCCTCCACCCGGTCGTCGAGTCAGTCGAGCGGCGGCGGTGGGGGCGGCGGCCGGCGGACGGATATGTTCGACGAGATGGACGAGGTGGCACAGGACTACGACGAGATAATCCGGTCGGCCCGCGAGAGCGAGGGGCTCAGCCAGTCGGAACTGGCGAAGAAACTCAACGAGAAGGCGAGCCTGATCCAGAAACTCGAACAGGGTCAGACGCTCCCGAGCGACGACGTCCAGTCCAAGTTGGAGAGCGAACTCGGTATCGACCTCTCGGCGGGCGGCAGTGCGGACGAGGATAACGACTGGGACGGCTCCTCGGACGCGGGGACGACGACGCTCGGCGACGTGGTCGAACGGAAGGACTAAGACCCTCGTCCCGAGCGTGGGGGCGAACGGGTTCAGTCAGCGGTGGCGGACGATGTCGTCCTCTTCGAGGTCTTCTGCGAGGTCGTCCAGTTCACATTCAAGGTCGGATATTTCGGCCTCCAGCGTCGCGTACCGGTCGCTGTTTTCCAGTTCCGATTTGGGTTTCTCGACCTGCAGGACGTTCCGGGTGAGGCGCTTTGAAGTCAACTGCTGGACGCGGTCGTTGTACTCGGCGATGGTCAGCAGGCGGTCGACGACGTCCCGGAGAGCCGCCTTGCTCACCGGCTTGACGATGTAGTCGTCGACGCCGAGGTCGATGATGTCGAAGTCAGGGTCGACGGCGGTGACCATCGCCACCTGCGGATCGACTTCCGAGTCTTCGATTGCCGCGAGCACCTCGTTGCCGGAGACGACCGGCATCCGGCGGTCGAGCAGCACTACGTCGACGTCCCGCGCGAGCATATCGATGGCCTCGGAACCGCCGTAGGCGGTCCGGACGGTATGGACGTCGGCGAGGTACTCGGTGTAGAGGTCGGCGAGGTGTTTCTCGTCCTCGACGACGAGGACCGTCCCGCGGTCGGGCGTGGGAGAGCTCACGTCCCGCACAATATAGCCGCGGTGTATTGAACGTTCGTGAACGGCTCCAACTCGAAACCTATTTTCCCCGGGCGGGTGGGGTAGTAAGTGATGTTCGTTCTCGTCAACCTGAAGACGTACCCCTGTGATCACATCGACGTCGCCCGCGCTGCGGCCGACGTGGCCGACGACAGCGGCGTCCGCGTCGGCGTCGCGCCACAGGCCGCACACCTGAGCGCCGTCGCCGAGACCGGTGTCGAGACGTGGGCCCAGCACGTCGACCCAATCGACTACGGGTCGAACACGGGCCACACGCTCGCCGAAACCGTTTCCGAAGCCGGTGCGGACGGCACGCTGATCAACCACTCCGAGCACCGCCTCAAACTGGCCGACATCGACGCGTCGGTACAGGCGGCCGAACGGGCCGATCTGGAGACCTGCGTCTGTGCGAACAACCCCGCACAGATCGGTGCCGTGTCGGCGCTCGGTCCCGACGCCGTGGCCGTCGAACCGCCGGAACTCATCGGCGGCGACGTCTCCGTGGCGACGGCCGACCCCGACATCGTCACCGACGCCGTCGAGGCCGCGGCCAACGTCGACGAGAGCGTCGACGTCTACTGTGGTGCCGGCATCTCCGACGGCGACGACGTCGACGCCGCCGGTGATCTGGGCGCGACGGGCGTCCTGCTGGCCAGCGGCGTCGCGAAGGCCGACGACCCGCGATCGGTCCTCGAAGACCTCGTCGACCCGGTCGCTTGAGACAGTCCCCTTCTCTTTCGAGTGCGTGACCGCCGAAACCGAGGGCAATGTTCAAGTGTGTGTGGCAATCACATACATATGGAACCTCGTTCCGAGAGGCTCCCGATGGGAACCACCATCGCGAACACTCGGGATTGGCACCGTCCACGAACTGTTCGCCCCGCGGCAGTCCGCCGCGGGTTCGTGCGGTTTTCGACGGGGTTCGGCCGGCACCTTCCACGTCAGACGTGACTTTCACCTTTCGGCCGTCCTACCCCTCAGATATGCCCGACAGACGACTGCCCGGCACCGAAACGAAACCCGAGCAGATAGTCTGTCACGTCGATATGGACTGTTTCTACGCCGCCTGCGAGCGACTCCGCGAGCCGCAGTTACGCGGCGAACCGCTGGTCGTCGGGATGGGCTACGAGCCCGAGGAGACTGTCGGCGCCGTCGCGACGGCCAGTTACGAGGCCCGCGAACACGGTATCGAGAGCGCGATGGCCATCTCGGAGGCGTTGGAGATACTGCCCCGGCGCGCGGGCGACGAGCAGGACGGCCCGTCGGCGTTCTACCGGCCGGTGGATATGGCCTTCTACGAGTCGGTCAGCGACTCTGTCCAGTCCGTCTTGGCGGAGAGCGCCGACGTGATGCGGGCGGTCAGCATCGACGAGGCGTACCTCGACGTGACCGACCGGACGGAGTGGGCGTCCGCCGAGGGCTTCGCCGGGGAGTTGAAGACGGCCGTCGAACGGGAGGCCGGCGTCGTCGCCAGCGTCGGCGTTGCACCCACGATGTCTGCGGCGAAGATAGCCAGCGACGCCGACAAGCCGGACGGACTCGTCGTAGTCGAACCCGGCGAGGTGGCGTCGTTTCTCGCGCCGATGGGCGTCGAGGCGGTCCACAACGTCGGCCCGGTGACCGCGCGGACGCTCCGGTCGATGGGCATCGAGACGGCCGGGGACCTCGCGGCGGCGGACCCGGACCGACTGGCCGAGCGGTTCGGTGAGCGCGGCCGGGAGATATACCGCTTCGCCCGCGGCGAGGACGACAGGCAGGTCACGCCGAAAGGCGACCCCAAGAGCCTCTCGCGGGAGTCGGCGTTCGACGGCGCTGTCGAGGAGTTCGACCGGGTGCGCGAGCGAGCGAGGGGGCTCGCCACGGCGGTCGCCGACCGCGCGACGCGACAGGGCGCCCTATATCAGACCATCGGCGTCAAGGTGGTCACGCCGCCGTACGAGATACACACGCGGGCCCGGTCGCTGTCGGGTCCGGTCGACGACCCGGATCTGGTGGTCGCCATCGCCGAGGAGTTGCTCGGTGAGTTCGCCGACGACCGCGTCCGGAAGGTCGGCGTCCGCGTCTCGAACCTCTCCTTTACCGACCGCCGACAGGTCAGCCTCGACGGGTTCGGAGACGGCGACACCGACGGGGACCGCCAGCAGCGCTCGCCCCGACAGACCACGCTCCGAGAGTTTCGTTGACGGGCGCGATACTACGGGCAAACTGCGCCGGTAGCGATTATGTATTTGAGCTATTCTATTCCCGAGAAGCATATCTTTCGACACCGGCCGAAAGTGGAAATTGAACAATGATAGTGCCCCATCTTTCGTATTAATAATAGTTACAGTCAATTACCAACATTGCTTTTGTTTTATTTTATGTGTCGAATCTTCTCTTTCTGAATGTCGAATATATTCGCCTTCAGCGGTAGCTTTTTAGCCTCTGTGTTAAAATGGACCCTATATGCCAGATTCAGGCGATAAGTCAGGAAGTACGCGACGAAAGATGCTCTCGCTGATGGGCGGCGGCGCGGCAGCGAGCCTCGCAGGGTGTTCCGCCTTCCTCGACAGTGGCGGCGACGGGACGACGACCTCGTCGGGAACCGGTGACGTCTCCCTAGACGCCTCACAGTGGGCTGATCAGGCCCAAGAGGCGTGGGAGACGGTCGTCGACAATCCGGGGCCGGACGCCCAAGAAACCCGCAACGAGGCCTATCTCGACATCGAGGAGGCGGTACGGAACAGCGTGATCGTGCTGAACTTCATGCACGACTTCAGCGAGCGGTTCTGGTACGACTACGTCGACGTGCCGAAGATCGGTGCGCTGGGGCAGTCCTTCCAGCAACTGAACACCGTGGAGTTGACCAACGGCGACACGGAGTTGAACCGGACCAACAGCACGCACGCCCACGTCGACCCGATAGAGTCCGACGACGAGGCGAGTTCGACAGTCATCACGCAGATATACGAACCGCTGGTCACCTATCCGAACGGCGTCCCGGAGATGGAGAACCAGCTCATCGAAGGGTTCGAACTCTCCGAAGACCAGACGACGTACACGTTCAACCTCAAGGAGGGCGTCCAGTTCCACGAGAGCGGCGAGATGACCGCCGACGACGTGGTATACTCCTGGCGGCGGATGACCGAGTCCGAGAACAGCGTCCGCGCGAACTTCATGCTCTCCAGTCCCGACGGCGTCGGGGCCGTCCACGAGACGGACGACGAGGGCAACGTCGTTCCGGGGTCGCTGGCCGTCGAAGCGGTCGACGACTACACAGTCGAGTTAGAGGTTCGCAACCCCAACCCGGCGGTGATGGACGTCCTCACCTACACGGCCTTCTCGATCATCCCGGAGGGGAAGGTCGGCGACGTCGAGGGCTACGAGGGCGAGGTCGCCCACCAGGACTTCCGTGTCACGGCCACCGACGGGACGGGCCCCTTCGAGATGGACACCTTCGAGATAGACAACGAGGTCCGGCTGACGACCTTCGAGGACTACCACGACGAGGTCGCCAGCGTCGACTCGGTCCACTTTGCAATCATCGAGGACCCCGAAGCCCTGTTCACCTACGCGGTCGAGCAGAACGCGGATATCTTCGGGATCCCGACCTCCTACTACGACCCGAGCAAGATCGACGCCTCGGCGGACGACCGCGGTCGAGACGTCGGGACCTACGGCGAACTGGAGAACGGCGAGACGGTGAACTACCTCGGGTTGCCCGAACTGGTGACGCGATACTTCGGCTTCAACGCGGGGAACGTCCCCATCGAGGTCAGGCAGGCGTTCGCGTACGTACTGAACCAGCAGGAAATCGTCGACGACGTCTTCGCGGGCCGTGGCGTCCCGGCCTACAGCTTCACGCCGCCGGGAATCTGGCCCACCGGACAGGACGGCTACGAGGAGTTCCAAGACAGCTACCCCTTCAGTCCCAACGAGACCGACATCGACGGCGCTCGTGAGGTGCTCGAGTCGGCGGGGTACACGGAGGACGACCCCTTCGAGATCACCTGCACGACCTACGTGAGCAACACCTACCAGGACGCGGCGGGCCTGTTGCGGGACAAGCTATCCGGTAACGGTGTCGAGATGGAACTCGAAGAGGCACAGTTCGGGACGCTGGTCAGCCGTGGCTACGAAGGCAATCTGGAGATGTACTCGCTGGGCTGGGGTTGGTCCTGGGAGAGCGTCGCCTACGGTCACTTCGGCTTCGAGCCGAAAAACACCGACACCTCCGGAATGCCGGCCGATAACAACGGCTACTACCTCGACTGGCACACCGAACTGTCCGAGAATAGCGACTCCTGAGAACGCCCGCGGAACTTATCCCTCCGGCGGTTTCCTACATACAAATACATGACCCAGAGAGCACACGACACAACGGGTGAGCGGCGATGAGCCGCTGGCGATACTTCTTCAAACGACTGTTGCTGGCCGTACCGATCCTGTTCTCGGTGATGACGTTCCTGTTCATCATCCTGCGGAAGGGGCCGCTCGATCCGGTCGCCGCGAGGCTGGGGCCACAGGCCAGCGGTGCCGACGCCTCCCGACTCCGGGAGCAACTCGGCCTCAACGAACCGCTGTGGGATCAGTACATCCGGTTTATGACTGATCTGATCACGTTCTCCGGCGAGTCGTGGGTGACGCGGGCCGGCCAGCCAGTGGCCGAGGCCATTGCTTCGACCGTGCAGGTGACGGTGTGGCTCGGGTTCTGGGCCATCCTGCTCCCGCTTTTCATCGGCATCCCGCTGGGGTTCTACGCGGGTCTGCGTCCGAACACTATCGGGGACTACGTCGCGTCAGTGAGCGGCATCCTCTGGCTGGCGATGCCGAACTTCTGGCTCGCGGTGATGGCGCTTGCGATCCTCCGGCGGACCCGAGGTGGCTGGTTCGGCTTCGACTGGTACACCATCGGGCCGGACATCTCCAGCCTCGTCGGGCAGTCGCCGTCGCTGGCGTTCGACTCGTTACAGGGAGTGCTCGTCGACATCAAGTTGATACTCCCGGCGGCGATCATCCTCGGGTCGGCGTCGATGGCGGCCGAACTCCGCATCGGCCGGACGGCCATCCTCGAATCGATCAACGCCAAGTACGTCGAGACGGCCAAGGCCAAAGGCCTAAAGAGCAGGACCATCGTCTGGAAACATATCTTCAGGAACGCACTGATCCCGCTGATACCGATCATCACCAACGAGGCGTTCATCCTGATCGGAGGATCCGTCATCGTCGAGACAGTGTTCAGTATCAACGGTCTGGGCCGGTTGTACTTCCTCGCGATCACGCAGGCGGACCTGCCGCTCGCGGGGTCGATCGTGTTCCTGTTCACGCTGTTGATCGTCTTCTTGAACGTCCTCCAGGACTTCCTGTACACCGTCGTCGATCCACGGGTAGGTGTCAACAATGAGTGAGGTATCCGGCCCGACGACTGACGAGGCGAACGGACCGGCGGACAGCGGTGTCGACCGCTCGCTCCGCGAACGGATCCGATCTAACCCCCGGCCGGCACTGCTGTGGGCCGCGGGTGCGCTTTTCCTCGTGGCCTTGGAGTTCGGCCGACTCCTCGACGGCGTCCTCGTGTTCGGGCAGGCTATCGTGTTCGTCATCGAGGGATTCGCCAGCCTTCCCCCGTACATCGGCGGCAACGTCGAGGGCGTGGTCGCCGGCGTGGCCGGTGACACGCCCGGACTGCTCGTCGGTGCCCTCGCCCACGACGGGACGCTACTGGCGGTGATGTTCGTCGTCGCCACCCTCCTACAGGGGTATCTCCCCGTGAGACTCGACGACGTCCTCGGTCGGGAGATGTCGCGGCGTCGCCGCATCTACGGCGAGCGACTCGCGCTGACGGCGATACTCGGTGCCGTCGCGTTCGCGCTGATCTACACCCCCGTCGGGTCCATCGTCGACACCGAAGTCGGCGCGTGGGTCACCGGCGTCGGCATCCTCTCGGACCTGCCGACGCTGACGAGTCGGGAACTCATCCCGAACCTCGGTCACCGGACTCCCGGCGGTGGCTGGGAGGGGACCTTTATGGGGCTCTCGCCCGCGTGGGCGTGGGCCATCCGGAACGTGCTGGTCTGGATCTACGCCTTCGTCTGTCTGGCGTGGGTCTGGCGGGGCTACAACGTCTACCGGACCTACTACCGCGAGGCGGACTGGACGCCCCGCGACGACACGGTCAAGCGGTTCCGCAACCACTACTGGGGGATGTTCGGCCTGATCATTGTCTTCGCGTTCGTCGTGCTGGCGGCGTTCGCACCGGCGATCAGCCCCGTCCCGGCCGACGCCAACATCTACGAACCGTACAACCACGAGTTCGAGTATCTCAACGACGACGGCGAGATAGAGACGGTGTATCAGGGCCGGGCGAACCTCCTGAGCGAGTCCGACGGACAGGGCACTGTCGGTCCGATGAGCTACGACGACTTCGACCGGTGGATGCCCCTCGGGACCACACCGGACGGCGAGAGTATGACGACGAACCTCGCGTATGGGGCCCGTACGTCGCTGATAATCGCGCTGTCTGCCGTCGGGTTCGGCGCGCTCATCGCCATTATGCTCTCGCTGCTGTCGGCGTACTACCGGGGCTTGCTCGACATCATCGTCGTGTTCACCAGCGACACCATCATCTCCATCCCGGTACTCGTACTGGTGATGATGCTGGTCGTCATCTTCCAGCAGTCCGAACACTGGCTGGCGGAACCACTGGATGGCGGCGTGTTACTGGCGATTATCCTCGGGTTCGCCTACTGGCCGGGGATGTGGCGTTCGATACGCGGCCCCTCGCTGCAGGTCGCCGAAGAGGAGTGGGTCGACGCCGCCAAGACGTACGGACAGACGCCACGCAAGATTATGCGCAAACACATGGCACCTTACATTATGAGCTACATCATGATCTACGCCTCGCTGCTGCTGGGCGGTATCATCATCACGGTGTCTGCCCTATCCTTCCTCGGTCTGGGCATCACCGAACCGACTCCCGAGTGGGGACGGCTGATAAGCGACGGCCGGCCGTACATCGGGACGGACTCCTATCACGTCTCGACCATCGCCGGCATCGTCATCGCGCTGGTCGTGTTGGCGTTCAACGCCCTCGGTGACGGCATCCGGGACGCAATCGATCCGGAGGCCGACGTCGACGGCGGCGACGCCGGCGCCACCGCCGGCGGAGGTGGTGGATGATGGCCGACGACGAGCAGCCGATACTCGACGTCCGGAACCTCCAGACGGCGTTTTTCACCGACAAGGAGACCATCCGGGCCGTCGACGGCGTGACCTTCGACATCTTCCCCGGCGAGACGGTCGGTATCGTCGGCGAGTCCGGGTCGGGCAAAAGCGTCACCGCCCGGTCGATTATGGGGCTCGTCGAGTCGCCGGGCCGGATTCTCCAGGGGAGTAGCGTCCGGTTCCAACACCGCGAGACCGTCCGGGAGTACGCAGAGCAGTTCCCGGACCTGACAGTCGACGTGGCGGACCTCGAAGCGGAGTACGACCCACAGGAGTTGCTGGCGGAGCTAGAGCTCTCCCCGCGGGCGTTCGGTCGCTCCAATCCCGAGGAGGTGACCGTCGCGGACATCGCCGCGTCGGGCCACGGTGACGAGTTCGGGATGGTCGACGCGGACGACTGCGTGTTCGTCACGGGCGGGGACCCCGCCGACCCGGAGACGGTCACCGACGGGTTCGTCGAGGCCACGCGGGCGAGCGGCGAGGCACAGCGGCTCCTCCGTGGCGGGCGCATCGCGATGGTGTTTCAGGACCCGCTGACGAGCCTCAACCCCGTCTACACCGTCGGGAACCAGATCAAGGAGTCCCTGCGGCTCCACCGCGGCATCACCGGCCGCGAGGCGACACAGGAGGCCGCCGAACTGCTCGAAGACGTCGGTATCCCGGACGCCCGTCGCCGGGTGAAAGAGTACCCCCACCAGTTCTCCGGCGGGATGCGCCAGCGGGCGGTCATCGCGATGGCGCTCGCCTGTGATCCGGACGTGCTGATCTGTGACGAACCGACGACAGCGCTGGACGTGACGATTCAGGCCCAGATCCTCGAACTACTCGCCGAGCTACAGGACAAACGGGACTTGGCGATCATGTTCATCACTCACGACATGGGCGTCATCGCCGACGTATCGGACCACGTCAACGTGATGTACGCCGGCGAGGTCGTCGAACGCGCGAGCGTCGAACCGCTGTTCGCCGACCCGAAGCACCCCTACACGCAGGGATTGTTGGAGTCGATTCCCGGCCAGCACGCCGGCGAGCGGCTCCGGACCATCGAGGGGAGCGTGCCGACGCCCAACGAGAAAGCGACCAGTTGTCGGTTCGCCCCGCGGTGTCCCAAGGCCTTCGACGAGTGCGAGCAGATCCATCCGGTCAGGCTCCCCGTCGACGCCGACACCGACGACCACACCGCGGCGTGTCTGCTCTACCCCGACGACCGGACCAAAGGCGAGGCGCTGCGCTCGCACGCCGAGGCACAGGGAGGTGACGAGCAATGAGCCAGGAGACGGTGACGCCCGACGAACGGCCCGGCCGCGACACGATGGTCGAGGTACGGAACCTCAAGACCTACTACGAGCAGGGCGGCCTGTTCGGCGGCACGCCCGTCAAGGCCGTCGACGGTGTGAGCTTCGACATCGAACGCGGCGAGACGCTCGGCCTCGTCGGCGAGTCCGGGTGTGGCAAGACGACGCTCGGCCGGACGCTCCTCCAACTGGAGGAGGCGACTGCCGGCGAGATCAGATTCGACGGCGTCGACGTGACGACGCTGTCGGGCGAGGAACTCTACGAGTGGCGACAGAACGCCCAGATGGTGTTTCAGGACCCCGAGTCCAGCCTCAACGACCGGATGACCATCGGCGAGATAATCCGGGAACCGCTCGACGTCCACGACTGGAAGACGGCGCGCGAGCGCAAACAGAAGGTTCGGGACCTGCTGGACACCGTCGGCCTCAAGCGCGAGCACTACTACCGCTATCCCCACCAGTTCTCCGGCGGCCAGCGCCAGCGCATCGGCATCGCCCGGACGCTCGCGCTGGAACCGGATTTCATCGTCCTCGACGAACCGGTGTCGGCGCTGGACGTCTCCGTGCAGGCCGAGATAATCAACCTGCTTGAGGACCTCCAAGACGAGTTCGGGTTGACCTACTTGTTCATCGCCCACGACCTCTCGGTCGTCCGGCACATCTGTGACCGCGTCGCGGTGATGTATCTCGGCCACATCATGGAGATAGGACCGACCGAGGAGCTGTTCAGCGATCCGGCCAACCCCTACACCCAGTCGCTGCTGTCGGCCATCCCCGAACCCGACCCGACGAGCACGAAACAGCGGTTCACGCTCCGCGGGACGCCGCCGAACCCCCGGTACCCCCCGGAAGGGTGTCCGTTCGCGACGCGTTGTCCCGTCCGTATCCGTCCGCCGGAGTACGAACACCTCGACGAGGAGGTGTGGGAGGGCATCGGCACGCTCCGGGAGGTTCTCCGGGAACGCGAGCGTGCCGAACGGACGGTCAGGGAACGCATCGGCGAGTTGCTGGGCCGGGAGTCGCGTTTCAAGAGCCTCGACGAGACGTACGACGAACTGTTCGGCGACGTGGCCGTTCCCGAGGACGTACAGTCCGTCCTCGACGACGTGGCGGACCTCGTCGAGAACGACGACGAGGCGGCGGCGCTGGCGTTGCTCGCCGAGGAGTTCGCGAGCGTCTGTGACGGCCACGCCGACGGGTCCGGCGGGTTCGACGAGGACGACGAGCCGATACAGCCGGAGTACCACTCCGTCAGCGTCTCCGGTCGGAAGAGCTTCTGTCACCGTCACGCCGAAGCCTACCGAGAACCGGACGACGTCCTCGACGAGCGCCACGGATGACGGTCCGCGGCGACCCGTCCAGCAGGGTGGCCGTCGCCACAGCCACGGCTGTCGACGCCGTGGTCTACGCCGCGGCGGTCACGGGGGCCGTCACGGCGGCCGCGTTCGCGCTCACGGTCCTCACCGGCGGGGACCTCGTCCGCGTGAAGACGTTGTTGTTCGTCGCCGGATGGGCGCTGGTCAGTTACGGCACCTTCCGGCTGTGGCCCCGGTCGCCGGCGGACGTAGAGCCCGACAATCGTTCCCCGGTCCAGACAGGTCGGATCCAGCGGACGGTCGAGTCCGTCCCGCCGCTCCGGTGGTTCGACGCCGCGGTCGTGGCGAAGCGACAGCTCTCACAGGCCGGGAAACTGTTCCTCGGCGGCGTGGGGGCGCTGCTCGTCTCTCTGTTGCTGGAAGTCGCTGGCGGCGTCGGGTAGGCGGCAAAAAAGTCATACCCGTCCCCGTTCGTGGTCCTGTATGGACGATACGCCACAGTACGTCGACCGCGTTATCGACGACACGGGCCGACAGACCGACGCGTGGTCACGGACGCTCGACGATATGGAGGCAATCGCCGAGCGTCGCCGCGAGGACGGCTGGGACGCGGTCACGCTCACGACCGCTCAGACCGCGCCGCTCAGCCGCGACGACGGCGACGACCCCGAGCGCTTCGGCCTCGTGACGGTCCTCCCGGACAACTACGCCGAGGAGTTCACCGAGGTCTACGAGGAAAACGCCCTCGACCAGTATCAGGCCTACAGCAACGTCGTCGAGGGGTTCATGTACCTCCTGCTTGAGGTGCTCGATTCGGACTCGAAGACGACGCTACTGCTCGCGATGCGGTACGACCTCGTGCTCGCGGACGCGATGGCCACGTCGGCATACGACGAGGGGACGCTGTTCACGCACGTCAAAACCATCGATGGGACGGAACTGGGGACCTTCCAGCACGACGACTTCGAGGCGCTGTTGCCGCCCCGGTTCACCCGCTCGGCGGATGAGGAAGACTGACTTGTAGTATTTATTGTCGGTCGTTTCGGTATCGACCGCC